>JADGRF010000006.1 GCA_017881055.1 Sandaracinaceae bacterium
GTGCGTGGCGCGTGTGGTGCGAGTTTCGAGGGCTGTCGAGCGAGCGGGCTTGGCGAGCGTAGCGAGCGCATGAGCGCTCCGGAAGTAGGTGCATCGTGTCAGGATGCGGTCGCATGACGCGAACGCGGCTCAACCCCTCCCCTGAACGCTTACATCCAGACAAGCTCGGACTCGGTCCACGCGGTGACGAACGCGTTCACCCCGCAGATGGCCCAGCCAAGCTTGTCTTTGGCGATCGTGGACTTGATCAGCTTGGTTGCACCGCGCGCGATCAGCGCGATGACCGCGGCGCCGATGCCGTAGAACGCGGCCTGCATCCACGGCAGCCCTCCGACGCGCAGGTACAGCCACGCGACCGCAAGCACCATTAGGAACGACGGCAGCACGAATGCCAACCCTACCAGCGCCGCACCGAACGAGCCTCCGCGCAGCCACCCGATGTAGATCGCCGTCTGTGCCGCGAGTGGTCCCGGCGCGAGCTGCGCGAGCGCCAGGCCCTGAGTGAAGTCTTCCTTGGTGAGCCAACGACGTGTCTCGACCAGGTCGCGCTGCATGTAGCCCACGAGCGCGATCGGGCCGCCGAAGCCGAGCGCGCCGAGGCGCAGAAAGTACAGCACGAAGTCGCGCATCGGCACGCTCGTGTCATTCACGCGGCTTTGCCTTTCCAGGCCGCGTTGATGCGCGTCGCGTGCTCGAGTCGCGCGTTGACTTCGTCCCACTTGATGTTGGCGAAGAACGCGTCGATGTAGCGCGCCGCGGCTGCGCCGAAGTCCATCTGATAGGCATGCTCGTACATGTCCATCACCAACAACGGCAGACTCGTCGCGAGCACCTGCGTGTGACCACCGGACCAACACGTACGCAGTGCGCCGGTGTCGAGCTCGTAGCTGAGGATGGCCCAACCGCTGCCGCCGCCGAGCCCGGCGCCCAGCAAACGGAAGTGCTCTTCCCAACGACTGCTCGTGCCGTACGTCTGCGCCAGCGCGCTCTCGATGCTGCCCGACCGCTTTCCATCACCGCCGAGGTTTGCAAAGTACGCTTCGTGCAGCGTCTTCGAGTTGCGAAACGTCAGCTCGCGTTCGTGTAGACCAACCACGACGAACGGCGGCGTGTCCTTGGTGACCTGCGCCAATTGCTTCTCCACGCCGTTGAGGTTCTTCACGGCGCCGCCGTAGTTGTTCTCGTGATGCGACGTGATCATTTTTTCCGACAAGCCGTTGAGCGAGCCCGCGGCGAACGGCAGAGGCATGGGCGTGTGCGTTGCAGCGAAAGCGGTCGGCATGGACGTGGGCATGGCAGAGTCTCCGAGGGTTGGTGCGTCGGTGGCGGTGGCGGGGCTAGCGGGTGTGGCAGGTGTGGACGGAAGGTTGTTCGATGACGGGACAGCGCTGGCCGGTGGCCCGCCTCCGTGCGCGCAGCCTGCGACGAGCGCAGCGCCTCCCACCGCGAGTGTCGTGAGTACTTCGCGTCGCGTGTGCAGTGTCATGGTGCCTCCTTGGCGATTTTCTTCTTGGCGAAGTGAGCGAGTAGCTCGTCGAACAACTCGCAGCCGCGCGCGAGTCGCGCTTTGTCGTCCGGCTGAAGCCGTGCGAGCCCGTCGATCTGTGCATCGATACCGGCCGTTTCCGCGCGGCCGAACTTGGCGTCTTTCAGATCGATGTCGTGCACGATCTCGGCGAGCGCGCGCAGGCCGGGCACATTGAGCCGCCAGCGCTTGCAGAGGACCTCGAACGTGCACAGGTCGCCCTCGTGCGAGAACTCGGCCTCGAACATGTCGAAGCGGAGCTCGCCGGCTTCCGGCACGTAGCCCTTCGGGCTCACGAACTTGATCTGCGCCTCGGGATCGATGAAGCGTTGAATGAGCCACGCGCTTGCGATCCGATCGACGTGGATGTCCACCCGCGTCACCCATGTGCGCCCCAGGTACGTCTCCTTGATCGGCGCGCTCACTGCTGCTGCAGGCGGCGGCGCCAGACGGGCCCGCAGCGCGACGAGCAGACCGTGGACGGACTCGCGGCCCGCAGCTCCGAAAAAATCGATGCTCGTGATGCTCTCGAGCTGTCGCTCGATGCGTCGGACATCGAGCTCCGTGTCGCGCCGCCGCTCGTCGGTCATCTTCAAGCGTGCGCAGCGGCGTTCCAGATCGCGGGCTTGCTGCGCCAGCATCGTGTAGTCGCTGTCACGTGCGCTCCGAAACATGCGCTCGATGTCGGCGTCCGAGACGCCGTCGACGAGTTGTGCGGTCAACAGCGAGGCCTCTCCGCCCGCGGCGACGATCTCACGCAGCACCCACTGCAGATCTTCCTGAGCGCTCGCGGTGCGCGGCAGCACATAGACCGTGTTTTTCAACGCCACCGCGCCCAGCGCGGCAAGCCGCCGACCAATCTTCACGCGCAAGTAGTTCGGCTTGGGTGGGAGTTGATGGATCAACAGCAGCCAGCGGTCGGTCTGCGTGGGGAGCGTCGGGTTCATTCCGCCGCCACATTAACGGCGAATCACCTTCCTGTCTACAGATGATACAGTTGAATCAAGAGAGATGTAGAGCTGCTTCAAGTCAGCTGCCATTGGATTTTAAGGAATGGACGATCTAGTGAGATCTAGGCCGCTTTGGGCTCAATAGACCCTGATGATTCAATTGCAGCAAAATGCACTTGACTGGAGATTCAGCACAACGTCATGGTTCCGCTGCCGAACGATCCGCTCGGTGAAAGCGGACAACGAGCCATGGCGGTCCACGATAAGCCTGACGCCGCAGAGATCGCGCGGCGACCGTCGCTCGCTTGCGCTGGAATCGTCGCGCGCGCGTTGCCGATGCTCGTGATGGCAGCGATCCTCCGTGCGCCATGCGCTGCGCTGGCGGAGGGTCCGTCAGCGGCTTCAGGGCCTCAGCGCATGACGCTCGACGATGCAGTGACGTTTGCGCTTGCTCATCACCCGCGACTGCGTGTTTCGTCAGCCGAGGAGAGCGCCGCTTCTGCCGCTGTCGACGAGGCGCGGACCGACGACTTGCCGAGCGCGGGCGTGAGCGGCGAACTCAATCGCTCGACGGGCAATACGGTACCCGGTGCTTTGGTTCCGGTGGACGGATTTACACCCATCGCTGGGGCGCCTCGTGGCCGCACATTCGACGGCGGCTCCTGGCAAACGGGCATGAGCGTGTGGGCTCGCTGGGATGTCGTGTCGCTCTTGCGACAAGCTGTCGCGGTCGATGTTGCGTTGGCCTCACGGCGCGAGGCGAGTGCCGCCGCGAGTGCGCAACGTCTGGAGGTCGCCTATGCGAGCGCGGACGCGTTCTTGGCGGAGGTTGCTGCCGAGCAAGCTGTGATCAGCGCGCAGGCCAGCTTGGACCGTGCGCGCGTGTTCGCGACCTCGGCGCACGCGCTTGCTGCACAACAGCTGCGTCCGGAGCTCGACGCGGTGCGCGCCGAGGCCGAAGTCGCGTTCGCCCAGACGCAGCTTGCGCGCACGGAGCAAGCGCTGGAGGTGCGCCGCGCGCAGCTGGCGGCGGCGCTGGGCGTCGCGGGCGTCAGGGTGTTCGTCGTAGCGGATGGCGTGCTGACACCTGACGTGGCCGAGAGCACGCGCACACCCGAGACATCCACTGCGCATCCGCTGCTGTTGGCGGCGGACGCGGTCATCGCGCACGCCGCCGAGCAACGCCGCAGCGTCAAGCTGGCGTACTTGCCGCGAGTGGATCTCGTGGCCGCGCTCAGCGCTCGCGGCAGCGGTCTGTACGGCAGTCCGGCGGCCGGCCTAGTGCCGGATGTACCAAACTGGGTGGCGGGCGTCGTAGTGAGCTGGCCGCTGACGGAATTCAGCAAGGACGCCGCGCGTGAGCGCGTAGCGCAGGCGGCCGAAGTCACCGCCAACGCGCGTCGCGAGGAGACGCTGCTCGCAGTCCAGGCGCAGCTCGAGACTGCGCATGCGCTGCTCGATGGTGCGCGTCGCGTCGCGCGCGGTACGCCGGCCGCGCTTGAATCTGCGCGCGCCGCGCAGACACAAGCGCGAGCCCGCTACGATGCCGGCCTGGCTTCGATTCTCGATGTGGCCGACGCCAACCGTTCGCTCGCCCAAGCCGAGCTCGACGACGTGCTCGCGCGGCTCGATGTGCAGCGGGCTGACCTGCTGCTCGCCCGCGCGCGCGGTGACCTGACGCCTTTTCTACAAACCGTGCGGGCCGGCCACACCGAGGAACGCTGAATCATGTGGCTCGTACGATTCGCGCTGCGGCATCCGTTCACCATCTTCGTGGTCGCGCTCTCGATCCTCGGCGGCGCCGCGCTGGCCGTGCGTCGCATGCCGGCCGACATCTTTCCGAGCCTCGGCGTGCCAGTGATCTATGTCGTGCAGCCGTACGGCGGCATGGCCCCCACGCAGATGGAGGGCCAGCTCGTCGGCTACTACGAGTACCACTTCCTCTACATCAACGGCATCGAGCACATTGAGTCGGTCTCCGTGCAGGGCATGGGCATGCTCAAGCTCTACTTTCATCCGGGCACGGATGTCGCGCAGTCGCTAGCGCAGGTGACTGCGATGGCGTTCCGTGCGACGTCGTTCATGCCCGCGGGCACGCTGCCACCGTTCATCGTGCGCTTCGATGTGGGTTCAGTGCCCGTGGGCCAGCTCGTGTTCTCCGGTGACAAGCGCAGCGAAGCGGAGATTCAAGACCTCGCGCTGTTCAAGGTGCGGCCGCTGCTCGCAACCTTGCCGGGCGTGTCCGCTCCGCCGCCGTCGGGCGGCAAGGTCCGCATGATCGTGGCCTACCTCGATCCCGATCGCTTGCGCGCATACGGGCTGTCGGCGGACGAGGTTGCGACCTCCGTAGCGCGCGCCAACGTGACGCTGCCGGCGGGCAACGTGCGCGTGGGTGATCTCACGACGCTCGCGATGACCAACGCGATGGTGGCGCGTCCGAAGGATTTGGAACGCTTGCCGCTGCGCACGGGAGCCGGACCCACAGTGCTACTGCGCGATGTCGGTCGCATCGAGGACAGCTCCGACGTGGTCTCGAACATCGCGCTCGTTAACGGCCGGCGCACGGTCTACATGCCGCTGACCAAGCGCGCCGACGCCTCCACGCTCGACGTCGTGGCGAACATCCGCGCCGCGCTGCCCAAGATGCGCGCGCTCGTCCCCGACGACCTCCAGATCTCCTTCGAATTCGACCAGTCGGTCTACGTCAAGAATGCCATCGGCGGGCTGGTCGGCGAAGCCGGTCTGGGCGCGCTGCTCACCGCGCTGACGGTGCTGTTGTTTTTGCGCAGCTGGCGCTCGGCGCTGATTGTCGTGTTGACGATCCCGCTCTCGATCTTGGCGTCGCTGATCGCGCTGCGCGTGACCGGCCAGACAGTGAACATCATGACGCTCAGCGGGCTCGCGCTGGCCGTCGGCATACTCGTCGATGAAGCCACGGTCGCCATCGAGAACATCCACACGCATTTGGCGCGCGGCAAGCCGGCCGGTCGAGCTGTGGTCGATGCGATGCACGAGGTCATGCAGCCCCGGTTTCTGGCGATGCTCTGCATCCTTGCGGTGTTCGTGCCGGCGTTCTTCATGGTCGGCATCAGTCGCGCGCTGTTTCCGCCGCTCGCGCTGGCGGTCGGCTTCTCGATGATTGCGTCGTACCTGCTTGCGAGCACGCTCGTGCCGGTGCTGTCGGTGCTGCTGTTTCGCGGGAAGGCCGCGCAGCAGCCCTCGCATGCGGCCGAGTCTGCAACCGGCGTGGTCGGCGCCTATGGCCGGCTGATCACGACGGTCGTGCGCTTTCGTTGGCTCGCGCTACTGGGGTACGGGCTGTTGTGCTTTCCAGCGTTTTCCCTGCTCGGCACGCTGGGCACCGAGCTCTTTCCGCGCGTCGACACCGGCCAGTTTCTGCTGCGCATTCGTGCTCCGGCTGGCACACGGGTCGAGCGTACCGAGCAGATCGTGCGCGGCGTCGACGACGCGATCCGCGCGATGGTCGGCGCGCGCGCGGTGCACATGACGCTCGCCAACATCGGCAGCCCGCAGTGGACGTATCCGGTGAACGCACTGTACACGTTCAATGCGGGGCCGCAGGAAGCCGTGCTGCTGACGGCGCTCGAGCCCAATGCCCACGTACGCATCGACGCGTTGCAAGAGCGGCTTCGTGCCAAGCTCCACGCGCTCTTTCCCGAGGTGCGATTCTCGTTCGAGGCGGGAGACATCGTCTCGCAGGTGCTCAACTTCGGCGCGCCGACGCCGATTCAGCTGACGGTCTCGGGCAAAGGCTTCGCCGAGATCCGGCAGGTGGCCGCTCGCGCGCTTGCCGGGCTCGTCAAGCTGCCCGAGCTGCGCGACGTGCAGATCCCGGCGCCTCTCGACTACCCCACGCTGGACATCGAGATCGATCGCGAGCGCGCGGGCCAGCTCGGCATCAACATCGATCGTGCCGGCAAGTCGATCGTCGCCGCCACGTCTTCGAGTGTGCTCACCACGCCGATCTTCTGGACTGACCCGAAGACGGGTGTCGGCTACCGCGTGCAAGTGCGCGTCCCCGAGAATCAGGTTCGTTCGGCGAGCGACCTGGGCGCCACATCCGTCGCGCAAGAAGGCTCGTCGGACAACGTGCTCTTGCGCGACATCGCGACGATTCGCAGCGGCAAGACCCTTGGCGAGATCGATCACTACAACAGTCAGCGCACGGTCAGCATCACGGCGAACGTGGCGGGTTCCGATCTCGGCAAGGCGGCCAGCGACGTCGAGCGCGTCGTGATGCAGCTTGGTGCGCTGCCGAAGACGGTCAGCGTCGATCTGCACGGCCAAGCCGAGCAGATGCGTGAGAGCCTCGCGAGCCTACGCGAGGGACTCGTGCTCTCCGTGTTGGTCGTGTTGCTCATGCTGGCGGCGAGCTTCCAATCGGTGCGCGAGCCGCTGATCGTGTTGACCACCATTCCGGCGGTGCTGGCGGGCGTGGTGGTCGCGCTGCGCTTGACGGGGACTTCGCTCAACGTGCAGTCGCTGATGGGGGCGATCATGTCGATCGGTGTGTCAGTCGCGAACGCGGTGTTGGTCGTGACCTTCGCCAAGGACCGCTGGAAGACGGGCGTGCCGCAGCCAACAGCTGCGGTCGATGCAGCCAAGGGCCGACTGCGACCGGTCATCATGACGAGCCTCGCGATGATCGCCGGCATGATCCCCACCGCGCTCGCCTTGGGTGAGGGCGGCGAGCAATCCGCTCCGCTCGGGCGCGCGGTGATCGGCGGGCTGATCGGCTCCACGCTGGCAACACTCTTGTTCTTGCCGGCGCTGTACGTGCTGTTCGCGAGCCGAGGCGCTGCGCGCTCGGCCTCGCTCGACCCGGACGACGAGCCCGCTCCCGATGCGACAGGAACGCCCGTATGAAGAAGCTCATGGGCATGCTCTGGTTGATTGGCTGCACGGGATCGGGTGCGGGCACAGCGGGTGACCCCACCGCGACCCCTGCTACAGCGTCCGTCGCGCCGAAGGGCGCAGCGCAGCCCGTGGATGTCGTTGCGGTCGTCGCGCATCCGCTCGACACGAAGACGCACGTCGAGGGCGAGCTTCAGGCGTACGAGACCGTCGATATACGCGCCCGCGCGAGCGGGTTCGTCGCGCGCGTGCTCGTCGACCGAGGCAGCGTCGTGAAGAAGGGCCAGCTGCTCGTCAGCATCACGGCGCCGGAGCTTTCGGCGCAGCGCGCCGAGTCGGAAGCCAAGCTCGCCGCCGACAGCAGCACGCTGGCTCGCTTGACTGCCGCGGCGCGCACCCCCGGCGTCGTCGCCAGTGAAGAGCTGGAGCTTGCGGCCTCGGCCGTCGACGTCGACAAGAGCCGCTTGTCGTCGCTGCGCGATCTCGAAGGTTACCTCAACGTGAGCGCGCCGTTCGCGGGGGTCGTGACCGAGCGCAACGTGCATCCCGGCAGCTTGGTCGGTCCGCAGGCGGCCGCGACCGCAGCGCCGATGCTGCACATCGAGCAAGTCGAGCAGCTGCGCTTGGCCGTGTCGGTGCCCGAGCAGCTCGTGGGCTCGGTGGCCGACGGCGCGCAAGCACGCTTCAGCGTGCGCGCGTGGCCAGGGCAAACGTTCTCAGGCACGATTCACCGATCTTCGCGGTCGATCGACACGCGCACACGCACGATGATCGTCGAGGCGGACGTGGACAATGCAGATGGCAAGCTCGCGCCAGGCATGTTCGCCGATGTCGTGTGGCCGGTGCAGAGCGCAGGCCCGGTGCTGTGGGTTCCGCCGAGCGCGGTTGTACAATCGACCGATGCAACGTTCGTCGTGAAGATCGCCAGCAACAGGGTGGAGCGCGTGAACGTCGAGCGAGGCACGAGCGTGGGTGAGCTGTTGCAGGTATTCGGAGCGCTGCAGCCAGGCGATCTCGTGGTCCGCAGAGGCTCGGAGGAGCTACGGCCGGGTGCGACGATCTCATATCGCGTCGTCATGCCCGAGCCCGCCCAGAAGCCCCAATAGCTTGGCGAGTCGAGCGCGCTCAGGTCCCGGTCGGTCGCATGATACGAAGCCGTATGGTACGAAAACTCGAGCGTCGGAAGCCCCGTGTACTCACCGGCGCTTGGGTTGCTGGCGGAGGGCGCGTTTTCAGCCAGGTGCACCGACAATGCAGCCGTGACGGCGCCAGTCGCGACGGCGGCGCAAGCACCCGCGGCTGCCGCGCGGCGCACATCGCGCGGCTCAGCGTCGGCGTCATGGACCGCAGGATCCAACACTCCGACCGGGTGCACATCGCGACGGCTCGAGCGCGTCGTGGCGCCGGCGTCCA
>JADGRF010000064.1 GCA_017881055.1 Sandaracinaceae bacterium
AGCTAGAGACCTCGAGCAAAGCATCGGTCTGGTGCGCGATCTACACGAAGCTCTGACGTTGCAGAGGGCACGCGTGGGCCGAAGGGCGCGCGTCGTGTTCCAGCTGGCGTAGCGCGCCCCCGCAACCAAACGTCACGAAACACGAAGGCTCCGAGAAATCGGGGCCTTCGGTGTTTGTGGGGTGGGTGGTTGAGCCGCCGGGTTGATTGCCGCCTGACCGCCAGCGCCGGGCAGCGGCATCTGACGCGCTATTTCCCGATGGCGGCGGCGAAATCCTCCTAGCGAAGAGCTCAGGCAGCAAACGATGACGGGACTTGCTCGCCGCTGCGAGCTGCGGTGCAGCACGCGGTCAAGAAGGCCAGCACGTTCTTGTGCTGCTTGCGCGCGGTGTGCGCCACCGTCATCAGGCGCTCGGAAAGCGGTTGCCGCGCTCGCTCTGGGTGCCGCTCGGCGATGCGAGCGTCCTTTGCGCTCAGCTCCGCTTCCAGCTCGAGTGTTCGGCGCTCCGCGTCCACCGGCGAACGTAGATCACATCTTCTTTTCTGCGTCGATCACGAATTCTTAACTGCTGGAAATGATCCACCTTTTCGGGGACCCGAACGCTTACCCTTTGACGATCTCCATCAACTCGATGTCGGAGCGCTGTGCACGGCATTGCGTCGGCAGTGCTGTTGGCGGCGGCGAGGACGCCTCGCCCATTGAGTCGCCGGCAGATTCGCGATTCACGCAGTAGTAACTGCGGGTACCAGCACGCACCGCTACGTCGCCGCTCTCCGCAAGTCGGCGAAGGAACGACGCAATGCGATACGACGTGAGTGCTGTAATCCGTTCGAGGTCGCGTGCCGAGAGATCACCATGTTCTCGTAGTGCTGCGAGAATCGATACCTCTGCCGTGGTGTGCTGGCGAGGTCGCACCGTGTCTGCGCCGACGGCAAAGAGTTGCCCGCTTGCTTGCTGCTGCGACTCCGCAAAGATCGCTAACCGTTGACGGGTGATCTCGCTCTTCTCCGCACCGGCCGTGGCCAGCAGGTAGATGTACTCCTCGTTGCGCACGTGGCTAACCTCGCCGACGAGCTTGCCGTCGGGGTTGTGGATGCCGATCTGTGCACCGACGTAGCGCTTGAAGTCCTTGCTGATCACGTGAACGTCGCCGTGCTCGCGCAGCACCGCTTCCAGGTGCGATCGGCTTTGGTAGCCTTCATCGCTAAACGACACGATCACCAGTGGAGCGCGTGCGGCGTGACGAAGAACTTCGTCGAAAGCGGGCATGTGCCCTTGGCGTGAATTGAAGTCGCTCTTCCGGGTTCGGCAATCCATTCGCTTGCACGCGACGCCGTAGTACTCGGGCTTGTCCCAGAGAATCAGCGTTTCCCAGATGTGGTAGTTCGACAGGTAGCTGTGTTGGTTGTACGGCGGATCGAGGTACACGATGTCCGTCGATATCTGCTTTGCAGCCTCGAGCGCATCCAAGTTGGTTGCTCGACAGGGACCGGCCTTCGACGCGGGGACGACCTCGGGCATGCGCAGTTCGAGATCGTTGAATGCGCGTTGCGCCCACTTCTTGACGTAGGCCATCTGAACGCCGCACGTTGAATCCACCCGGTCGGCGGCTTCCATGAGCGAGACCAGCAGCACGTACTTGAGCGACGGTTCGAGGCCCTTGCTCTCGATCGCCTCACGAATCGCATCGACTCGCGCTCCGTTCTTTGGCTGGAAGAATCTGGAGTCCTCGCAGAACGCCTTCGTGAAGTAGCCCGGCTCCCCGGGCATACGATTGAACTCTTCGATCAGCAGTCGCGCATCGCGTTCGACCGCTTCTCGATCAGCGGCGACGTAGCACATGGCCAAAGCGTAGGCGTAGGCGTTCAGATCGTTCGAGTGGACAGCGAGGCCCGCTCGTTTGAATGCCTGGCCCACGCGGCAGGTACCAGAGAACAGGTCGGTCGCCGAGGTGAGTTCCGGGAAGTGCGAAATGACGCGCACCAAATCAGGAATGAGCGTTCGCTTTGAACCGAGATACTTGATCAATGGGGCCTCTCGGGCAGGGTCAACCACCTCGGTGGCTGTGCGGAACGTCCGGACAGTAATCCCATCGGCACAGTCCGTACAAACGTACGTTGCACCGGATCGACGTCACCGCCCATGCCGTAATCCTTTTGGCCCGCGGGGGTCTCGGGACGATACGAGAACTGGCTCGAGACGGCCTCGTGCGTGAAGGTGATCGGCGCTCCAGCTTGCGGCTGCAGCGTGTCGCGGCCGAGATGAACGATGTTGATCTCGACGATCGTGTCCGCGTCGCGAACCTTCACCCCGTGCAGGCGCGGACGAACGTACCAAACACACGCGCTCTCCGTTACAAGCTCTCGAAGAAGTCGTGCATCGCTGCTACGGCGAAGCAGGGGATGCCGTGCATGGTGTTGCCGTAGAACGGATCGTCGTGCGAGCACCAGATCGTGGGTACCGTGCAGCCGTCGTAGCTCTTGCAACCCGGGTTGACGGTGGTCCCGCCGCCTTGGCTCGTGCAGCCTACGACCGGCGAGTATGCCATCGTGCTGGTTCCGCAGCCGTTGGCTGCAGTGAAGCGCGCGACCGTCTCGTGACCGTCACCGCGGCCGCGCTCGGTGTCCATCATGCCCTGGATGTACATGACGGGGATTGGGCTCGTGATTACGCCGTAGTCGGACGCTGCGACCGGAGCGACGGCCTTGAGCGCGAGGTGCTGCGCGTCGCTCGCGTGCGTCAGGATCTGCACGACGAACTGCGCGCCGGAGCTGTGACCCGTGGCGAAGATCCTGCTGGTGTCGACGCAGTAGCTCGCCAGCAGGTCGTCGTACATCTGGGTGACCTTGCTGATGTCCGTACCGTAGTTCCAACAGCCTCCGGCGTCGGTGGACAACGCTATCGCGCGCACGTAGTCGGTCTCGAAGGCGCTGCCTTTGGTGTAGCTCCCCCACTCGGTGTCGTCCGAGCTCGTGCCGCGGTTGCCACTGCCGCAGCCGTGAAAGCCCAGGAGCACAGGAAGCGGCTTCGTTCCGTCGTAGCTGCTCGGAAACAAGTAGTAGTGATTGTTCGTGACCGTGACCACGCCGCCGGTGGGTCGTCCCGCTGCCTTGCTGCAACCGGCGCTCGGGACGGGGATGCGGGCACTCGACGCGGATCCACCGCTGCCGCTCGCGCCGCCGCTGCCGCTCGCGCCGACAGTTCCAGCTGACGTGCCAGCGGATCCGGCCATGCCGGCTGCACCACTGCCTGACGTGCCGGCGGTGGAACCTGCGATGCCGCCGCTGCCCGCGGCGTAGAACTCGCCGCTTCCTGCGAGCCCAGCTGGCTGGACATCAGCAGGCCCCGTCGAACAGCCGATCGCCCAGCAGGCGACGAACAGAACGAGTATACGCGCGTCCGCGCCGGCACCAGCTCGAGCCATGGTCGTCTCTCCCATCACGTGCGGATGGTGTCGAGCTGACCGCCCGTGCCATCACTGAAGGGTTCCATCGTCTCGCCGGTGTGTCTCGCGGATCTCGCCCGCGCGCGAGTCCTCGGATTGGGAGGCAACGGAGCTGCCTGCCGGCGACTTTTGGAAGGTCAGTGGATGCGAACCAAGGTCGAGAACGGGCGGCGCCAGCGACGCTCGATTCGCGCATCGTCGGCGCGACGTCCGAGCGCAATCATCAGCCAGACTTCTTCGTCGACGAGGCCGAGTGCGCGCTGCACGCGAAAGCGATCGAAACCCTCCATCGGACAGCTGGCGTAGCCGCGCGCCTGCGCCGCCAGCATCAGCGTCTGCGCGACGAACGCGCTGTTGCGCATGGTCCAGGCACGAAACGCGCTCTTTCCGAACGGGAGATCCGGCGTCGGTCGGAAGTGCCGCGCGATAAACAGCGCTGCGCGGATCAGCGGCGCGAGCACGCTGACGGGTCCGAACCGCACCAGGGCGCCGATCTTCTTGAGATGCTGCTCGGCGTGCTGCCTCGCTCGTGGTGTGATCGCGCTGTCCTGCGCGATCGCTGCGGCTTGCTCCGCAATGGAGCGGCCGCCTTCGACCGGACACGCAGCCACCGCGATCAGCACCGGTGCCCCACGCGTCGCACGTTGATTCATGCAGGCTGTCGCCACGGCGGCGCGAGCTGCGGTGCTCGTCACGACGTGCAAGCGAAACAGCTGCAGGTTGGAGCTCGTCGGTGCTAGCAAGGCGGCGGCCAGGATCTCCCGGAGGTCCTCGGGGTCGACCTGGCTGCCATCGAAGTCCCGAACGGCGCGACGCTCTTCGATGATCGCTTTCAGATTCGACCAACGAGTTTCGAGATGTTCGTTCATGCAGGCAATGTGCGTGTCGCAACTTGATTTGTCAGCTTGTGTTCCGAATGCTGCAGGCATGGCCAAGCCCACTCGGTTGATGCCGCGAAAGAAACCGCGCCAGGAGCGCTCGCGAGCGACCGTCGATGCCATCTTGCAGGCAGCTGCTTACATTTTGGTGAAGCGCGGCTGGCCAGCGCTGACCACGAACGCAGTGGCGGAGCGCGCCGGTGTGAACATCGCGTCGCTGTATCAGTTCTTCCCCACGAAGGAAGCCATCGTGGCGGAGCTGGAGCGCCGGCACATCGCCGAGACGCGCGCAAAGATCGCCGAAGTCTACGAGCGTCACCGTGGCGACGGGCTCGAAGCGCGCGTGCGCACCATGGTCGAGGCCGCGATTGCTGCGCACCTCGTCGCGCCCGAGCTGCACAGGGTATTCTCGGACGAGCTACCCAGGCGCCGCGAAGACTCCGTGGAGGAGCCGCCGCTGATCCACCTGGCAGATCGGAGTCGCCTTGCAAACGGCCTACCGCAGCCGGCGCTGGCCGCCTGGCTGATCGAAACGGTAGCCCATGCGGCGGTGCATGAAGGCATCGTCGAGCGCAGATCCGACGTGGAGAGCGGAACGCTGGCCGACGAGCTCGTGAAGCTGCTGGTGCGCTACCTGGAACGCTGATCCACGACCATGCAGCCCCACAGGCCACGCAGTAGCTCTTCGTGGCGAGCAACGGCCATTGGGAAGGTCGACTCCGGATTTGAACCTACGCCAGTTTACGCGGGCGTAGGTTCAGTGCTTTAACTTGTTGAGCATGGGGACCAGCCGCACGCCTCCAGTAGGGTCCGTTTCTGCTTTGCAGCCGCGGTTGTCGGTCGCTGCCAAGCGCGCATCGCTGATCGGCCGCGAGCTTGATCAGCGAGTCGTGATCGATCACGTGTTGTCGTCGTCGGTGACGACGCTGATCGGACCCGGTGGCGTGGGCAAGACGGCGCTGGCGACGAGCGTTGCAGCAGCTGTCGGTCGCGAGGATTTTCCCGACGGCGTGGCTGTCGTGTGGCTCGCGCCACTGCGTTCAGCGGAGCTCGTCGCTGCGGAAGTGGCGGCCGCGATCGGGTTGACGAGATCGGGAGGTCTGTCCAACGAAGACGCGATCATCCGCTGGCTGACAGACAAGGACGTCCTGCTCGTGCTCGACAACTGCGAACACGTGGTGTCCGCGGTCGCCGATCTGGTCGATTCGCTGACGACGCAGCTGCCGCGTCTGCGAATTCTCGCCACGAGTCGCGAATTCTCGCCACGAGTCGCGAGCCGCTGTGGGTCGATGGTGAGGTGAGCCATCGGCTCTCGCCTTTGCCGCTGGCGGTGCAGGATGCGAGCGCTGAGGAGATCAGCGCAAGTCCGGCGGTGCAACTGTTTCGTGAGCGAGCAGGAGCGCGCTCGGGAGATGCGCTCACGACCGAGCGCGCGAATCGCACTATCGGAGAGATTTGCCGGCGCGTCGATGGTCTGCCGCTCGCGATCGAGCTTGCAGCTGCGCGTGCGGCTGGGCTCGATCTGGAAGACATCACGTCTCACCTCGATGATCTTTTCAATCTGCTGCCGCGACCAGCCCGGCGCGCGGACGGTGGTCAGCGCTCGCTGCGTGACACGGTGGAATGGAGCGATGCGCTGCTCAGCGCCGAGGAGCGCCACTTGCTCCATCGGATGGCGGTCTTCGCGGGAGGCTTCGATCTCGCCGCGGTGAATGGCATCTGCGCCAACTTGTTCGTGCCGCGCGCCAAACAGGCGCAGGCGATCGAGCTCGCGAAGGCGACTGCGGCGAAGGTCAAGGTCGGTGATCCGTTCGCAGAGAGCACCACGATCGGCCCGGTCGTGAGTGAGACGCAGTGGAACAAGATCCAGGCGCTGATTCAGAAGGGGATCGACGAAGGCGCGACGCTGGTCACGGGCGGGCTCGGCCGACCGCAGGGGCTCGCGAGCGGATACTATGTGCGTCCGACCGTGTTCGCGGATGTGACCAACGACATGACCATCGCGCGCGAAGAGATCTTCGGGCCGGTCCTCGCGATCCTCCCGTACGACACCGAGGCGGACGCGATCCGGCAGGCGAACGACACGGTCTACGGGTTGTCCGGGTACGTGCAGTCCAGCGATCTGAGTCACGCCCGCAAGGTCGCTGCCCAGCTCCGCACGGGCAACGTGCACCTCAACGGCGCGGCGATCGACTTCAACGCTCCCTTCGGCGGCTACAAGCAGTCGGGCAACGGCCGCGAGTGGGGCGAGGCGGGCTTCGAAGAGTTCCTCGAGGTCAAGGCGGTCATGGGGTATCAGCCGGCGTAGCGCGGAGAGCATGCTGTTTGAGCCGGGCACGGTCGAGGTGCATGGGCTTGCCCCGGAATCGCCGGTGACCTCTCGTACTTGCGCCGCCATCCGAAAGGGTTGCGGCGTTTTTCTTTTCGGCGCAGCGCGTGCTCGATGGCCGTTTGCTGACAGCCGGGCCCTTAGCTATCTTACTTAGCTATGTCGGTAAAACGAGTCACGGTGCACGTAGCGAAGACGCAGCTCTCGCGGCTCATCCAGGCTGCCGAGAATGGCGACGAAGTCGTGATCGCTCGCCGCGATGTGCCGGTGGTACGACTCGTGCCCATCGCCCCGCGCGCCAAGCAGCGCAAGTTCGGCGCGATGAAAGGCCGCGCGCGCACGGATGACTCGTTCTTCGAGCCGCTGGCGCAAGACGAGTTGGCACGCTGGGAGTCGTGATGGCGCGGCTGCTGATCGATACGCACGTGCTGTTGTGGTGGCTCGATGGCGACAAGCGTTTAGTGCGTCGTCCACGCCAGCTCATTCAAGCCGAGGACAACGAGATACTCGTGAGCGCCGCGTCGGTCTGGGAGATCACGACCAAGGCGCGCCTCGGCAAGCTGCCGGGTGCGCTGGCGGTGGCCGCCGATGTGCCCATGTGCATCGCGGGCCAAGGGTTTTCGAGCATGTCCATCACAGTCGAGCACGCGCAGGTCGCCGGCAACTTGCCCGGCCCGCACCGCGACCCGTTCGATCGTATGTTGATCGCGCAAGCGCAGGCCGAGCGCGTCGCAATCATCAGTGTCGATGTCGCGCTGGACGGTCACGGCGTGACGCGACTCTGGTGAAATAGGGTAGCCGCACGTCGCGTCGCGTCTGCGGCCGTCTCGATCGCGGCCAGGATCTTGCGCGCGTGATCGAGGAACACCTCGCCCGGCGCCGAGGAGACACCGACCTTTACGCGAGGCCACGGAGCGCTCGCTAGATCTCCCCTTTGCGCACCGACCAGATGAAGCCGTCGTACCAGAAGTGCATGAGGGCGACCGTCGTGGTGATGCTCCAGATCACGCGTACTTCCGAGCTAGTGACTTGCACGAAGTAGCCGTAGAGCGTGACGACGCCGAGAAACAGGCAAAGAGCCAAGGGCTTTCCGTGCTTGCGTCCGGTGAGTCGAAACGCTGCGACGATGCTCTTGTGCTCATGCGCCCAGACGAGGCCCAGGTACTGGACGGCGTGGAACACGTTCATGATCAGAAACGCTTCGCCCCACGTGTTGAAGCCCCAGCTGTAGAGCGAGACCGCGGCCGTGCTCGCCACGAGGAACACCTTCAGCGGTGAGATTCGGTAGCCCTGCGCAACCAAGCGAGCGTACGCAAGCACGTAGTACGCGAGGAAGAGCGTGCCGCCGCCCACGACTGCCCACGCAAGGTACGACTGCTTGCTCTGCACGAACGATGGCACGTAGAGAAAGAAGACATCCCCGAGGTCTTCGAATTCTTGAAACGTCTGGAGGTGGGCCATCAGCGTGACCCCGGCCAGGATCGGCCCGGCGTACAGCAGTTGATTCAGCCAGAAGTCCAAGCTGCGGCCCACGCGCGGATCGTTGCCGGCCTTGTGATCGTAGATGCGCGCGAAGCCGAAGGTCTGCGCGCCCGAGTGATAGACATCCCAGAAGGTGGCCAAGACCGAACAGCTCACCATGATCCACAGGGACAAGTTCATCGCCGCACATAACGCAGCGGGCACGAGCACGAAGCGCAGCGGGAACTTCTCGAAGACCGACGTGTTCGCGTGAGATCGAAAGACGACGGCCAGCAAGTGGGCGTGAATCAAGATGCCAAGCAGCAGCTTGTGCCACGACACCTCGTCGCCCCAAAGCTGGAAGCGCTGGTAAGGCCGCGAGCTGTTGGACACCAGCACGCCCAGCAGCAGCGCGAGCAAGGGCGGCAACAGAAACCAAACCCAGTCGTAGCGCCGCGACACGATGTACCGCGACTGTGTCGGCTTCTGCCAATACGCATCGAGCTCCTCGAGGGAGTCCGGGGCCAACGCGCCTATTTCGTGGGGAGCCACTCGTGGTTGCTCCGTGTGAGCCGAACCGCACGAGCGTACACCAGAATCTCGCTGGACGGTCGGCCGGTCTTCGTGGAGGAAGGTGACGCGCCCGCCGCGAGTGGGTCAAAGCGGCGATACACCGGGTTGCCTTCAAAGAAGGCGCGAGGTGAGGCGTTGCAGCGGTCGTTCGATGGCTAGGTACCAGAGTGAGCCGGCCCAGAAGCTGGCGAGCAGTGAAGCGGTGATCAGGAGCAGCACGCCGCCGGTTCCGTGCAAAAGACCGTTGGCGCGCAGCCCGTCTGTGATCAGCCAGAGCAGCGGCAGCTTCCAGAGGTAGGCGCCGTAGGTGTGCGGGCCAAGCAGTGCCACGCGCGAGCTCAACGAGGATGCTTCGCGTTGCTGCGCTAGCACCAGCACGAGCGCGCCGGTGAACAGGCCGATGGCGGGATAGCCAAGCAAGACCGTGGTAGGGGACTCGACCACCAGGCCGTGCGTGAGCAGCGCGGCGGCGGCTAGCGCGAACGAGCCGAGCGCGAGCAGTCGGCCACGCCAGCGCAGCAGCTGCGCAGCGACGCGGGGCTCGCGCAGCGCGGCGGCCAGCGACAGACCGGCAAGGAAGGAATCGCAACGTGTGAAGGGCAGCGAATAGCTGCGCCATGGGTCGGCGTGCAGCCAGAGCACGTGCAGCAGTATGCCAAGAAACCACAGGCCACCGGCCAGCGCCCACGTCTGCCCGGTGCGCTCGCGAATGACGCACGCGGCCAGCAGCGTCAGCTGCACGCCCAGCGCGAGCGTGAGCAGCGGCTCGAGCGCAGCGCCCGGACGACCGCCGGCCGCGAACAGCCAGTTGGTTGTGAGCGCGCCGATATACGGCAGTTGCTGGCGCGCGTGGTTGAGGCCGCGATAGGCGCTGAGCGCCGTCGGCACGACGCCCGCCGCCGCGAGCAGCGCCGGCAAACCGTACAGATAGCTCAGCAGAAACGTCCAGTAGGCCGGCAGCACGCGCAGCGCACGGTGCACGAGCCAGCGCCCCGCGCTGCCCGCCCGCGCGCGCGACTCGAAGGCCAGGAAACCCGACAGGCCGAGCGCCAGATCCGTGCCGATCCAGCCCATTCCGGCAGCCCGCAGCAGCAGTCGCGCCAGGAGGCTCGGATCGTGCGGAACCCAAACGCAGGCGGCGTGGTACGCGACCAGCATGGCGATCGCGAGCACGCGCAGCGCTTCGAGCCGTGCGCGGCCAGCCGGCGTCACGCACGGTGAAGGTCGCCGCTCCGTGGCAGCTGACTCAGTCATGGGCGTCCATCTGGTATTTCAGCCCGCGCGCAGCGCGGCGGCTCGCTGCAACAACGCCTCCGCGATTGGCGCGAAGCCCTGTTTGGTGCGCACTATACTGAGGTGATCGCCTGAGACTTCCTGCACGTCATAGCGGCCGCGTATCAGGCCGCGCCAGCCGCTGCCCGGCGCATCTTCGATCGCCCATTTTTCGCTGGCGCGAAACAGCAGGGTATCGGCGTCGAGCGTGCGGGGATGATAGCGCAAGGTCGCTAGCTCGTAGACCGCACGCACGTACTGCGTGCGCTGGGTCAACGGCACGCGCGAGCCACGTGCTAGCTGAAGCTCGGCGCGAGCGATGTCACGACCCCACGCTACGGTGTGCAACACGTCTTGGGCCAAGTGATGGCCGGCACGCAGGCTGAGCTCGTGCGGCGCGCGCAGGCTCTGCGGGGCGTACACGTCCAGCAGCACCAGCAAGCTGACGGGCAGGCCGGCTGCCCGGCGTAAGCACGCCAGTTCGTACGCGATCAGGCCGCCGAACGAGTGTCCAGCGAGGATACACGGAGCATCGGCGCAGCGGGCGAGCCACTCCTCGTGGCAATGCGCCGCCAGCGCTTGCACGCTGCGCAGCCGAATGTGCTCACCGTCCGAGCCTTGATGCAGGTAGCCGAACAGGCTTTGCCCGTCGGGCAGCAGCGGGGGCAACAAGTTGTCGGCGCCGTCGCCGTGGATCAGCAAGATGGGTACCCGATCATCGCCGGCATGCAGCGATACCAGGCCCTGAAACGGCTCGGGCCCGTGCGGCGAGAGCGCTGGCACGCTCGGCGCCGTGTGCTCGCGAGCGAGGGCTTGCGCGAGCCGCTCGATGGTCCCGCAGCTGACGAGCTGCGAGAAGCGTACTGGGATGCCTAGCTCGTGCTGCAGCCGCTCGCTGAGCTCGGCCAAGAACACCGAGTCGAGACCGAGCTCCGCGAAGCCCGCTGCCACGTCGAGTTGGTCCACGGGTAGGCGCGACATCGCGCTGATCGTCTGCAGCAGGAGCTGGCGCAGGCTCTCGACGTTGCCGCTGACGGCTGCAGCGCGAGTCTGCGCTGCGCCGTGCCCGTGCTGCGTCGTGCGCCCCTTTGTGCCGCCGGCATCGCGCGACTCGAGCGCGGGTGCATCCATCAGGTGACGCTGGCGCTGGAACGCGTAGGTCGGCAGGGTCGGCACTACGCTCGGCTGCGGCAGCCGTCCGATCAGGTCGATCGCCGCACCGTTCGCCCACAGCTCGCCGAGCGCGATCTGCAAGCGCGCCGCGCTGCACGGGCGCTCTTCGTCGTGACGGCCCAACAGTGCGAGCGCACGCTGCGTCTGCCGAACCCGCCGGCCCGCCGCGAGTAGACCGGTGAGCGCGTTGCCCAGGCCGACCTCGAGCGCGATGCAACAGGGCTCGGCAAAGAGCGTCTCGGCGGCCCGATCGAACAGCACTGGCTTGCGGATCTGCTGCGCCCAGTACTCGAGGTCGGCGCCCGCTTCCGGCGTGAGCCACTGACCGGTGACGCTGGACAAGACCGGTCTGTGCGCGCGCGAGAATTGCAGCTGCGCCAGCTCGTGTCGGAAAGGCTCGATCACCGCGTCCATGTGGGCAGAGTGAACCGCGACGTCGATCGGTGCGAGCCGGTGCGCGACCCCGTCCGAGACCAGGTGTGCCGCGCAAGCCTCGATCGCAGCGATCGAGCCGCTGAGCAGCAGCTGCGCGCGGCTGTTCACGCACGCCAGTGAGACGCCGTGCTCCAGGTAGCGGCCGACTGCCTGTTCCGGCAGACGCACGATCAGCGCGGCGCCGACGCCCGTGCTCTGCATCAGCCGGCCACGCTGATGGACAGCGCGCAGCGCGGCTTCGGCGTCGAGTATGCCGGCCAAGTGCGCGGCGGCCCATTCGCCGAGGGAATGGCCGACGAATCCGTCGGCTACCACGCCATGGCGTTCGAGCCAGCGCGCCAGCGCGACGTCGATGCAGAATACGGCCAGCTGGCTCTTGGCGTTGTCCGTGCGTAGCGCCGTGAGCGTGGCCGACTCGTCATTCAGCCAGCGCCACAGATCGAAGTGAATGAGCTCGCTCGCGGCGCGCGCCAGCGGCTCGAGCTCCGCACGCAGGCTCGCGTCCGCCGCCAACAGCTGCACGAGCTGCCCGGGCCACAGACTGCCTTGGCCAGGAAATGCGAAGAACACTTTGGGCTTGCCGGGGACCGCGAGGCCGCTCGCCCAGCGTTCCGGATCGCGCAGGGCGAGCGCTGCGTCGGGCCAGCTGTCGACTCGCACCGCACGCCGATGCTCGAACAGCTGCTTGCGCTCGTGCAAGGCAAACGCGACATCGGAGAGCGCTGGTGGCGAGGCATCGCTCGTCAGCTGCTGCTCGGCGAGCTGCGCGAGTCGTTCGGTATTGGCATCGAGCGCCGCATCGCTCTTCGCGGAGATCAAAAGGGTCAACGTCTGCTGCTCGCCATCGGGGTGGCGCGCGGCGGTGCGATCCGGTGCCTCCTCGAGAATCACGTGCGCGTTGGTGCCACCGATCCCGAACGCGCTCACTCCGGCGCGTCGTGGCTCGGCGCTCTGAGGCCAAGGCTGGGCAGTTCCGCACACGAAGAACGGCGTCTGCTCGAGGCGTAGCTCGGGGTTTGGGGCGCTGAAGTGCGCGGTTGGAGGCAGCGTGCGCTGCTCGAGCGCCAGCACGGCGCGGATCAAGCCTGCCACGCCAGCCGCGGCGTCGAGGTGGCCGATGTTGCCCTTGAGCGAGCCCAGCACACAGAACTGATTGCGCTGTGTGCCGGTTCGAAACGCTCGCGTCAGAGCCTCGACTTCGATCGGATCGCCCATCGGCGTCGCGGTGCCGTGACCTTCGATGTAGCCGATGCTGTCGGGTGAGACGCCGGCCACGGTCTGAGCCGCGACGATCACTTCGGCTTGTCCGGTCACGCTGGGCGCAGCGAAGCCGACCTTGCCGTGACCGTCGTTGTTCAACGCCGCGCCCAGGATCACCGCGCGGATCGGATCCCCGTCGCGCAGCGCGTCGTCGAGCCGCTTGAGCACGACAGCGCCCACGCCGTTGCCGAACACCGTGCCGCACGCCTCCTTGTCGTAGGGGCGGCAGACGCCGTCGCGCGCGAAGATCGCGCCTTCTTGATAGAAGTAGCCGCTGCGCTCGGGCTGGGCGATGCAGACACCGCCCGCGATGCTGATGTCACTCTCGAAGTTGCGTAGGCTCTGCACGGCCAGCGCGACGGCGACCAGCGAGGTGGAGCACGCGGTCTGCACGTTGATCGCAGGACCACGCAGGTCGAGCTTGTACGCCGTGCGGCTCGGCAGAAAGGCAGCGTCGTTCTGCAGCAGCGTGGCGAACGAGCGAGCGCTGCGCATGCGCACGTACTCCTCGATGGCTGCGCGGTCGGTCAGCAGGTTGTGCAGCAAGTACGTGTTGGTGAAGCTGCCCGCAAACACGGATACCAGCTGGCCGTGACCGGGCCTGGCGTAGCCAGCGGCTTCCAGTGCCTGCCACGCCGTTTCGAGCCAGACGCGATGCTGCGGATCGGTGCTGGCAGCTTCCGCGGGCGTGAAATCGAAGAACGCGGCGTCGAAGCCGGCGATGTCGTCGAGCACGCCGCGCGCGCGCACGTAGTTTTCTGCGTTGCGCACGTGCTCGAGATCGGGATCGTTCACTTCCTCGTCGTCGTGGCTGAAGCGCGAGATGGTGTCGCGCCCTTCCGCGATCACCCGCCACAGCTCGTCCAGATCGCGCGCGCCCGGGAAACGTCCGGCCATGCCGATGATCGCGACCGCGCCCGCGCTGTCGGCAGCAGCGGTAGGCTGAACGGAGTCGTGATCCGAGGCGCGTAGCGGGTTGTGCGTCATGATCGAATCACCACGTCCACGGTGCGCGGCGCGGCCGGCGCCGCCGGAGCGACGGTGCATGCGGCATCTCGCGCGCACAGCTGCGTCGACAGCAGAAAACACATCAGCATGTTGTCTCGGTAGCCGACTTGAGCGGGCACTCCGCCACTCCACTTGTCGAGGAAGCGCTGCACCATGCGTGGCTCGAACAGTCCCACGCGTTCGATTGCGTCCCGTCCGAGGTGCTCGGACACCAGCGGCGAACGCTGACCATTCGACACGAAGGCCTTCAAGTCCGGCGCTTGGTAGGGCTGCTTGGGTCGATCGATGATCGACGCCGGCAGCTGGCCGCGAAACGCCTCGCGCAGCAGGTGTTTCTGCGAGAGTAGGGGGAGCTTGTAGTTGTCGGGCAGATGGAACGCCCACTCGACCAGCTCGTGGTCGAGGAATGGATAGCGTCCCTCGATACCGTGCGCCAGCGACATGCGGTCGCCCTGCGACGAGAGCAGATAGCCGTCGAGCAACGTGCGCATCTCCAAGAACTGATTGCGCTGCAGCATGGACCAGTCGCCGCTTTCCGCCGGCAGCACCGGCGTGATGCGCGAGACGAGCCAGTCGACGTCGACGTCGACGCGGTGCTCGCTGCGCAGGTAGCTCACGAGGACGCGGTTGTTGTGCACGCGCAGGTTCAGGCCCAAGAGCGCGTTGTCGTAGCTGTCGAGGAAGCCCTCGTAGAACATGCGCATCAAGCCAAACTGTTTGTGATCGCGATAATGCGCAAGGTGCGGATACAGCGTGCGCAGCAGCTGCGGACGGAGCGTGGACTTGGGCTGTTTGGCCCAGAACCGCAGCAGCTTGAGCTCCTTATATGAATCATAGCCCCAAAGCACCTCGTCCGCCGCCTCGCCGGTGAGCACCACGCGGATGCCGCTGTCGCGCACCTGTTTGGCCAGCAGCCAGAGCGGGACGGGCGCGGTTCGGAAGATCGGCCGCTCCGCATGATAGACGGCCGCCTCGAACCCACGCTCGATGTCGGCGTCGTCGATGGTGACGGTGAGGGACTGCGCGTGCAGCTGTTGGTTGAGCTGCGTTTGGAACACGGACTCGTCGAACGCCGGATCGCGGAACGCGATCGAGAAGGTGCGGTACGTGTCGGTGCGCAAGCGATCGGTCAACAGCGTCACGACCGAGGAGTCGACGCCGCCGCTCACGTAGTTGCCGACCGGCACATCGCTGCGCAAGCGCAGCGCGACCGCGCGGTTGAGCTTGTCGCGCAGCATGGCCTTGGCTTCGTCGAAGCTCGCGGGCGCGTCGCCGACAGGCTTGTCGCCGAGCTGGTGGTAACGCTTCGCGGTCGGTGCCGCGCCGTCCGCGCCGAAGATCAGGCACGTGCCCGGCTCCACACAGCGGATCCCGCGGTACGGAGTGCGATCCGAGAGGTTGTTCCAAAACAGGCCGAGCTCGAGCACGTGCTGGGGATCGAGCTCGCGGCGCAAACCGGGCACCACGTCGAAAGCCTTCATTTCGGAGGCGAGATAGACCGCGCCCTCGTGCGAACAGAAGAACATCGGCCGCACGCCGTAGCGATCGCGGCCGACGACGACCCGACGCTGCGCGGCATTCCACCACACGAAGGCGAACTGGCCGTTGCAGCGGACGAGCGCGTCGATCCCCCAGCGCCGTAGCGCGCGCAACAAGAGCTCCGTGTCGCTCTTGGTCGTGAAGCGCTCGCCCAGTGCTTCCAGCTCGGCGCGTAGCTCGATGTGATTGAAGACCTCGCCGTTGTAGCTGATGACGTCGTCGTCGATCGCGAACGGCTGATGGCCGGCGGCCAAGTCCACGATCGACAGGCGCACGTGGCCTAATCCGAGCTGCGGCGTGACGTAGGTGCCGAACGCGTCCGGACCGCGGTGAGCGATCCGGCCGAGCATATGGGTGAGCCGCTCCCGACGGCCGTCAGGGCGGAGCGAGCCACCCAGGATTGCCACCACTCCGCACATCAGCTTCGGTTCGGGTTGGTGCGGTACATGCTATAAGGGAAGGATATCAGTGAGGCCCCGATCATGGAATCTGAAGTGTTGCGCGTGCGCGCGCTGTTACTCGGCTTCGTCATACGCAGCTTCAATGTGACGGAAGGGGACGTTCGGCTCGACGAGTCGCTGATCGATCAAGGCATCATCGACTCGTTTGGCCTGGTCGAGCTGACCGCGTTCATCGAAAAAGAGCTGAAAGTGGTGGTCCGCGACGCGGACATGACGCGTGAATCGTTCGGTTCCTTGGACAAAATGGCCAAATTCGTCGTGGGCCGCCAGCGGGGTGAGCGATGATCGAGCTGCCGGGCGAGCCAGGCTCGCGCTGCTCGCGCTGCGCACTGTCGGCGGCGTTTCCCAGCATCACCTTCGACGAGCACGGCGTGTGCTCGTTCTGTCGCGACAAGATGGTGGTCACGAGCGACGCCAGCGCCGTGGAGCGGGCCAAGCAGCAAGTCACAACGCTGTTCGCGCAGCGGGCGCGGCCATACGACGCGATCATGTGCAACAGCGGCGGCAAGGACAGCAGCTATACGCTGCAGCTGGCCGTGGAGAAGTACGGCCTGCGCGTGCTGTCGTTCACGATGGACAACGGCTTCGTCTCGCCGACCGCGCGCGAGAACATCGAAAGAGTGGTGGACACGCTCGGTGTCGACCACATCACGGTGCGGCCGTCGTCGCGCTTCTACAAGAAAGTCATCAAGGCAACCGCCCTCTTGCCGCTCTACCAGGAACAGACGCTGCGTCGTATTTCGGCCGGCTGCAACGCCTGCATCTCGCTGGTCAACACGATGGCGCTCAAGCTCGCGCTGGAAAAGGGCGCGCCGTTGATTCTCGCCGGCTTCACGCTGGGTCAGATTCCAGCCAACGCGATCATCTACCGCAACCACTTCAAGTTCTTCCAGGAGAGCCGAAAAGACAGCCTCGATCGGCTGCGTGCCGCCGTCGGCAGCGAGGTCGACGAATACTACGGCGTGAGCGACGCCGTGCTCGACCGTGTGGAGTCGTATCCGTACAACGTGAACTTGCTCTGTCTCGAGGAGATCACCGAGGACGAGATCGTTGCACGAGTCGAAAAGCTCGGCTGGCGCAGGCCGACAGATGTCGACGGTTGTTCCTCCAACTGTCAGCTGAACACCTTCAACAACTACGTGCACGAGCGCAAGTACGGCTTCAACCCGTACGAGCTCGAGCTGAGCCACCTCATTCGCAAGGGCTTGATGACGCGCGACGAGGCGCTGGCCAAGATCGCCGACCAGCCGCTAAAGGACCTGCACATGCTCGCGCACAAGCTCGAGCTGTCCGAAGACGAGCGCAGCGCGCTCGGTTTGCCCAGCGCGTGTGGCAGCTCGCGGGCAAGCAACGTGGAACCCGAGGCGTGATGCCCGCGCGTGCGGTGCGCCTGTTGCGCAGAGGCATGCTGTACGCCGGTGCCGCGCTGCTCTCGGTTCTGGGCTGTAGGAAGGACACGCCGGCGGTCGAGACGCCCACGCCTGCGCAAGTGGCGCTGGCGCAGCGCATGGTCGGCCAAGTTCACGGCAAGGACGGCCATGCGTATCCGCTGCCGTACCGGTTGTTCGTACCGGCGGGCTACGATCGCGCGCGGTCCTATCCGATCGTGCTGTATCTGCACGGCGCGGGTGGCTGGGGCAACGACAACGTGCGCCAGCTGGGCGACGACGTGGCGCAGCTGATTTCCCCGTTGCTGCAGAGCATCGAGCCGAGCTTCGTTCTCGTGCCACAATGTCCGGCCGGCGATCAGTGGGTGAACGGCGCCAAAGCGGTGCCCTTCACGAATTACGTGCAAGCCGACGTGCCGGAGTCGGACGCGGCGAAGCACGTGTTCGAGGTGCTATCCGAGGTCGAGGGCCGCTATGCGATCGACAAGACACGCGTCTACATCACTGGGCCGTCGATGGGTGGTTCCGGCAGCTGGGATTACATCACGCGTCATCCGGGGATCTTCGCCGCGGCGGTGACAGTTAACGGCGTGAACGATCCCGCGCGCGCCAGCGTCATCGCAACGCTGCCGATCTGGGCGTTTCACGGCGCGCTCGACGACGTCTCTCCGGTGTCGAACACCCGCGAGATGGTGGCGGCGTTGCGCAAGCTTGGCAGCTCCGTGAAATACACCGAGGTCCCGGACATGGGGCACGACTGCAATGCAGCAGCGTATCGGAACCCGGAAGTCTGGCGCTGGCTGCTCGCTCAGCGGAAACCGTGACGCATCCTCAACGCTTGCGGGGTAGAGGCCGCTGCGCAGCTGCGCGTTGGCGAGTCGCACGCTGACGGGCCTGATCAAGGCCGCTGTCGGTCGCGTTCGCGGCAGTCGGCGCGGCAAGCTCTGTCAGGTGATCCGCAAGCGCTGCGATCGTCGGATGCTCGAACAGGCGCACGAGCGGCACGTCGGCTCGAAGGTGCTTGCGGATCTTGCCGACCAGCTGCGCGCACATCAGCGACGTCGCGCCCAGCTCGAAGATGTTGTCGTGAACGCCAACGCGTTGCACGCCCAGGAGCTCGCACCAGCGCTCGCACAGCCAGACTTCTCGGGCGTCGCGTGGCGCGACCGGCGCGTGCGGCGCAGCGCTCGCAGCGCTCGGTTCCGGCAGCGCTTTGCGATCGACCTTGCCGCTCGCGGTGAGCGGCAGGCCGGCGACGATCACGATCTGATTGGGCAGCATGCCCGCGGGCAGACGCTCACGCAGGTGCGCGCGCACACTCTCCACCAGCCCTCCCGGGCCGCTGCCGCTAATGGCTGCAGACGGAACTAGGTACGCGACGAGCTGGGCATCCTGCGTAGTGGCGCCCGGAACACGCCGCGCCACGACCACGCTCTGGCGCACCGCAACGTGCTGATCGAGCACGGCTTCGATCTCGCCCAGCTCGATGCGCTGCCCGCGCACCTTGACCTGATGATCGATGCGCCCGGCGTAGCCCAGGTTGCCGTCGGCGAGCCAGCGCGCCAGATCTCCCGTGCGATACAGGCGCGCCTCGGGCTGGTTCGTGAACGGATCGGGTAGGAAGCGTTCCGCGCTCAGCTCAGGCCGGTTGATGTAGCCGAGCGCGACTTGCACGCCGCCGATGTAAAGCTCGCCGAGCACGCCGGCCGGAACCGGCGCGCGGTACGCATCCAGCACGTAGAGCTGGGTGTTCGCGATCGGCTTGCCGATTGGCACGGGATCGCGCGTGAGGTCTTGGCGGCACGCCCACGCGCTCACGTCCACGGCGGCTTCGGTGGGTCCGTACAGGTTGTGGAGCTCGGCCGGCAGCAGCTGGGCCGTGCGCTGCACCAGCGCGGCGCCGAGCGCTTCGCCGCTGCATAGGATCCTGCGCAAGCTGGTGCAGCTAGCGGCAGCAGGATGCGCCACGAACGCCTCCAGCATCGACGGAACGAAGTGAACGGTCGTGATGCCCGCGCGCACGATCAACGCGGCCAATTCTGCAGGATCGCGATGTGCGCCGGGTGGTGCAATCTCCAGGCGCGCGCCGACCGTGAGCGGCCAGAAGAACTCCCAGGTGGAGACGTCGAAGCTGTACGGCGTCTTGTGCAGCACGGCTTCGTTGGCGCGGAGTCGATACGCTTCTTGCATCCAGGCGATGCGGTTGCAGATCCCCTGGTGCGTATTCGGCACGCCTTTGGGTCGGCCGGTCGACCCGGAGGTGAAGATCACGTAGGCCGGATCGGATCCCGCCATCGGCACGACCGGGGCCGCCGCCGCCAGCGGCAAGGCTTCGAAATCGACCAGGCGTAGCGTCAGGCTTGGTTGCGTCCAGCGCGCGGCGACCTGCGCATGACTGAGCACTGCGCGCGGCTGCGCGTCCTCCAGCATGAAACCGATCCGCTGTGCGGGGAAGTCGGGGTCCAAAGGCACGTACGCCGCGCCAGCCAGCAACGTCCCATAGATGCTCACGACCATCTCCAGCGAGCGCTCCATGAACAGGGCGACGCGATCGCCGCGGCCGATGCCCAAGGCACGCAGCTCGCCCGCCAGCGCGCTGGCGCGCGCACGCAGCTCGTCGTAGCTGACGTCGCGCGCGCCGAAGCGCAGCGCGGTCGCGTCGGGCGTGCGCGCGCACTGCGCGAGGAACGCCTCGTGCATGCGTTGCGGTCCGGGATACGCGCGCTCCGTACGGTTGTACGTGTGAACTACACGGTCGTGATCCTCTGCAGCCATCAGCGGCAGGCGCATCAGCGCCGTGCTCGCAAAAGCTTCGGGCGCGAGCGCGTGCTCGAGTAGCGCGAGATAGCAGCGCACTAGCTGCTGCATGTTCGGCAGGTCGTATAGGTCGCTGCAGTATTCGAGGCGCCCGGAAAAACCGTCTGCTGTCTCCCAGAGCGTCATGAATACATCGAGCTGCGCGCCACCGGCGTGAACGTCGAGGCTCTGGGTTTCGAGGCCGGCGAGCGTGAGCGTGGGAGCAGGCTCGAACGCGAAGCCGGCTTGAAACAGCGCGTTGCGGCTCGGATCTCGGGGCGGCTTGACGCGCGCCACGATGCGTTCCAGCGGCAGCTCTTGATGGCGGTGATGGCCGAGCATGCTGGCGCGCACGCGTCGAAACAGCTCCGCGAACGTGGGCTCTCCCGTCAGGTCGACCGCCAGCGGCAGGTTGTTCACGAAGCAGCCGACGGTATCGTGGTCGGCTTGTCGCCTGCGGTTGGTGAAGGGAACACCGAGCGTGACACGCTCGTGCCGGCTGTAGCGAGCGAGCAGCGTGGCGTAGCCGCACAGCAGGAGCAGGAAGGGCTTGGTCGCGAGCTCGCGGCTGCGCGCTTGCAGCGCCGAGACCACGCTCGCCGGCAGGGCGAACGGCACGTGCCGGCCGCGCGGCGATTGCAGCTTCGGGCGCGGGTGATCTTCGGGCAGCGCGAGCGCGTCGCTCGGCGCGCGCAGGTGTTCCGCGAAGTAGTCTTCGGCGTGTTTCGCGGTCTCGCTCGCGAGGAATGTCTGCTCGGCTGCCGCGAAATCGGGGTAATGCGTCGGAGTCGGTTCGGGCCACGCGTGAGGCAGCGACCCGAGCTGAGCGAGACCGAGCTCGCGCGCATAGTCGAGGCCGAGCTCGTGCGCCAAGCGGTTCTTGCTGGCTAGGTCGCAGACGATATGGTGCATCGTCCAGGTCAGCCAGTGGCCGCCCTCGCTAGCTGGCCAGACGCCGAAGCGCAGCAGCGGCCCGACTTCGAGATCGAATGGCGCGCGCAGCTCTGCGGCGAGCACGACGGAGTCCGCGTCCTGTGCCGTATGCTCGATGCGAAATGCCGGCGGAAGGTCGGCGTGGACGCGTTGCAGCAGCGTGCCGCCTTGCTGGGCGAACGTGGTACGCAGCGCCGCGTGCCGAGCAGCGAGCCGCTCGCAGGCGCGGGCCAAGGCATGGATGTCGAGCGGTCCCGTGATTCGAAACAGCGCCGCGACGTGATACGCGCTGCTTTCAGGTTGCAGCTGCGCGAGCAGCCAGAACTGGCGCTGTAAGCTCGAAGCGGGTTCGCTGTCGTAGGGGGCGATCATTTTCGAGCGCACCACTCTGCCATCTTCGTTTGACCGTCCAACCAGAAATGAATGAGCGTCACGCCCGCGAGCTTGGCGGTTTGCGCGCTAGCTGCCTTCGGGTGCGTGGCGGGATCCGTGATGGCCAGCATGTCGGCGTCCATGTAGAGGGTTTGCTCGAAGTGTCTCGAAGTCAGCGTAGCTGCTGCTGGGAAGCAAGATGTGCGCGTCGGCCTCGGGGAGCTTGTCGGAGATCACCGCGACCGGGCTCGTGGGATCGATCCGTCGCGCTCGACGTCCGTGCCGCCGCGCGCGCGTCGTTTGGGCTTCACGACGGGTGCGCTCGCGCCGTGATGCCAGAGCACGCTCAGCGTCTCGAGGCGGCACAGCACCGCCTTCAGGTACGCGGGGTAGAGCGCGGCTTCTTCCAAGGTGCGCGCGCCGATCTGAACGGCGTGGTAGCGCCCGGCGTCCGGCGGCACGCTCGCGGTGGTCTTGGCCAACGTCATGCGCGCGGCCGCGCCGGCAGCTGCATCGCGGTACAGCGACTGCGCCATGGCGAGTGGGCGCGTCGATGAGCGCGACGACCTGCTCTGCGCAACGGGCGACTCGATCAGGCCGGGCGAGCTGATGCCGCGCGCTTCGGCTTGGGCGTCGAGTTGCTCGGTGAGGCTCTGGCGCAGCTCGTCGCGCAAGCGCGGGCGCGCTTCGGGTGCACGGCGCAAGAGGCGCCGCGGTAAGAACGTGTCCCCGCGAGCCAGAGCCTGCGCGACCGAGGGCTGCGCGGGATGTTCAGCAGCGCCGAGGCGTGTGACTGCGTACGCGCCGCGCGCACGGCTCTTCGCGAAGTCCTGTTGCAGCTGCTGGGCGTGCGCGTGCGCGCGCGCGGCAAGATGAGCGGCGAGCGCCGAAGGTGCGTGCTCGGCTTGCGCGAGCAAGCGGTCGACCACGGCGAGACCCGGGGCGTCCCAGCGTGAAGCGCCGGCGGCGCGAAGCTCCAGAAGTGCGGTGGCAGCGGCTTGCCGTGCGCTGGCCGCGGGATCTTCCAGCTGCGCGTCTGATTCGCTCACGGTGCGGCCTGAGCTTTGTCGGGGGCTTTGTCGGCGGCTTTGTCGGCGGCTTTGTCGGCACGTGCGCGGAAGCTCTCGGGTCGCGGCACGGCCGAGATCTCGACGCGGCGGTTCTGCGCGCGCTGCTCGTCGGTGTCGTTGGGTGCGATCGGGTGGTGCTCGCCGAAGCCTGCGGCGATCAGCGAGTCGCCCGGCAGACCGGCTTCGATCAGCGTACGCGTGACGGTGAGGGCGCGCTGCGACGACAGCTCCCAGTTGTCGGCGAACGTGCCGTTGGCCTTGAGCTGCTTGTCGTCCGTGAAGCCGCTGACCATCAGCGCGACTTCGTTCTGCTTCAGGTACGTGCCGAGTGGCGCGGCCAGGCCCTTGAGCAGCATACGGCCTTCCGTGCGCAGCTTGGCCTCGTTCGTTTCGAAGAGCACCGCGCCGCGGATGCCGATGCGTCCGTCGACGAGCGTGATCAGGCCCGAGGCCAGCGGACCAGCCAGCGCGCTCTCGAGCGCCGAGAGCTTGGCGCGCGTCTGCGTCAAGCGTGCGTGCTCCTTCTCGAGATCTCGGCCGAGCACGACCTGCGTCATCACCATCCACACGAAGAACAGCACGAACAGCCCGAACAAGCAGGCCATCAAGTCGCTGATCGCCGCCCAGATCGGCGGTGCGTCTTCTTCTTCATGCGCTCGCATCGTGCCTCGTGGTGGTGGTGGCCGGCTCGCGGGTGCGCATGCCATGCAGCTGCGCGATTAGCTCTTGCTGGAACTGCAGTTGCTTGTCGAATACCTCGTGCGTGCGCGCTAGGTGGAGGCCTAGCGCGTCAGCTGCAGCGGTCTCGCCAGCTTCCAGCGCGTAGCGTTCGATGTCGCCGAGCGCTTCGAGCCATTGCCTCGCGCCTTCGCGCTGCGAGGCCACCGCGCTTGCAAAGCTCGCGGCCACGGCGGAGAGCTCAGCGCCACCACCGTGGATCAGCGTCGAGGCCTGCTCGAGCAGCTCGGCGCTGCGGCTGATCTGCGCCTGCAACGCAGCCGCGTGCTCGCTCAGGCGCTGGCCCAGCTCGCCGGCCGTGCTCGCGTGCTGACCGAGCAACGCCTGCTCGAACGCCGCGATGCGCTCGGCCTGCTCGTTGCCGAGCGCGCTCCACTGCCGCAGCACCTCGCCGAGTCGCTCGTGGCTGCGCTGCTCGGCTTCGCGCAGACGCCCGTCTGTTGCCTCGACGAATTGTCCGAGTGCTCCCACCTGCGTCTTGGCCGCCTCCGCGATCACCTTGGAGGCCTCGCCCAGCCGCGCGAAGAGCTCTTCGGCGCGTGCTTGCTGCGTGGCCTCGGCCTCGGCGCTGTACTGCAGGCGCTCACGCACGACGCTTGCGGCCTCGGCCAGATCGCGCTGCATGCGCGCACCGACTTCACTCAGCGCAGCAGCGCGCTCGCGATCGCGCCCACCCGCCTGCTCGAACGCCGCCTGCACGTGCTCGGCAAGCCGCGCGAAGTGATCGGTCAACGACTCGGTGCGCTCGTTCTGTTGCGCGCTCGCGTGCGCGAGCGCGTGCTCGAACTTCGAGAGCAGGCCTGCGTCGGCCTCGGCCCGCGAACGTGCGAGCTCCTGCCACTCGGCCGCCAGGTTGCGCGCACGCTCGGTCTCGCCCTCGAGCAGCGCTTGCATGCGCTGCGTCTCCAGCGTGGAGAACGCACTGCGGCTCTGCGTGAAGCCTGCTTCGAGCGCGCCAAGCTGGGCCGTGAGCTGCGTCCGCACTGCCTCGTCGTGCTGCCGCCGCGCGAGTGCTTCCGACTCGACGCGCGCGTACAGCGCTTCTAGGTGCTCTGCAACCTGCGCGCGCACCTCTACTTCGTGCTCACGACGTGCGCCGGCGTCGGCGTCGAGCTTCTGGTGCAGCTTCTGCAAGTGTTCGGCGGTCTGTGCGCGCACGGTGTGTTCGTGCTGGCTGCGCTCCGCCCCCTCGGCTTCCAGACGCGCCGTCAGCTGGTGCAACTGCTGCTCGGCGAGCTTTTGCAGCTTCCCTTGGTGCTGCTTGCGATCCTCGGCTTCATGGCTGAGCTGCTCGCGCAGCGCACCCAGGTGTTCGCGCAGCGCCGCGCCGCTGTCGGCCACCACCTCGCGCAAGAGCGGCCTGACCGCTTCGCTGGTGCTCGCCGCGGCCTTCTGCACGCCGCTCGCGATGGCATCGCGGATCGTCTGCGTCGCTTCGCCGAGCTGCTCCTTGGTCTGCAATGCGGCTTGTGCGTGGGCCTCTCGCCAGCTGGTCTGGAGCGTTTGCAGCTGCACCACGGCTTGCTCCAGCGCGGCCGCGGCCATCGGCCAGGCGCGGCCTTGCTCGGCGAGCGTCTCGAGCGCGAGTAGCTGCCGACGCGCCGGCGCAAAACGCGCAAGGCGGCCGCTCGCCATCTCGTGCAGCGCCACGCCGAAGCGATTGCTGTCGCGCCGCACGAACACGGCAGCCATGCCGACCAGCGAGGAGCTCGCGACGCCCGCAGCGGAGGTGCCGAAGCTGCGCATCAGCCCGCTGATCGGACCCTTGAGGCCACTGCGCAGCGCTTCGACGTCGGCGCTGGCGTCGAGCGCGAGGCCTGCGCCACGCAGCGTCTCGAACAGGCCGAGGAACGTGCCGAGTAAGCCCAGCATCACGAGCAAGCTCAGGATGAAGGGCGCGAACACCGGCCCGGGCACGGGCAGGGCGGTGCGATCGAGCCGCGCGCTGAGCAGCGAGCGCAAGAGCGGCGAGGCGCCCTCGACGCGGTCGTAGTCGGCATCGCTGGGGATCGCGTTCAGCTCGTCGCGCAGGGCCCCGGTGCGGCGCGCCACCCAGAGCAGCTCGACGATGGCCACGCTGAACACGAACGCCATCAACAACGTGATGCTGAACGCGAGCTTGTCGACGCCCTGGTAGTAGAGCGACGTCCGCAGTACAGCGAATAGACCGAGAGCTCCGCAGCTCCCTGTGGCCAGCGTGGTTCTCATGGTTCGTCTTTCTCCAGCCGAGACTGCACATCGGACTGCACGGCGCCCTGCAAGAGCCCCATGAGCGCAGACCATTCCAAGTCCAGCAGCGCGTGACACAGCCGGCGCCCGTCGCGAAGGAAGCGCCCGATGCAGCCGCGCGGCGCGAGCCAGGGTCGCAGCGCGTCCTCGCTGGCGCCCACCGCGAGCGCTGCGCAGGCTGCACGCAGCTGCGTCTCGAGCGCCCCGCCTAGGTTCGTCTTCAGGTGCAGGCGACAAAGCTCGAGCTCGGCTCGGAAGACGCCGTCGAGCACGCGATCGAGCTCGGCAAGCCGCAGCATTTTGGTGTTCCCTTGCTGCAAGATGTGCTGCACGTCCTTCTGCCGCCAGGCGAGCTCTTTTAGGATCAGCTCGAGCACGCCATCGACGACGGCGACGTAGCGCGCAGTGACTTGGCCCGCGACGGTCGCTACGACTGCCGGCCGTGGCGCGTCGCTGCCTACCTGCAGCGCTCCACGCTCGCTGAGCAGTGTGTGGAGAGCCATCGCGTCGGGCGCGCCGCGCGGGGCGGTAAATGCGTTCTCGAAGTGGCGCTCGATCTGCTCGCGCAGGTCGCGCAAGTTGGCGAGCAGCGTTCCTTCGAGCAGACGCAGGCGTGCGAGCTGAGCTTGCTCCAGCGCCAGGCGCTGCTCGGGCGCGGCCGCCTGCGCACGCAGCGGCTCATCCAAGACGCCGCCGAGCGCCACGCAGCGGTTGAGATCCAAAAGGCGCTCGAACACGCGCTCCGGGCGCGTGCGCTCGCCTTGGGCTTGCGCCCCGATCGAGTCGAGAAGCGCCCGTAGATCGGTGGGCATGGTCGGCGCGAGGGCGTGCATCGAAACGAGGACGCCGTGCTACCACGGCTGCGCCGCGTGCGACGCAAGGCGGGGCCCAAACGTCGCGAAAAGCAGGTTTTTTTGCGCGATCGGAGCGATCCGACCGCGCCTCCGCACGCTTTTAGCGCCGCCGGGACGCGACGCGCGCGATCTGTCCCGGCGCCGACCGAGGTGTGTGCGTGTCGTAGACGGCTGCCCCAGGCCGAACAGGCTGAACCGACTTCGCGAACTTCGGCACGACGGGCGGCTCGTCCTAGGCGCTCTTCTTGGACGGCCCGCGGCGCCACGGTCCGCGCTCGATCGCATACAGCAGCAAGAGCCCGAGCTCCCAGATCAGCGCGATCACGAGCCAGCTGTTCACGTGCAACACGCTAGGCAGCGTCACGGAACCGAGGTTGCCTTGCGTGGCCAGCCACGGCATGAGCTTCGGATACGCGAAGCCGAACGCGAGCGCACCGGCGTACAGACCCGCGCCACCTGCGACCAGATAGTCGAGCCGTCCTTCGCCGGCGCCGGCGGCGACGGTGCCCGGGCAGAAGCCCGCAGTCGCCATGCCCACGCCGAACAAGAGGCCTCCGAGCGCGTTGCCGAGCCAATAGGTCTGTGGGATCGGAACCGATTGCGTCAGGTGCAAGCTGGAGAGCAGCTGCAACCCGAGCATGCCGACCAGCAGCGCGCTCATCAAGAATTTGAGCACCGTCAGGTCGCTGAAGCGAAACACGTTCACGATCACGTCGTAGCGGCCCATGCCTGCTTTGTGCAGCAGAAAGCCGAACGCCAGCCCAACCGCGAGGGGCGCAAGCGGCATCATGGCGCCTCCGTATCGGGGCGCGACTTCCGGTAGATGAAACGCGCGCTCGGAATGCCGCCCGCGAACATGCACGCCATGAATACGAACGCGCCGGGTGCGAGCGCCGCGCCGCCCGAGACCGCGAGGCTCGCGGTGCAGCCGCCTGCGATGCCCGCGGCCAGCTCGATCAGCGCCGTACCAAGGAAGACGATCGCCCAGCGCTTATAGACGCTCGGACCGAACACGGATTGCCACTGCGAATCGGGCATGCTGCGCAGGCGGAACTGGCCGCTCAGCAGCGCGGAGGCCAGCGCGCCGAGCAGCGTGCCGAGCGCCAACCAGATCTCCCAGGTCAGGCCCGTCGGCATCACGTACTTCCAATACACGCTGTGCGGCGCCAACACGCGACCCACGTAACCGCTGCCGTGTTGGTACGCGCCCGCACCGCTCAAGCGCTTGCCGAAGCCCGCCATCGACACGGTAGCGGTGACGCCCAGCAGCGCTCCGGCGGCGTACGGCGACCAGGTGGTTGCGCGCAGCGCGCGTCCGGGCTTCATGACACGTGCTCCGTGGGCTGCGAGCGCTCGGCCTGCAGGCGGCGCTCGTTGCGCACCACGTAGGCGACGCCACCCGCCCCGAAGAACAGCACGGCCGCAGCCAAGAGACCGTTGCCGATGCGGCTGTCAGCTGCACGCGCCGCACCAGCCCTCGGAGCGCCTCCGCCCTTTGTCGGATTGCCCGGCCCTTGCAGCGGAGCGCTGTACGCATGCGCCACGCGGCTTGGCTCGTGGCACGGACCGCAGGTGACGGCGACGTCGGTCATCGGCGACATCATTCCTGTGTGCGCGCGGGCCGTGTCGCGGGTGTCGGCGTCACCACCGTGGCACTGGGGACAGAAGTCACCGAAGGCGTGGTCGCGATGCCAAGGCGAGCCACCTTCCAGCACCGGTCGCGCGCCCTCGACCTCATGGCACTGGCGGCACTGCGAGACGATGGCTCCGCACTGGGCGTTTGCGCTGCCAGCTGACGCGCCAAGCAAGCCAAGCGCGAGCGCGGCTGCCGACCGCGTGCTCATGGCGCCGTGGGCTCCACGGGGCGTGGCACCGACCGGTGACGCAAGACACGCATGCGTTTCGCGACACCTTTGCCGCCAAGCGCCGCTCGCGCCAACGAGACGACTTTGGCGACCAGTGACGACGAATCACGCGCGCTCACACGACGGTTCGCGGTCACCGATGTGGAATGCATGTGCCTGACCAGAGCGCTCCACGAAAGCACCCCGATCAGACGGCCGTCCGCTCCGGTCACCGGGAAGCTACGCACTTGCTCTGCGAGGAGGAGGTCGCGCGCGTGCTCCAGCGAGGCTTCCGGCGTGCAAACCGGAACGTTCTGCGAGCAGACCTGGACGGGAATGTCATCGAGTGGACTGCGCTGGATGTAGGCGCATAGACGGACATCGCGGTCGGTGACGATCCCGACGACTCGACCGGGGCGGTTCACCACCGGCACGCAGCCGCAGGCATGCTCCCGCATGAGCCGTGCGGCGTCCGCCAAGGAGTCGGACAGCTGGCAACTGAACAGCGCGGTAGACATGATCTCGCGGACTTGGGTCATCGCAGGGTCCCCTCGCCGCTGCCTTGAGCACGGCGCGTGCCACCCCCAGCTTCGGCCGTTCCAGCCGCGCTTTTTCCAGCGCGCGCGCGCAATCGCGAAATTTCTGCGTCGTCGGCATCCGCCAGCGCAGATTCGGCAGCTGTATTCAGGGTCGGGTGCGCGGAGGCACCCAGCCGCCGAACGCGCGCTCCAGCGCGACCGCGATGGTGACATGATCGTTGCCGTGGGCCGAGATCACCTGCACGCCGCCCGTCGGGACCTGCCATCACGCGCTCGCCCGAGCTGCCGCCCGCGATGCGCGAAGCGTCGTAGGGGTTGTTCGTGCGACCGTACACCCGGTTCTTCGTCTCCATCCACATGCAGAGCTCTGGCGTGTTGGTGACGCCGAGCGGAATCGGGCCGGCTGCGCGCAGGCGCGCCACCGCGGTGGCGTCGTTCTAATGGTCGCTGGCGCGCAGTGTACGGCTTGACCAAGAACGTCGAGACGTTCCAGCTTACGAAGATCGCCTTTCACAGTACGCGGCGATCGCGCAGGATGTACGCCGAGCGCGCGGCCTCGGGGACAAGCTGGGCATCCTGCTGCACGGGCCTGAGTGGCAGGCGCCTTCGCTCTCGGAGCGCTAATCGCCGAACTCTGTGCGAAGCTGCCGCGACTTCATGGGTCGCAGGTCAAAGCGCGCGGATCGTTGTGAGCAGTGCCGGATGCACCGGGCGCTCTGCCTTTGTGCGGAGATCGAAAAGCTCGAGTTGGCCAGCAAAGTGGTGTTGATCATGCACCACCGCGAGGTCGCGAAGACCACGGCGACGGGGCCTTTGGCTTTGCGCGCCTTGAGTCACAGCACGCTGCACGTGCATGGCGTGCGCGACCGGCCGCTCGACTTCCACGCGCTGCATGCCGAAGGTCGGCGCGTGCTGCTCTTGTTTCCGAGCGCCGACGCCAGGCCGCTGACGGC
>JADGRF010000325.1 GCA_017881055.1 Sandaracinaceae bacterium
CGCGCAGCAAAGGCGTGCGCATCGTGCTGCGCGGCCTGCGCGCCGTGGGTGACTTCGAGCATGAGCTGCAGATGGCCAACATGAACCGCCACCTCGGCCCCGGCATCGAGACCGTGTTCATCATGGCGAACGACTACTTCTACGTCAGCTCTACGCTAATCAAAGAAGCCGCCGCGCTCGGTGGCGACTTGCACGGCATGGTTCCCGAGCTGGTGGAACGCAAGCTGCGCGAGAAGTTCGGTAGGTAGAAACCGTCGCGCTGCGTTCTAGTTCTAGAACGGCATGGATCGGTCCGCGAATACGCGCCGCCCGTGCCAACTGTCAAGCGCTCAACGCCGAGCCCGCGCTCGTCCGTGGCGCGGGCACGGCGTTGGCGTCGGGATGAGAGGCGAAGTCCCGCTCGACACTCGGGCGATGCAGCGAAGGGCGCGCCAAGCCTTGCGTGATCAGCTCGCGCAGCGCCGGCAGTGCCTGCACACCCACGCGGCCCATGCGCAGCTCATCGAGCGTGGCGGTGCCGGCTGCGATCGCCGCGCGCACGCGCAGGTAGCCGAGCAGATAGCCGGCGTCGCGCGCCACGCCACCACCTCGGTACGCGCGCTCGGTGATCGACACCGCATCCTGCGCGCTGAAGCCTTGCTCGCGATGCAGTAGGCGCGCCGTATCGCCGAAGCTAGCGCCGCCATGCATGCTACTGGTCGCGAGCACGCGCCCGGCGAGCGCGCACAGGCGCCCGGCGTCGAGCACACCGAAGGCGTCCTCCATGCACAGCGCAACGCCTTCTTGATCAGCGAACGAGCCCGCGGTGCCCCACTCCGGCAAGCGAATCGGTTGCTCGCGCCCGTTGGCTGCCGACGTCAGATGCCCGAGCACCTCATGCACGGCCAGACGCAGCGCCTCGCGTGCACCGAACGCACGGTCGGCCAAGTACACGGTGTGATCACCCGTGGCGGCGCCCGCCGATAAATTCGCTTCGACCCGTATTTCCACGGAGAGGCCCGCGAGCCGCGCGACCTCGCGAATCAGGCCAGCGAGGCTCGGGCTGCCATCGCGCGTGAGCGCCGGCACGGTGCGGGCCTCTTCGTGTGCACCGTGGTTGCCGCGCAGAGCAATCAGGCGCGCCGCGTACTCGGAGAGCGCAAGTTGTCCCGCGGGTGTCGCGACGACTTCATCGCCCGTGCCGAAGCGGCGCGCGGCGAGCGGCCGAATCCGGCGCGCATCACCCAGCGCGCTCAGGATCGCGACGTCGATCTCGAGCTCATCGAGCTTCGCGCAGTAGAGCGCACTGCCCGGCAGCTGGGCCGCAGCCGCGCGCAGCGCATCGAACGCGCGTGCGCCCGCCAGCTCTTTGCGTGCAGGAGGGTACTGGAAGCGCGGGACGACACTCTCGTCATTTTCCAGAGCCGCCGCGAGCCGCGCGCGCTCCGGCACCGGGCTCGCCGCCGTGATCGCGGGCAGAAGCCGGCAGTTCTTCACCAGCACGCCGAGCTTAGTTTCCAGCTGACGGATGCGCGTGAGCTCGCGCGCTGCCGGACGCGCGCCGTCTGGCAACACGTGCAGCGCGGGCCGGGTCACAAGAGTTCCGTCGCGCGCTCGGCCAGCTCGGAGCGCTCGCCCTTACTGAGCGTCACGTGCCCCGCGATGCGCTCGGCCTTGAAGCGCTCGGCCACGGTCGTGAGGCCGTTGCTCTGCGCGTCCACGTACGGGTTGTCGATCTGGTCGGGGTCGCCCGTGAGCACGATCTTGGTGTCGGTGCCGCAGCGCGTGATGATGGTCTTCACCTCGTGCGGCGTGAGGTTCTGCGCTTCATCCACGATCAAGAACTGATTGGGCAGCGTACGACCGCGAATGTAGGTGAGCGGCTCGACGTGGATCGTGCCAGCTGCAACCAGCTCTTCGTAGCTGCGCCCGGCATCGAGGCGCCCGCCGCCGGTCGTGAAGATGTACTCGAGGTTGTCGAAGATCGGCTGCATCCACGGGTTGAGCTTTTCCTCGATCGTGCCGGGCAGATAGCCCACGTCCCGGCCGAGCGGAAAGATCGGGCGCGACACGAGCAGGCGCGCGTGCACGCCTTCGAACACGACCTTGCGCAGACCGGCTGCCACCGCGAGCAGCGTCTTGCCGGTGCCGGCGCGGCCCACCAGCGTGATCAGCTGCACCTTGTCATCGAGCAACAGATCCATCGCGAAGCTCTGCTCGAGGTTGCGCGGCTTCACGCCCCACGAGCCCTCGCGCGGCACGCGCAGCGGAATCAGCTGATCGGCGTGCGCATCTACGCGGCCAAGCGCGGTGTGCTTGTGGTTGCCCTGATCGGTGAGCACCACGCACGCGTTCGGGTACACGTCTTCGTAGGTGAGCTCGGCCAGCGGCACAGGCTGGCGCTTACCCAGCTGATCGACCAGCTCACCGGGCGCGCGCAGCGTGACGAAGCCCGTATACAGCGTGTCACTGACGACGCGACCGCCCTCATAGCTCTCGGCCTGCAGGCCCAGCGCATCGGCGCGAATGCGCAGGTTCGAGTCCATCGTCACGAACACGGTCGAGCGACCGGGGTTCATGTCGCGCTCACGCAGCGCCGCTTCGAGAATCTTGTGATCGGCGCTGCGCCCGTTCTTTTCTGCGAGCACGTCCGATGGGACCGCCACGCGCAGCCAACCACCGGAGGGCAACGCCACGCCGCCCTGCAGGTTTTCCTTGGCCTCTTCCCGCAGCTCGTCGATGAAGCGCGAGAGCATGCGGGCGTTTCTGCCCAGCTCGTTCATGTCGCGCTTGAAGTGGTCGACCTCTTCGATCACGTAGATCGGAAGCACGACTTCGTGCTCGTCGAACTTGAAGATCGCCCGGGGGTCGTGCAGCAGGACGTTGGTGTCTAGGACGAAAACCTTTTGCACTCTGCGAAAGTTAGCATGTCGTACACAGCCGCTTCCACAGCAAAAGCGGATGGTGTGCGGGACGGGGGACGGTGCTACGATCGACGACGAGGCGTGTGGATCCAGCTCCACATGCGCTTACACTCTTCGCAAAACAAGAGGATCTCATGGCGACAGACACGTCGACTGCGAGCTTGATCTCACGCATCGCCGCACTGCAGGACTACAAGCAGTACGAAGACATGCACTGGGAGGGCTCGTTCGAGGACTACCTGCGTGTCGTGCGCGACCGGCCCGAGGTGACGCGCAACGCGTTCCAGCGGCTGTACGACATGATCATCAGCTACGGCGAAGAAGAGTACATCGACAACAAGAAGCGGCTGATCCGCTATCCGTTCTTCCGCGATCCGATGGACCACGGCAAGGACGCGATCCACGGCCTCGACATCCCGCTGATGCGCCTGGTGCACGTGCTGCAAGCCGCTGCGCACGGCTACGGCCCTGAAAAGCGCATCATTCTGTTGCACGGCCCGGTCGGCTCGTCGAAGAGCACGATGGCTCGCTTGCTCAAGAAGGGCTGCGAGCACTACTCGCGCACCACGGCGGGCTGTCTGTACACGTTCACGTGGACCAACCTGCAGGGCACCGGCTGCGTCTCGGACGACGACACCACCGGCGAGTTCGCCTGCCCGATGCACGAAGAGCCTCTGCGCCTGGTGCCCGAGGACTGGCGTCCGAAAGTCGTGCGGGAGCTCGCGCTCGGCAACGATCACCACCGCGTGAAGATCGCCGGCGATCTCGATCCTGCCTGCCGCTTCGTGTTCCAGCGCCTGATGAACCGCTACCACGGTGACTGGGGCAAGGTCGTCAGCAACCACATCCGCGTGAAGCGCTTGCTGCTCTCGGAGAAAGATCGCGTCGGCATCGGCACGTTCCAGCCGAAGGACGAGAAGAACCAAGATGCCACCGAGCTCACCGGCGACATCAATTACCGCAAGATCGCCGAGTACGGCTCGGACTCGGATCCGCGCGCCTTCAACTTCGACGGCGAGCTGAACATCAGCAACCGCGGCATCGTGGAGTTCGTCGAGATCTTGAAGCTCGACGTGGCGTTTCTCTATGACCTCCTGGGCGCCACGCAGGAGCACAAGATCAAGCCGAAGAAGTTCGCTCAGACCGACATCGACGAAGTCATCATCGGTCACACCAACGAAGCCGAGTACCAGCGCTTGCTCAACAACGAGTTCATGGAAGCGCTGCGCGACCGCACGATCAAGATCGACATCCCGTACATCACGAAGATGAGCGAGGAGATCAAGATCTACGAGAAGGACTTCTCGCAAGAGCGCCTGCGCGGCAAGCACATCGCGCCGCACACGTTGGAAGTGGCCGCCATGTGGGCCGTGCTGACGCGCTTGGAAGAGCCCAAAAAGCACCAGATCTCGGCGCTGCAGAAGATGAAGCTGTACGACGGCAAGATGCTGCCCGGCTTCACGCAGGACAACGTCAAAGAGCTGCGCAAGGAAACCCAGCGCGAAGGCCTCGACGGCGTCTCACCGCGCTACGTGCAGGACAAGATCTCGAACGCGCTCGTGCGCGACGGCGTCGAGGGCTACATCAACCCGTTCATGGTCCTGAACGAGCTCGACAAGGGTCTGCGTCATCACTCGCTGTTCTCCGACGAAGATCGCAGAAAGCGCTACGCCGAGCTGATCGCCGTTGTGAAGGGCGAGTACGAAGAGATCGTGAAGAACGAAGTGCAGCGCGCGATCAGCGCGGACGAAGGCGCGATCGCGCGCCTGTGCGCGAACTACATCGACAACGTGCGCGCCTACACGCTGAAGGAGAAGGTCAAGAACCGCTACACGGGTCGCGACGAAGCGCCCGACGAGCGGCTGATGCGCTCGATCGAAGAGAAGATCGACATCTCCGACAACCGCAAGGACGACTTCCGCCGCGAGATCATGAACTACATCGGGGCCCTTGCCATTGAAGGCAAGAAGTTCTCCTACGACACCAACGATCGGCTGCGTCGCGCGCTCGAAATGAAGCTGTTCGAGGATCAGAAGGACTCGATCAAGCTCAGCTCGTTCGTGTCCAACGTCATCGACAAGGAAACCCAGGACAAGATCGACGTCATCAAGAGCCGTCTGATCAAGTACTACGGCTACAACGAAGCGTCCGCCAACGACGTGCTGAGCTTCGTGGCCAGCATCTTCGCGCGTGGTGATGTGAAGGAATAGTCGAGTCGGTCACCGGTTACGAAACGCGGGCGGGCGATCGCAAGGTCGCCACGCCCGCGTGCAATTGGGGGCGGCGAGAAAGCGCGCGGAGCGCATCACTTCGCAACGCAGCAATATTCGGGCTGCGGGCGCGGCTTGCCGTCATTTGGAATGATGTCGGTAAACACCCGATCGTTCGCGTCGGCACAGCTTGGATTTGGCCCGGGGTGGAACTCCGCCTTGCCGCCGACAGCGGCACAGTCGTCTTCGTTGCAAGCACCCGTGTGGGCGGTCGACGAAACCACGCTCGCCTCGCACGCGTTGCCGTAGGTCTTGTGATCGCAGCCGCAGACCGGCTTGTACTGCGTGATGCACGCGATCGAGCCGGTCTTCACGACCGTGCACGTGCCACCGTCGCTGGCGCTGGCGCATGTGCCCGTCTGGCGAATCGAGACGCCCGCGTGATGCGCGTTGCAGTCATTGGGATACGTGGTTCCGTCGCAGCCGCACACGGGGCTGTGCAAATCGCAAACGTCGGGCACCGTCTGACACGTGCCGGCCGCGTCGAAGACGCCGCACTGAGCGCTCGCGGGGAAGTTGCAAAACTCGCCTTGGGGGCAGCTGCCCGTGCCGCGTGTGCCGCAGATCTTGCCGCTGCCGGTCCCGGCGTCCGAGGTCGCTGTACCGCCGTCGGATGCGCCACCAGCGCCGCCGCTGCCAGTCGACGAACCGCCGCCGCCGTCAGCTGCACTGCCTCCACCACCCGCGCCGGAGCCAGAGCCCGAGCCCGAGCCGTGCCCGCCGCTGCCGCCATGGCCGTTCAGCTGCGAGCCGCCGCCATCAGCTGCAACACCCGCGTCGCCCTTCGGAGCCTTCTCGCAGCCTTTGTTGCCGAGCGAGAGAGCCAGGCCTGCGGCCACGAGGACCGTGGTCAGGAAATTGCGGTGCATGCATGTCATGTTGCGGCCCTCCGGGGATGCGCTTCATGTCCATACCATGCGCCAGGCTGCGCGTCGCGGACTGCGCCGCCAATCCGTGCGCGCAGGCCACGTACGTTCGACGGGATGAGATCCGGGGCCTGCGCTCGCTCACGCCCGACCGCTCCGCTGTCAGCCGCGCGCAAGCTGCAACGGCACGCCGGCCGCTTGCATCAGGGCGAAGTCTTTGTCGAGCGTGAGCAGCATTGCCGAATGGCTGAGCGCGTGGACGGCGATCAACAGGTCGAGTGTTTTCGGTGTAATGC
>JADGRF010000326.1 GCA_017881055.1 Sandaracinaceae bacterium
CTGACCGCGCTCGGCTTCGTGCTCAGCGGTCCGCATCCGTGGTGGCAGGCGCCGCTCTTCGCCGTGCCGATCGTCGGCTCGGTCGCCATCGACCGCCGCAGCGGGGAGCATGCGCAGCAGCCGCTCGCGAAGATGCCGAGCTGGCCGTTCGATGCGATGTTGCTCGTGCTGGTCGTGCTGCAGGTGGCGAACGTCGTGCTGCTCGCGCGCATGATGGGCAAGCAGCACCTGCTCTCGACCGACACGATCTTCGCGACGATGGTGGTCGGCTCCAGCTCGGGCTACTCCGGCATCGTCGTCGCGCACGAGCTGATCCATCGGCCGAAGAAAGGTTGGCGGCTGCTCGGGCGCCTCTTGCTCGCGACCGTGATGTACGAACACTTCTACACCGAGCACGTGCGCGGTCATCACATACGCGTCGGGACAGACGAAGATCCCGCGACTGCGCGCTTCGGCGAGACCTTCAATGCGTTCTACGCGCGCACGGTGCCCGCGCAGTTTCGTAGCGCGTGGCGCTTGGAGACCGCGCGCTTGGGCGACGTCGACATGCGCTGGTACGATCCGCGGCTCCTCCAGAGTCGCGTCGTGCACGGGATCGTGTTCGAGTGTTCGCTTGCGGGCGTGCTCGCGTTTGTGTTCGGTCCGGCCGCGCTGATCGTGTACTTGCTGCAGGCGCTGTGGGCCACGCGTGCGCTCGAGGTCGTGAACTACTTCGAGCATTGGGGGCTGCGTCGCGAACAAAAGCGCGTCTTGCCGAGCAACTCCTGGGACACGCACTCGCGCTTCACGTACTACGCGCTCACGGGGCTGTCTCGCCACGCGGACCACCACGCGTTCGCGTCGCGACCGTACGAAAAGCTGCGGGTGTGGGAAGAAAGCCCGAAGCTGCCGCGCGGATATCTGGCGATGTTCCCGCTGGTGGTGACGTCCAACAGGCGCTTCCAGAGGCAAATGACGGCGGAGCTGAAGCGTCGTAAGCTGGGACCGTTCTCGGAAGCGGCAGCTGCAAACCGTGTCACTGCCGCGGAGACTGCAGCATGAGCGACGAGGCACCCAGCAGAGCGGAGAGCATCGCCGAGACGCTGCGCGCGCAGATCCTGAGTGGTAAATACGGGCCGGGTGAGCGCCTGCCCTCGGAGCGCGAGCTGGCCGAGCGACTGACGGTGAATCGCTCGTCCGTGCGCGAAGCGTTGAAGAAACTGGAACAGCTAGGCATGATCGCGATTCGTCCGGGCGGCGGCGCGCGCGTCGTACCACTCGCAAAGGCAGGGCTCGGCGCCCTGCGCCATGCGTTGGGTGCGAAGGCGCCGGACCGTGCGCTGATCGCGCAGTGGCTCGACGTGCACGAGCTGGTGATGGCGGGCGCGGCGCGCTTTGCGGTCGAGCGTGGCACCGAGCAGGAGTTTGCCGCGGCCAAGGTGCTGCTGCGCCGGCTGTGCTCGCCGAGCAGCAGCGACGAGGACTTCGTAAAGACCACGGACGAGCTGACCGAGCTGATCGCGATCGCCAGCCGCAACGTGGTCCTGCAAATGGTACGCAACGGCCTGACGGCGATCGCGCGCAAGCAGACGGCGGCGCGCAAGACGCTCGTCGGCACGCGCAAGCTGCTGCAGCCGATCTGCCTCGAGATCGAGCACGCGATGGATGCGCGCGATCCGCTCGCGGCCGAGGAGGGCGTACGCAGCCTGTTCCGCACCAATAGCGAGCTGCTCTTGGACTTGATCGCGGGGCCCCAAAAAGCAGCCGAGAACTGAGCGCGCGGGAGCATTGATCTTCGCCTCGGGGGGCGTTACCACCCTTCGGGTGTACGGCCCGCGCCGCGTCGTCCGGTTGATCTCGTCAGCGTGCGTGGTGAGCGTGACCGGGTGCGTGCTCCTCTGCTGCGCCAGCGTCCACGCGCAGGTCTTCGTGTACCCGCGGCGACCCAGCCAAACCAACGTGCGCTACACGACGTTCGATTGGAAGTACATCGACGTGCACACGAAGAAGGGACGCACCCCGCAGCTCACGTTCCCAAGCGGTGCGCGCCTGCATGCGGGTGTGCTGCAGCCACCAGCTGCGGGCGCGGCATGGGAGTGGCCGAGCCTGCGCGATGCGCCGGTCGTGCGCTCGGATGCCACGACTACCCAGGTTGCACAGGGCGCGCCGACCTCGGGCCTAGCAGCACATGCGCAAGGCAAGGGCGATGCGAAGTCCGGCGCGGGCGGCGTGCGTTTGTATTTCTACGAGCGCGAGCGGCCGATTGCCGAGCGCGCGGCCGCCAGCATCGAGGGCTCGTATCGCTATCTGTCGAGCGAGTTCGGCTACTCGCCGCATCAGACGTTCGCGTACTTTCTGTTTGCGAGCTACATCGAGTTTCTGCAGACGGATCTGTTTCCGCTGCAGGAGGGCGTGCTCGGTCTCACCAGTCCCGAGAGCCTCGAGGTAACGCTGCCGTACTTCGGCGACGCACGCCTGTTTGCCGACGTGTCCACGCACGAGCTAGCGCACGAGTTCACGATTCAAAAGGTGCAGAGCGCAGCGGATCGTGACGGCATCGTGGGCATGCCGCTCGATGGCATGCCGCTCTGGTTCGTGGAAGGACTCGCGGAGTACTACGCCAAGCACGGCATCGATCCAGAAGCGGACATGTACGTGCGCGATATCTTGGTGAACCCGAAGACCGAGCATGACTACGTGCTCGGCTCGTTCTGGGAGGATCGGCTGACGAGCGGCCTGTGGACGTACAAGGTCGGCCAGGTGCGCTGCGCGTTTCTGGAAGAGACCTACGGGAAAGGCACGATTCAAAAGATCTTGGATGCGTCGCCGGCACTGTTCAAATACGAAGAAGACGGCGGCGTCGCGGACTTTCCGCACTTGGTCGCGAAGGTCACGGGCGCCAATTCGTCGTCGATCGCGGCCCGCTTCGAGCGCTGGATCAAGAAGCGCACCTACGCCACGTTTCTAGCAGCGAAGCACGATCGCTCACACTTCACGACGTTGCACAAGACGCACGGCATCATGCAGGCTCTGTCAGCTGCACCTAGCGGCGAGCTGGTGATGTATCGCAGCATCGACCCGGACACCGGACAGAACCGGCTGTACCTGTTCGACCGGCGGTCGCCGCACGACGACGAGCTGGTCGCGGCCGATGGCGTTCCGGGCTTCGAGA
>JADGRF010000327.1 GCA_017881055.1 Sandaracinaceae bacterium
AGCCCGATCAAAGGCCTCGGGGAACCATGCAGTGGCGTCGCTGGTGAGTGCTTGGGCTGGGGCGCCAGCGGCTGCACGGCGATCGATGGGGTACTGCGATGCAACTCACCGGGCCCCACCGAGGTGACCTGCTCGGCGCGCGGTGGCACGGGTGGGTAGCCGTGCTACGGCGCAGGCCATTCTGGAACTGGAGCAATGCTTCAAACCGCGGCGTGGCAAGCTCGTCGGTTGACGGCTTGCACCGAGACGAGACACGTGCCGTTTGAGCCTATTCTGTTACACGCGAGTGCTGGCGAGAGCGAGCGTCGCGACGACGAGGTGCGGACGAGCAAGATACTCATTGCGACGCAGAGGGTCAGCGAGTGTGGCAGCCCGCGCCGCGATGGCTGCCTTCGCGGCGTCGGCCGCGCGCACCGCCTCGGTGGTATCAGCGCCTTGCGCGGCGGCAACCTCTGCCCAGGCAAGTCGGACCAACTCATCGAACTCGCTGAGCCGCTCGCTCACGGTGGCATGCGGTTCGAGCGTGTGCGCTAGCGCGGTGGCTTCGTCGCGCTTGCCGAGGACGAGCGCGGATCTCACCATGGCCGCCGCCGCCGCGGCGGCGATGACAGGCGCCGAATGCGCTGTGCGCGCGGCGCCCGCGTACTCAATGGCCAGCGCATGCTCGCCGGCTTTAGCCGCAGCGATCGCTGCGTAGATCAGTGCACCGGCACGAATCCGCGGGCTAGCCGCGGCGCCGGCGATCACCCGACCGAGCGCGTTGCGCGCCTCGAGGTGTGGCGCACTCTCGACCAACAGCTTCGCTTCTCCGTACGCGCCCCACAACACCAGGTAGTCGACCGAGAGCCGTCGCGCCAGTCGGACCGCGTCGTCGATCACCTCACGCGCGCGCTCCCAGGCACCGGTCCAGACGAGGTACGAGCAGAGGTGAATGCCCATGAGTGCGGCAGAGCGCAGATCTCCGTGTTCCACATGTGCACGGTGGGCGGCAACGATCGCACCGATCGCCTGGTCGAAACCGCGCATGGAAGGCCGCCATGCATCCACCCGGTGACGCCACGCTCGGCCCTCGGGGCCAAGTGCGTCCAGCGCGATAGAGCCCGCAACCGCATCGAGAGCCGCACCGAGCTCACCACCAGAGTCAGCTGCGGCCAGCTGGCAGAAGGCACGGCACGCTGCAATTACCCGCGCTTCCCCTGCGTCGATGGAGGAGGGTGCTGTGCCCGTTACCTGATCCGCAAGCAGGCGAATAGCAGCGTGATCGCCAAGCTGACCGGCCGCGGTGATAGCCGTGCTCGTGGCATCGAACCATGCCCGAGATCCCCGAGGCAGCTGACCCAGCGCAGCGGTACCGCACTCGAGTGATTCGCGCGTCGCACCCAGCCAGAAGCGCCCCGCTGCGAGCAACGCAGTGGCCTCGCCCGCGATCTCAGGTGGCGCGTGCTCGGCGCGAGCGCGCGCCACGGAGTCGTCGAACAACTGCCGATCACCGCCAGCGAACGCCGCGCGAGCGGCGGCAAGATGATGACGCGCAGCCGCGGTGTGCGCGCCTGCAGCGTCGAGGTGACGTGCGCGCAGTATAGCGTTTTCGGGAAGCCGTTCCGCCAACCAGTCGGCCACTGTCTGATGGCAGGCGCGTCGCTCGTCGTCGTCCGTGAGCTCGTACGCGGCAAGGAACGCGAGCTCGCTGGTGAACTCGAATTGCGATTCATCTGGGACACGCGAGCCCGCCGATGGATGCAGGTAACCGGCGGCGACGGCGGACGCGAGATGTCGTGACAGTCCAGGGTCACTCGCGCTTACTCCGAGCAGGCGGGCCACCGCGCTGGGCCACAGCTCGCGACCCACGATGCTCGCGGCGCGCAAGGTGCGCCGCAACTCCGGGTCGAGCGAGGCCAAGCGCGCCCAAACCAAGTCCGCGGCGGAGCGTGCATCGATCTCATCGCCACGCTCCAGCGCGCGACACAGCTCTCGCAGATGTGACGGGTTACCCGAAGCAATGTGCACGACGCGTGCCCGCGCTGTGTCGGACGCGTCTGGTGCCCAGCGTCTGGCGAGAGCCCAGCTCGATCGATCCCCGATCGGGGACAGGCTGAGTTGCACGCGCGCGTGCTCGGGAAGTTGAATGCCGATTGCGGCGGTCCTCCTACCGGTCTGAGTCACGACGACGGCAAGACAGCGATCTGGAAACTGCGCAAGCGCGTGGTCTATTAGGCGCAACGACGAAAGGTCCGCCAGATCCGCGTTGTCAACGAGCACAAGTACCGGACCCTGATCGGTCCAGGCCTCGATACGATCAAGCCACGCCAGCATGATACGGTCACCGGACACGACCGGGTCGACGTGTCCGCCTGAGTGCTGAAACAGCGCGCTCAACGCTGCGTCACCACCGCCGCTCTTGATCAGCTCACGCACCGTGGAAAAGGGAACGCCGATCTGGTCGCGGTAGGCACGCGCGCGCAAGCAGCGCCACGAATGTATGCGCTGAGCGAGCGCGTCAATCACGGCCGACTTGCCCGAACCCGGATCTCCCGTGATCGAAAGTAGGGCAACCATACGTTCGGCGACGACCTCGGCCAGGACTCCGTCGAGCTGCGCGAGGATGCGGTGACGCCCGAGGATTCCACCGGCGTCTGCAGGCGGAGGCTCGGTCGACCCCCGTTGGGATCGCTCTGCACGCGACAACACCACGGGCGCCGCAGCGCCGCGATCGAGTGCCGCGGCCAGCTGCCCCAACTCGCTGACGACCGCAGCCATGTCGACGGGGCGATCGTCAGGATCCTTCGCCAGCATGCGTCCCACGACTGCGTCGATAGCGCTCGGGACATCGGTACGCAGCGCATGCAAGCTTGGCGGGGCTTCGGCCAGCACGGCCAGGACGATTGCACCAGCGTTTTCGCCCATGAATGGCGGACGGCCCGCAAGCGTTTCGAACAGCGTTGCGCCCACCGCGTACACGTCCGTTCGGGCGTCCGCGTGGCCACGAATCTGCTCGGGCGCCATGTAATATGGGGTTCCGAGGAGAGCCCCCGTTGCCGTCAGTTGCGTGGCATGACTCGTGGAGCGGGCGATGCCGAGATCGATGACGCGCACGTCATCGTAGCAACCACCGACTAACATGACGTTGCCGGGCTTGATGTCCCGGTGGATCACACCTGCAGCGTGGACCGCGACGAGCGCGCGGCTCACTCCCAGCAGGACCTGCAGTGCGTCACGCACTGAAAGGGTGCCGCGGGCGTAGCCTCGCCCCTAGATCCTCCCCGTCGAGCCACTCGGTGACGAGGTAGTCGAGGCCGTCGGCGGTCGTTCCGTGATCCAAGTACCGGACCACGCCTGGACTCACCAAAAGCCGCAGCACTTCCGCTTCGCGCACAAAGCGAGCGCGTTCGAAATTCGCGTTACCAGCAATCACCTTGATCGCGACGGGCTTGTGGTCTTCGGTGGCGTAGCCGCGGAAGACCACTCCCATCCCGCCAGCGCCGACTTTGCGCTCGATGACGTAGCGCTCGAGGGTGGGCGGTGGAAAGTCGAGCCCCAGGACGTCCTTGAGCACGGCTTGGACCTGGATTCGGCGTGCAAGCGAGGGCCCTGTGTCGCGTGCCGCGGCCAACAAACGCTCGAACGAATCCAGCTGACGCGGACCCGACTGGTCGTCCGGGGTCATCCTTGCAACTTGACACACTCATCCAGGCCATGACAATCGCACCTAATGATCGTTCTTCATGTGACCCCTCGGATCGGGTGGGGCCTGCTCGGCCCTAGCCCATTCTGTGTCAAGCTCGAGGTGATTCTGCGCATGCGCGGTGACGCTTACGAGTTGCGCCCGACGCTATCCACGGCCCGATCTCCGCGGGGCAAATTGCCGTGGATTGAACACGCAGGCCAGCGAGTCGCCGATTCGGGGGTCATTGTCCAGCGCCTCGAGCGCGCTTCGGATGTTCTTGGCGAAGCTGAGGTGCCACCGGATGCGCGTGCGCGCGCGCATCTCACGCAGCGCACGGTTGAAGAGAGCCTATATTTCGTATTGGTTGCCGAGCGTTGGCGCGATCCAGCGATTCGGGCCCGCTACACCAACGATCTGTTCGCGGGCTTGCCGAAACCGGCTCGCCCGCTCGTCGGCCACGTCGCCGCTCGCGTCCTGGAGCGTCAGCTGTGGCAACAGGGCGCTGGGCGCCACGACCTAGAGGTGTTGCGCGAAGTCGCACGGAGGGACCTCGCTTCGGTTGCGTGGGCTCTCGGCGATGCGCCGTATTTCACCGGCGCCCGCCCGCGCGCCGTCGATGCCAGCGTGTTCGGCTTGCTGGCCAACCTGTGGCACATCCCGATCGACGGCCCACTGCGTCAGGCCGTGGCAAGACACGAGAATCTGGTGCAGTTCGTTGAACGAATGCGCGCCCGCTACGCGGCCGATGTAGCACCTGTCGTCCCGGCGTGAGGAGCTTGGGAAACTCGCAAGGGGTATTGGGTCCCAGCGAGTAGCCCCCTGCGATGGCATCTCGCACGAAGACGCGTGCCCGGGCGAGATCTCCGTGTTCTGCGAGGGCAAGCAAGTTGCTCGAGCAGAGCTGCCGGAGCTGTCATGCCGCGACGCCGGTGGCCGGAGCACCCATGCCGCTCGTGACCTGGCACGACCTGATGGCGCCCGCACACAGCGATCCTTCGCGCCGCGTCTACGAGTTGGTGAAGCAGCGCGTCAGCGCGACCAAGAGCTTCATGTCACCCAGCGAGCATCTGAGCGCGGCAGAAGATGGGTGAGCTGAGCCACAAAATTCTGTCGTGGTTCGGGCGTTATGTAAACTCCGGCCAGGACCGATACCCCTTTCAAAGTTCCTATGAGCTCCGTCGTCGCACCGACCTGGGCGGCAGGCCAAGCTCGAGGATGTAGTCGAAGCGCCGAACGAAAGCGCGATCGAGCTGGCCGATCGCATTGCTCACCCAGAAGGTTGGGATGGCGTTGCGCTCGAGGAGCTGGTTCGTCCATGCCTTGTTGTGGCCGGACTCGCGCGCGAAGAACGACGTCGCCGATTGTGGGAAGACGTCTTCGGCTTCGTCGAAGATGAACAGCGCGTTGCGCCTGCCGCGCAGCAGACGCTGACCCAGTGCGTAGCGTTCGACGCGATCCTGGCCGGTCAGTACGTCGTTGTCTTCATCCTCGTGGGCCACTGCGTCGAGGCTCGCCCCGAGTTGCTTTGCCATCGCAGCCGCCAGCTGCGTCTTGCCGGTTCCCGATGGCCCGTGGATGAGGATGTTCACGCCCGACGTTCTGCGAGCGAGCGCAGCCCGCAGGATGCGAAGGAGTAGGTCAACGTCCGCAGCGACGTGAGGGTAGTCGGCCACGGTCAACGTGCATGGAGCGACGTTGCCGAGGAAGCGCTTGACGAGATCTCGCGCATCCAGCAGCGGGCGCAGCAGTACCTGCGACGCGGCTCGCGAGAGCGTGGGAGAGCGTTCCCAGAACAGCTCTTCGCCCGAGTACTCGATGAGCGGCAGGCTGCGTAGTGCGCCGTCGCTGCGCAGTGCGCGCTGAACGCCTCGAGCTGGCAGCTGCAGAATCGTCGCAAGGACACGAGCCGTGTGCAGCGGGCTGGGCGCGCTGACGCGCTCGTAGCAATCGCGCAGCGCGCGTTCGCTGTTGAGGCCGATCACGAAGGCCAGGACCGTCTCTTCCGTGCGCGACAAGCCCAGGAGCTTCGCGACCAGGGCGGCATTCTCCGTGGCCATGGTCCCTGCGCGCGGCCGTGTGTCCAACTCGGCCAGGCGTTGCTGTAGCTGAGCGACCACCTCGTCGGTGCTTGCGCCGTCACGAAGCGGAGCGATGCCCAGGCCTCGAAGCAGTGGACGGTCGAGCGCACCGTCCTCGCGCAGCGCGTCGGTCGCAGAGCCGGCGTGTACCAGCGTCCGCAGGACCCAGCGCGCAATCTGATCATCGAAACGTGTTAGGCGCCCCGACCTCCTTTCGGAGAGACGGCGACGCACGTGCTTGTCGAGCATGGCGTAATCCGGGAATGCCCGCGGCGCGGGCGATGGCAATGGTCAGCGCAACCCATGAGTGGCGCCTACGTTGGCAGAACGACGATCGCGTGCAAGGAAATCTTGCTGGGCAGCCACCCGTTGCTCGTCCATGGCTCGCACGTTAGGGTGCCAACCAAGGGGGCCTCGTGACGCAAGATCCAGTCGAAGAAATCTCGTGTGACCTGTGCATCGTCGGCGCCGGGATCGCCGGCCTGAACGCGCTGTTTGCGGCGGGCCGTCACCTGTCTCGGCAGCAACGGGTGGTGCTGGTCGATCGCAACCCTTTGCCCGGAGGCATGTGGCACACGGCGTACAGCCATGTCCGCCTGCATCAGCCGCACCCGATGTTCACCGCCGGTAACATCGCGTGGACTACGGGCCATGAGCCCTCGCATCTGGCGTCGCGCGATGAGGTGGTGGCCCACCTTCAACGCTGCTTCGAGATCTGTCGGCAAGCCGTGACGCTTGAGGCTCGCTTCGGCTACGCGTACCAATCGCATCAGGAGCTGGCCGCACAGAACGAGGTCATCGTCGAGTGCGTCGCCACAGGTCCAGGCGCAGCGCCGTTGCGGATCCGTGCGCAGCGTCTGGTCAAGGCGTTCGGCTACGACATCCAGACCAACGAGCCGCTGTCGCTGCAGAGCCAGAGCGTGCGCTCGGTGTCTCCGAATCACTTCGACCTCGCAAGCGAGGAGATGCGCGGGAGCACCACGCCGATCTACGTCGTGGGTGGCGGCAAGACCGGGATGGACACGGCGCATGCGCTGATCACGCGCTACCCGAACCGACAGGTGAACCTGGTGATCGGCCAGGGCATGTTGTTCCTCAATCGCGATCAACAGTTCCCGGCGGGCCTGCGGCGCTGGTGGTCGGGCAAGACGCCGGTGCAGGTGTTCCTGGACCTCGCGCAGCGCTTCGACGGGCGCAATGAAGACGAGGTGCTCGCGTACATGCGCAGCAAGTACTTGCTGTCGCTCGTGCCGGACGCACGTCACTTCATGTACGGGCTCATGTCGCAGGCCGAGCTCGACACCATCGCGGGTGGCAGTCACGAGATCATCAAGGACTACCTGGTCGACGTGCAGGATCGCGACGGCCGTCCGACGCTGTTGCTACGCAGCGGCGAGACGCGCCCGCTCGAGCCGTGCAGTTGGTTCATCAACTGCACGGGCTACTTCGCGAAGCGAACGCAGCCCTACGAGCCGTACCTGTCTGCCGGCGCCCGCGTGCTGACGGTTCACCCGAGCTCGGCGATCCACCTGTTGTCCACCGTCACGGCCTATCTGCTCGTGCATCTCTGGTTGCAGGGCGACCTCCAGAAGCTGCCGCTGTATGAGATTGACACCCTCGAGCTGCGCGACAAGAGCCGCGATGTGTCCACCGTCATCGGCGGCTCGCACATGCTCTACAACTTCCTGCAGATGATGGATCACCTGCCCAGGAGCGTGGTCGACGAGTTCGGAGTCGACAGTGCTCGCTGGTACCCGCTGCCGCGCCGACTGATCGATCTGGTCCGGATGATGCGCTACCAGAAGCGAAATCCCGATCACCTGCGACGCACGCTCGATGTCGTCCGTGAACGCTTCGACGTGCGCTGCGGCCCGCTACCGGGTGCGGCACCACCCTGAGCGACGGATCAACCGCTCTGCGCGGCTCCATCGCCGCTTCCAGCTGCGCCACGTGGGCAGCGGCATCATCGACGTCTCCCCCGTCGCCGTGTCCGCCGGCTCGATTGCTGCCTTTGGAGCTGCAGCCTGAAGAACATGCCAAGGCTACGACAAGCAACGGAGCGCTGACGCTCCAGTCGTACCGACGCAGGCCGTAGTGGCTATGGCTCGCGCGCTTGAGCGCGCCTAGCGTCGTGACAGGCCTCTGAATGCAACTCATGTGCTCGGCTTTCATGTGCACCCTCGTATGGTGCCGAAACTCGACCGCAGCGAAATCCGCGAGATTCTAGGCACTTGCGTGCCGTGTAAGGAGGCCCTTTCGGTTCCGCGCCGAGGCTGCCGGCCGGGTAGA
>JADGRF010000065.1 GCA_017881055.1 Sandaracinaceae bacterium
GCAGCAACGAAAGCAAGACGCGGATCCAGAAGCCGCCGGCCGGCACGCTCGAGACCACGGGCACGAACGCGTACGCCGCGCCCGAGTTGGCGCCGAAGTCGCTCTTGCCGTTGGCGCCAACCACCGGATTCGGACCCGTGAGTGCAACCGAGTAGCCGAAGAACGCCGATGCTGCCGGGTCGGTAGCATGCAGCTTGGCACGCTGCGCGAGCACGGCCGAGGCGCTGAACGTGTACACCGAGCCCGAGCTCGCGCCGCCGTCGTCGTCGTTGGGCGCGCCGACCGCGAGATCGCCGGCACTGCCGCTGAGCGCCACCGAGAAGCCGAACAGATCGCCGGCCGCACCGTCCGAGGCGAGCACCTTTTGCACCTGCGCCCAGCTGCTGCCCGAGCGCTGATACAGGTATGCGGCGCCGGCGTCGCTACCCCGTTGGTCGTCACCGAACGCGCCGACCAACGCGGTGTTGCCGCTGAGCGCCACGGCGCTGCCGAAGTCGTCGTTCAGCGAGCCGGAGCCCGCCGTGAGCTTCTGCTGCTGTGCGAACGACGGGCCGCTCTTCACGAACACGTACGCGCTGCCGTTGCCGAGGCCGTCGTCGACATCGCCCGCCGCACCGATCAGCGCCGTCGTGCCGCTGAGCGCGACCACGACGCCGAACGTGCCGTTGGGCGCGCCGTCTGCTGCAACCAGCTTTTGCTGCTGCACGAACACCGCACCGGTCTGACCGAACACATACGCTGCACCCGCGCCGCTGCCCAGCTGCGCATCGCCCGACGCGCCGACGACGACCGTGCTGCCCGAGATCGCGACGGAGGTGCCAAAGAACTTGGCTGCACTGGCATCCGCCGCCGCGAGCTTTTGCACCAGCGACCAGCTGGTCCCCACGCGCTTCCATACGTACGCCGCACCGGCGAAGGAGCCGCTGTTAGCGTCGCCGTACGCACCGACCACCGCGAGATCTCCCGAGATCGCCACGGCGCTGCCGAATAGGCCGCCGCTGCTAGCGGCAGCGCTCGGCAGCAGCTTCTGCTGAAGCACCCAGCTCGTCCCGCTCACTACGAACACGTACGCCGCGCCGGCATCGGAGCTCTGCGTGTCGTCCCCGGGGATGCCGACGATGGCCGTCGTGCCGTCTAGCGCCACGGCGTGGCCGACCTCGTCGTCGGCTCCACCCGAGCTGGCAGGCAGCTTCTGCAGCTGCGCCTGGACCGAGCCGGCGGGCAATGCCACGCCCACGAGCGCGACGACGGCCAGCAGGCAGAGCTCGAGCAGAGAGAACGACGGTACGCGACGCATCACAGACCTCCGAGGTGTCGTGGAAAGCGCCGTTTCACGCAGCGCCGCTGCCGTCCGTGCGAACGGACGACTAACGAGCGCAAGCTAGCCTCGACCGGTCCGGGGGATTGCAAACACTGAGCAACGTGTTCGTGGCGAAAAACGCACGGGGTCATTGGGTTTGCGTTTCGCGCACCGCTCGTGTGCCGCTCGAAGCACACCCGTTCACAGCGATCGAACCCACGTCGGCCACGCTACCGCGCGAACACCTGGCGACACGGTCTCACCGGCCGAGCTCGCGACTCGTGCGGGCTCGTGAACGATCGTCATCGAAACGCGTGGGGGCCTCGCTTGTCGCTTGAAGGCGGCGCCGAGTGCTTGCATGGGCGCGGCCATGCGTGGATTGGGGGTCGCACCTGCTTTGACCTCGATGAGTTGAATCGAGCGCGACGGACCTGGCACGACGAAGTCGACCTCGAGGCCCTGTTGATCGCGAAAGAAGTAGAGCTCGCGACGCAGCCCGCGATGCAGCTGACTCTTGACGAGCTCCGATGCGACAAAGCCCTCGAACACTGCACCGTGTAGTGAAGAGCGCTTCAACTCGGCCTCGGTGTCGATCCCCAGCAAGTGGCAGGCGAGCCCTGGGTCCGCGATGTACAGCTTGGGCGACTTGATCAAGCGTTTGCCGAGGTTCTCGTAGAACGGTGGCACCAGAATCACCTGCAGTGTCGTCTCGAGCACGGACAGCCACTGCGTGATCGTCGGCACGCTGACGCCCAGCGGTGCCGCGAGGTCCGTCTTGTTGAGAACCTGACCGTGGCGACTCGCCACCACGGCAAGAAAGCGCCGGAACGTGGAGAGATCGCGCACATCGAGCACGCTGCGCACGTCCCGCTCGAGATAGGTCTGCACGTAGGAAGAAAACCACAGGCGCGAAAGGCGCGGCTTTGCCAGTGCTTCGGGATAGCCGCCGCGAAAAGGGCTCACGCGCGGGCTCTCTCGTGCTGAAAGCGGCAACAGCTGCAAGATGGCGGCGCGCCCCGCCATCGATTCGCTCACGTTCTGCATCAGCGGAGCTTCTTGCGAGCCGGTCAAGAACCACTGTCCCTTCTTGCTCGGTCGCCTGTCGATGCGCGCGCGCACGAACGCAAACACCTCCGGCACATTCTGTACCTCGTCGAGGATCACCGGGGTTTCGAGCGCGTCGAGAAAGCCTTGCGGGTCCGCTCTGAGTCGAGACACCACGTCGGGATCTTCCGCTAGCACATAGCTGGCCTTGGGAAAGAGGTGACAGAGGAGCGATGTCTTCCCCGAACGCCGCGGCCCCGTGAGCACGACAGCAGGAAACCCTCGTGCCGCAGCGAGCACTTGCTTCTCGAGGTCGCGAGCGAGATAGACCATGAGTTTTCTAAGGTACAACCTTAGATTTCTCATGGCAAGCCGCCACGGTGTGCACGTGAGCGGGTAGCCCGTGCTGCTCGGCGTCAACTACCCTGGCCGGTCGCGACTCGCTTATGCGTGGGCACGGAATTCGCTATCCTTCGCGGTTGGTCGATGCCAACACGGAGCAACGAACATGACGCCGAAGAACACGATTTGCCTTTGGTTCAACAAAGATGCGCTCGACGCGGCGCGCTTCTACGCCGCCACCTTCCCGAACAGCGCCGTGACCGCCGTTCACAAGGCGCCGAATGACTATCCGCACGGTAAGGAAGGCGACGTGCTGGAACGCAATCGTCAACAACGGCGGCGAGGAAAGCCAGTGCGGTTGGTGCAAGGACCGTTGGGGCCTGTCGTGGCAGATCACGCCGCGCACGCTAACCGAGGCCATGGCGGCGGGTGGCGCGGAAGCCAAGCGTGCCTTCGATGCCATGATGCCGATGAAGAAGATCAACGTCGCCACCATCGACGCGGCTCGGTGCGGCTGACGCGCGCCTGAGCGTCTCAGTCGGCCAAGTTCCGGCCGTGGAACAGCTCTTCGATCTCACGCTTGAGCTGCGCTTCGATGCGCAGCCGCTCTTTGAACGAGAGGCTCTTGGCCGTGGCGTCGAACAAGTACGTGTCCAGATCGAACTCTTTCACGTGCATCTTCGTGTGGAAGATATTCTCTTGGTACACGTTCACGTCGATCATCTCGTAGCGCGTGCGGATCGGCTTCGAGAGGTACTCCTGGATCGAGTTGATCTTGTGATCGATGTAGTGCTTCCTGCCCTTCACGTCGCGCGTGAACCCGCGCACGCGGTAGTCTGTCACGACGATGTCGGACTCGAAGCTTTCGATCAGGTAGTTGAGCGCTTTGAGCGGCGAGATGACGCCGCAGGTGGCCACGTCGATGTCGGCGCGGAAGGTCGCGATGCCGTTGTGCGGGTGCGTCTCCGGGTAGGTGTGGACGGTGATGTGGCTCTTGTCGAGGTGGGCCACCACGCTCGCCTCGGGCGTGTGCTCACGCACCACGTTGGACAGGAAGTTCGGACCCGCCGCGCGGCGGTCGACGACGTCTTCCTCGGAGATCAGGATCGTGACCGACGCGCCCTGCGGATCGTAGTCCTGACGGGCGACGTTCAAGATGTTGGCGCCGATGATGTTGGCGACCTCGGTCAGGATCTGGGTCAGGCGGTCCGCGTTGTAGACCTCATCGATGTACTCGATGTAGCGCTGCCGTTGCTCGTCCGCGACGGCGTAACAAAGGTCGTAGATGTTGAAGCTCAACGACTTGGTCAGGTTGTTGAAACCCTGGAGCTTGAGACGCGGAAGTGGCTTGATCACGAGGACTACCTTCCAAGGGAAAACGCCGAACGGCGGGATTGTGCCCGCAAGTCGGCCCGTCGACAACCCATTCGGGGCACTCTACTCAACCGCCCGTCACGCGCGCGGCCGTGCGCGCTGGCCGCTCGGAGATCGTACGCCGCCAGCTCGCGCGCGTACTCGCCGACGAGCCCGCCCGGATAGAACGCGCAGTGCTTCGAGGCCGCTCCGAACCACACCAGCATGCCTCCGTCGAGTCGAAAGCCCGGCATTGCGTAGCTGATGCACTTCTCGATCCCCTTGGCCGCGCGGCTTCGTCTAGTCCGCGCTCAGTCGGCGTTGCCACCTGCGGCGAAGCGCTGCACGGTCGTCACACCGAAGCGTTGGTGCTGCTCGACGTCGGGCTGCGTTGCCGGCTGGCCCGACAAGAGCGCGCGCGCCGCCTCGAACAAGAACCGCACGCCGTGCAGCCCGGAAGCGTCCCACAGCTCCGCCTCCTCCGGTCGAAACGTCACGACGGCAGCGCGCGGATCTTCCGGTCCCGTGAACCACACGTCGTTCAAGCGGTTCCAGATCCGATGGAGGAGGGCGGGATCCTGGGAGATTTCGATCCTGCCGCGCAGCGAAAAAAAGCGCGTAGTGGATTGACCGAAGACGTGCGCCAGCTCGGAGCGAGCGGCTTCATCGACCTTCTGCGTGTCGACCGCCGTGATGAAGTGCATGGTGCAGTCTTGATCGAGCTGCGCCACGCCCATCGGCCGTGCGCGCAGCGCGGGCGGCGAGCCTGCCTGCTCGAAGGTGCCGACCATGACCGTCGAGAAGTGCGAGAGCAGCTCGTGCAGATGCTTGCGCTCACTGGTGAGCGTCTCTGCGGTGACGACTGGCGACGTTTCTTGTGCTGGGCCCATGTCGACTCGTGCTTCACGAAGCGTGCCGAAACTAGAACCACGGCACGCAGGGCGCTGGCCCGAAAATCGTGCGAGCAGCAACACGCGGTCGGGACATTTCGCCGGGGCACACTGCCACAATGAGACACGCTGGCTGTACTCTCGCGCACGCTGCCGTGCCGCACGCTTCACCGACGCAACCGCCCAGACGGGCCACGGCGCAGCTGTTCGTGGCCGCCGCGATCGCGTTCGGCTGCGCGGCCGTCTATCACCTGCTCGCGCTAGCATTCCCCACCTGGGCGGAGGGCTCATCACCCGCGCGGCACCTCGGGTTCGTCGCGATCAACGGCGCGCTGGCGTTTGGCATCTTGAAGCGACCGAGGGGATTCTTCCCCGTATTCAGCGTGCTGTGCGTGCAGCAGCTCGTCAGCCACGGTGGAGACCTCGTGCGTACATGGCAGGCGCAGCGACAGCTGGACACACTGTCGGCGTTGGTGCTCGTGGCGCTCGCGTTGATCTGGTGGGCGCTCTGGCACGAACGGCGCGAGCAACGCGAGAAGCTCAGCGATAGCCCTCGGCCTGCAGATTGAACAAGCGCGCGTAGCGCCCGGCGCGCGCCATCAGCTGCTCGTGCGAGCCCTGCTCGACCACGCCGCCGTGCTCGAGCACGACTATTTGATCGGCCATGCGCACGGTCGAGAAGCGATGCGAGATCACGATGCCCATGCGCTTTTCGGCGAGGCTGCGAAAGCGCTGAAACACCTCGGCTTCGGCCTCGGCGTCCATCGCGGCAGTGGGCTCGTCCAGCACCAAGATGTCGGCATCTTCGCGCATGAACGCACGCGACAGGGCCACCTTCTGCCACTGACCGACCGACAGCTCCTGCCCGCCTTTGAACCAGCGACCGAGCTGCGTGCGGTAGCGCTCGGGTAAGCGCTGCACGAACGGATCGGCCATGCCCTTCTCACCCGCGCGCTGCCAGCGCACTTCGTCGTCGAAGCCGACCACGTCACCCGCGCCGATGTTCTCACCCACCAGCAACTGATAGCGAATGAAGTCTTGAAAGATCACTCCGATGCGGTTGCGCAGCGCGTCTTCACTCCACTCACGCAGATCGAGCCCGTCGAGCAACACGCGCCCCTCGGTAGGCTCGTACAGGCGCGTGAGCAGCTTGATCAGCGTGGTCTTGCCCGCGCCGTTTTCGCCGACCAGTGCCAGCTTGCTGCCGGGCGGAATGTGCAGGTTCACGTGCACGAGCGCAGGCGCCGCCGACCCCGGGTACGAGAACGACACGTCGTCGAAGCGAATGCCGTCCGCGGGATCGGGCCCCGCCGTGTTGCCACCGGTCGGGCTCGCGCTCTGGTGCTCCAGGAACTCGTACAGGTTCGACAGGTACAAATTGTCTTCGTACATGCCGCCGATCGCCGCGAGGATCGCCGAGAGCGCGCTCTGCCCTTGCTTGAACACCAGCAGGTACATGGTCATGTCGCCGAGCGTGATCGCGCGCGTCACCGCACGCAGCACGATCCACGCGTACGCGCCGTAAAATGCAAACGTGCTGAGTAGGCCGAGCCCGAAGCCCCAGAGCCCGCGCCGCATCGTGAGCGCGCGATCCTCGCCGAACAGCTTGTCGAAGATCTCGCGGTAGCGCTGCAAGAACAGCGGACCGAGCCCAAACAGCTTGACCTCTTTGGCGTGGTCCTCGCGCGCGAGCAGCGTCTCGAGATACGTCTGCTTGCGGGAGTCGGGTGCGCGGAAGCGAAACAGCCGAAACGCATCCCCGGAAAAGCGCGTCTCGACCACGAACACCGGCACGGCGGCGAGCGCGAGAGCAGCCACCGTCCAGCCCGACAGCTGCGTCAGCAAGCCGCCGTACATCACGACCGACACGGCGTTCTGCACGAGCCCGAACGCGCGCTTCACCAAGCTCAGCGGACGCGCCGAGGCCTCGCGACGTGCGCGCGTCATGCGATCGTAGAACTCGGAGTCTTCGAAGTCGGCGAGCGTGAGCGTCAGCGCCTTCTCCAGGATCAGCTCGTTGACACGCTGACCGAGCAGCGCGCGCAGCAGCGACTCGCATACGCCGAGGCCGCGCTGCGCAGCCGCCAGGATCACCACCAGCGCCAGCTCGACCGCGACGTATTCGAGCGCGTGGCTGCCGGCAGCGGCGCTGCTGACATGCGCGGCATTGACGACGGCGTCGACGATCAACTTCCCGACGTACGCGATCGCAGCAGGCAGAAGGCCCGCAGCCGCGCTCAGCACGGCGAGCCAGACCGTGATCGCCTTGCTCGTCTGCCAGACCAACGAAAACGCGCGGCCGGTGTACTCGAAGAGCCCGAGAAAATGCTTGATGCCCGGCGGGTCCTGCCCGAGCGGTGTCGGTGGAGTGACTGTTTTTTCGTGCATCGCGCTGCGTGCGTTACGGGTGGCGTTACGGATTGCGTCCAGCGCTCAGCGCTTGTCGCGCTGGCCGGCAGCGATCTGCGTCGCCACCTTCTCGCCGCCCATCTTGCGCTGCAACGACGAGATGAAGTCGGGGAAGAAGTGCGCGAGCCAGCCGCCGAGGCGCTGCTCGAAGGCAGCGACATCGAGCTCGGCGGGGTTGTCGCGCACGGCGCGCAGCACGGCGTTGGCAACGTCTTCGGGGCTGCGCGTGCCTGCGCCCGCGGGCAGCGCCACGCCCGTGCTCGCGAACATGCCGGCGTCGCGGATGAAGCCGGGGAAGACCGTGGTCACTCCAACGCCGCGCGGACGCAGGTCTTCGCGCAGGCCGAGCGCAAAGCCACGCACGCCGAACTTGGTCGCCGAATACAAGGAAGTGCCGGTCGCGGCGACCTTGCCCGAGATCGAGGAGATGAACACGATCTGCCCGCGGCCGCGCTCGGCCATGGCGACGCTCGCGATGCGCGCCAGGTGGATTGGCGCGCGCAGGTTCACATCGAGCGCGCGATCGACCTCCAGCGGCTCGAAGTCCGAGAGCTGACCCGACGCAGGCAACGCCGCGTTGAGCACGACGATGTCCATGTCGGCTGCCGCTTGCGCAAGCCGGTCGACATCGCCGCGCTCGGCAAGGTCGGCGACGATCAGCTCTGCACCCAGCTCGACACGCAGCGGCTCGAGCGCGTCGGCGCGCCGCCCGCTGAGCACGACGCGCGCCCCGGCAGCCCCCAAGCCGCGCGCGATCGCCTGCCCTAGCCCGCCGTTTGCGCCCGTGACGAGCGCCCGAGTCTCGCGCGTGATCTGCATGCCCGTTACATCGGCGGGCGGAGCTGCCGTGTCAAGCCTGGCTGGCCCGCGTTTTCCCGAGTTCGGCAGGGTCAGCGCACGGCGCTGCGCATGTCGCGCCCCTCGACCATGAACACCACCATCTCGGCGAGGTTGGTGGCGTGGTTGCCGATGCGCTCCAGGTGCACGACGATCGTGTAGAGTCGACGCCCGCGCGTGATCTCCTCGCTGTTCTGCATCATGGTCGCCAGCAGTTTCTGCAAGACGCGCGCACTGCACTCGTCCACACGCTTGTCGTCAGCGATCACGCGCCGCGCCGCCTGCGAGTCGCCTTGCACGAACGCGGTCATGGCCGCGTCCACCATCGCATCCACCCACTCGCCGAGCACCGGCAGCTCCGGATCGATCTCGCCCGCGGGCTCGGTGTTCAGCTGCAGCACCTCTTCGCAGATGTGCGTGCCCAAGTCGGCGATCCGCTCGAGGTCCGTAACCATCTTCACGCACAGCACCACCGTACGCAAGTCTTTCGCCACGGGCTGTCGCTTCGCGAGGATGCGCATGCACAGCTGGTCGGTCGTCATCTCGATCCGATCCACGTCCTTGTCAGCTGCAATCAGCACGTCCGCGAGCGCGGAGTTTCGATCCACGAGCGCCCGCACGCTGGCCGAGACGATCGCACGCGCCTTCAGGCTCATGTACACGAGCTTGTCGCGCAGGCGTTGAATGTCGCGCTCGCACTGGCTCCGCTGCACCGGCATGGACTTGCTCACGGGAAGGCACGATAGGTGCGCTTTGTGACGCGAATGTGTCGAAAATAGCCTATTTGGGCGGTTGCAGGCCGCATTAGCTAGGCCGGCACTTCGGCCTTTGCATCCCGCGCATCCGGCACACGTAGGCCCGCGCCAAGCACGGACTTCGGCGGTGCGCGTAGATCCCAGATCACGCCGCGCCACGAGAGCAGCACGAGCACGTAATAGGTCACGTCGAGCTCCCACCAGAAGAAGCCCTGACGCGCGGCGCTCATGTAGTGGTGGTGGTTGTTGTGCCAGCCCTCGCCGAGCGTGAGCACTGCGAGAAAGCCGTTGTTGCGGGATTGGTCGGCGGTGGCGTAGCGCCGCGGCAGCGCTCACGGGCACGCGAGCGCGGACAGCTGCCACGTCGGGACCGTGAGGCGGTTGGCGCCGACGGCTGCAATAGGCCCCGAGACAAGCCGCGACCGCCGGCAAGCACCACCATGCGCTACCCGGGCCCCGGCGCGGAGCAGTCACGCTGCAGCCACTGTTCGTCGTCGACGTCCGATGAGACGAGAAGATCGGTGGCGCAGGGCAGGAACAGCTGCTGCCGGCGCAATTCGAGGCCGGAAGATCCAGCGCGCAATACCCGCGTTCGTCGTCCAGCGCCAAGGTGCGCTTCGAGGTCTGTCCAGCCGGCGCCGCCGCGTACATCGTGCTAGCGACGACCGGGCTGTGGCCCAGGCCGAGCAAGTGGCCGCCCTCGTGAGTCAGTGTATTGAGCAGATCGATCTGGTTGGTGTCGCAACCCCGTGCGCAATCGCCGAAGTGCCCGCGGTCGACGTTGAGCTGCATGTCGACGTCGAAGATCTCGCCCGTCGCGCTGTCGTGCCAAACGGCGGTGAGCGCGAGAACGCTCGGATCGTTGCCAGCCGCCTCCCAGTCGGCCGCGAGAGGCGCCGTGATCACGGCTTCGTTCGGGACGTCGAGCAGGCCCTCGACTCGGTCGTTGCTGGTGACACCACTCGCTTGGCTTACGAAGAACCCAGGCGCGTGGCTGCCGCAGTCGACCGCGCGCCAGGTCGCGAACGCGTCGCGGAACGCCGCGCGCACTTCGGCTTCGCTGAGCGCAGGTATGCGCGAGAACACGAGCTCGTTGAACGTCTGCGTCAAGCAGCCGCGCGACCAGTACAGGCGCGGAACGCCAGGCGGCTCGACGCATGAACCAACGCGCGGCGTGTCCAAGGTCTCGCGGCAGTAGGCCCGCGTGCGTGAGCTGACGCTCAGCACCAGCGCAAACGCCAGCGCGAGCCGAGCTGCGTGCCGGAACATGTTCTGAGCTGAAGACACACGACACGCATAGTCCAAGTGCACGCGCGCGTCCACCATGCGTGCCAGATGAACCTGGTCGACCGGGTCGGCCCCTTGAGACGCGGGCCGCGCCTGACATCACTCGAAACCGGCGAGCGCATCGGCGTCAGCTGCGTCCCGGCAGCGTCAATACGGCACCGCCGAGCCCCGACGACGGCCGCACGCACGCCACCACGGCTTCGGCGACCTCGCTGAGCGCTACCCACGTCGTTGGATCGACGTTCGGCATCGCGACACGGTTCTGCGGCGTATCCAGCGTGTTCGGGGCCAAGCACGAAGCGTGCACGTTCTTGCTGCGGCCCTCTTCGTCCGCCGCCTTGGCGATCGCGATGACGGCCGACTTCGACGCGTTGTACAGCGCCGCGCCCGCAAGGCCGCTCGCCATGGCCGCGTTGATCGACGCGATCGTCACGATGCGTCCACCCCCGCTCACCAGCATGCGCCGCATCGCCGCACGCGTCGTGAAAAAGGCCGTGCTGGCGTTGAGCTCGAACATCGCCGCGAAGTCCTCGGGTGCAGCTGACGAGACACTGCCGCCGCGCCAGCCGCCCACGGTGTGCACTAGGCCCCAGAGCGGGCCGGCCGCGTCGAAGCTGCGCTCGATGGCTGCAGGGTCACGCAGGTCGCACGGCTCACCGCGCACATTCGCACCGAAGAGCGTCGTGAGCGCCGCAAGCGCTTCGGCGGAGCGATCGATCGCCCACACCTTGGCGCCCTCTGCGACCAGCGCGGCACACAGCGCTTGCCCCATGTTGCCCGTAGCTCCGGTGACGACGACCAGCTTGCCTGCGAGATCCGACATGACTGCCTCCTGGTGACGCGTGCGCGCGCGCCTGCGCGTCCGCTTACCAAAGCCAACGCACCGCGCTGCTGGTCGCTGCAATGATCAGTGCCGTGACGAGCGCATTCATGAAGCCGGTCACCGCGAGCCGGCTCGACAGCGCAGAGGCGATCATCACGACGAACGCCGAGGCGATCCAGCGCGTGATGAAGCCGAGCAGAAAGCCGAGTCCGAGCGTGCCGATGCCGAGCGCGACGAAGATCGGGCCTGTCAGCGCCCACTGCAGGACGCTGACGAGTGCACCCGCCCAGATCGCGTCGCTGAACGACGTGAGACGCACGCCGCGCAGCACTTGCGCCGCAAGCCACAGCCCGAGCGTGCAGGCCGCCCAACCGAAGAGGAGATGCGAGAGCATGGCGGGAGTTTCGTCGCTGCCACGCGCCGGGTCAAACCGATCAAACCGATCAAACGGACTTCTGCACGCGCTGCCACACGTCACTGGCGTTCAGCTCGAGGCACAGCGCTTCGAGCTCCGGTGTGGGCGCCAGTTTGCACGCGAGCTGGTCGAGCGTCTCGGTCAGCGGCACGTCCGTGCGCAGCGTCGCTAGGGTTTCGTAGAGCGCGGCTTCGGCACGCGCCTTGCGCAGCTCGCCCGCGAGCGCGTCTTTGCCACGCACCGCGATGTCCCACTGCGCGGCGTCGTCGGGAATCGCCGCGATCGAGCCGTAGCGATTCAGCACGACGGCCGCGCTCTTCTCACCCCAGCGCTCGATGCCAGGAATGCCATCGGCCGTGTCGCCGACCAGCGCGAGCCACGCCGCAACCTGCGCGGGTGACACACCGAGCCGCGCACGCACTCCGTCTTCATCGGTGACGCGCTTTTCTTTGCGATCGAACAGCACCACGCGCTGCCCGCGCACGCACTGACAAAAGTCTTTGTCGGGCGAGGTGATGCGCACCTGCGTGACGCGTGGATCGTCGGCGAAGCGCGCAGCCGCCGTGGCGAGCGCGTCGTCGGTCTCGAACTCGATCATCGACCACGTCACGAGCCCCAGCGCGCGTGTGACGCGCTCCGCCAGCGGAAACTGCGCGTAGAGCAGCGGATCGATGCCCTCGCCGGTCTTGTAGCCTGCGAACAAACGATTGCGAAACGACTCGATCACCGTGTCGAACGCCACGGCGACGTGCGTCACCTCGGGGTCGCGTAAAAACATTGCCAGTGAACGAAGCAGCGCGCGCGACGCACCGATCTCCTGCCCCGCTGCGTTCTTGCTGCTGGGCGCACCGAAGTACGCGCGAAACAATTCGTACGTGCCGTCGATCAGATAGACGTTCGTCATCGCGCGGCGACTATGCCACACGCCTGCGCTGACCTGCTACCGTTCGACCATGCACGAAGGTCTCCGGGCGCTCTGGCAACGAGGACTACCTGCGCTCGCGGGCGGTGCACTTTGCGCGTGCGCGAGCGCTCCTGCGCCGCGGCCGTTCGTGAC
>JADGRF010000328.1 GCA_017881055.1 Sandaracinaceae bacterium
CGGTGGTCTTGGTCGTCGCGATTGGCGAGTCGGGCGCGGAACGTGCGCAGGCCGAGTTGCAAAAGCTCGGCGACAACCTCGTGTGGATAGAAGCTGGCTCTCGGAACGTCGCGGGTGTTCGCACGGGTACCCACGGCACGACCTCTCTGACGATCGACGATGCCGAAGCGATTCGCGCAGAGGTGCCGCTGATTCGTCGGTTGTCGCCCCAAGTCGATGGCGCCGTGCAAGCCATTTCGGAAACGCGCAACTGGAGCACGCACTTTCGCGGCGAGACACCCGAGTATCTGGCCATCAAAGGATGGAGCGTGGCCGCGGGACGCAGCTTCACGCAGCAGGACGTAGAAGAGGGCGCGAGCAAAGTGTTGATCGGAGAGACCGTTCGCGAGCATCTGTTCGAAGAAGCGGATCCGGTGGGACTGCTGATGCGCATGCGCGGCCAGGTGTTCGAGGTGGTTGGCGTGCTCGCACCGAAAGGCCAATCGGCCGAGGGCCGCGATCAGGACGACTGGGTGTTGCTGCCCTACACGACCGCCCAGCAACGCTTGAAGGGCAGAGGCATGGCGTGGCTCGACGACATCCTGTGCTCGGCCGTGACGCCGCAAGCCGTAGAGCCTGCGATTGAACGAATCGTCGCCTTGATGCGCGAGCGCCACCACATCGAACCCGGCCAAGAAGACGACTTCAACATTCGTCGGCCGGATGAGCTGCTGAAAGCTCAAGTGGAAGCGAGCGAGACACTCGAGTGGCTGTTGATCTGCATCGGCTCGGTGTCGCTGTTGGTCGGAGGCATTGGCATCATGAACGTGATGCTCGCCTCGGTCGTGCAGCGCACGCGCGAGATCGGTCTGCGCCTCGCCGTGGGCGCTACCGAATGGGCCGTGCGCATTCAGTTCCTCGGTGAAGCGCTAGTGCTGACTCTGTTCGGCGGTGTGCTCGGCGTCGCGCTCAGCGCGGCAGCTGCAGCCGGCTTGGGCGATGCGCTCGGCTGGAACATCTCGATTCCCCCCTCGGCGTGCATCGTGGCGGTCACGTCCGCCGCGGTCATCGGACTGTTCTTCGGGTTCTACCCGGCGCTGCGCGCGTCGCGCCTCGACCCGATCGAGGCGCTGCGCTACGAGTGAGCGCGCTGGTCGTGGCCACGATAGGTCCATGCGACGCAAGCGACCAGAATCGCCGCGAGCACCGCTGACGACCCGATGGTGCCGAGATTGAGGCCTCCTTTCTCGGTGGACTTGGTCAGGAGATCGCCGAAGGTCGCCCCGAACGGACGCGTCAACACGAACGCGATCCAAAAGAGCAGGACTCGGTTGAGCCGAGTCGCGTAATACGCAAGGACTACGAGCACCAAGAGTCCGCCGATCAGCTCGGCGCCGCCCGCGAACCCGAGACCGGAGTCGTCCGCCAAGTAGTCGCCGAGCGCGGTGCCGAGCGTGTTCGACACGAGGATTGCCGTCCAATAGAACATCTCGGCGCGCCGAGTCGTGACATCACTCACCGACAAGGTCTTCTCGGTCGCGCGCCAGACGCCGAGCACCGCCAACAAGCTCGCGATCAGAATCGATGAGCCTTTCGCGTAGCCGAGTCCGAGCGTGCGATCCATGAAATCCGACATCGTGGTGCCGGCCGTGCTCGTGGCGAGGATGACGATCCAGTACAGCGCCGGGTGAAAGCGCGTGGCTCGCAGCTGCGCGACCACCGAGATCAGAAACAACGTGATCAAGATGATCGAGCTGAGCGCGTAGCCGACGTTCAGCGTCATCGACAGCAGATCGCCGGCGGTCTCGCCGAGCGTCGTGGCGCAGATCTTCATGACCCAGAAGAAACCGGTGACCGTCGCAATCTTGTTCATGTCCGCTCCGGCGGTGTATCGCGGGAAGCGCGCGAAGAAAAGCTCGACACGATGTCGAATTGAGCGAAGGTCGGGCCGGCTGAGGGCACCCATAGCCATGCACAACGTTGCCGTGCAGCGCGTAGCTGACGGTTGCCTGGGGAGATCGCACACGTGAAAGTTCTTTGTTCTTCGTCGATCGCTTGCGCGGCGTCATGCCTGTGCTTGCTGGTCAGCTGTGCTGGTAGTGAAGGCGGCGGCGACCTCGACTCCGTGGATGCTGGAAGCGGAAATGGAGTCGCAAGCGGCACCATCGATTCCCGGGCGTTCGACGTGGTCGCCGACTCGTGGTGGATCGGGACGCCGGATGATCCGGCGCGGACGCGAGTCATCTACGTGTTCGATAAGCCCGTGACGTGCGCCCAGATCTCGAAGACAGGCTGGGATACCGTGGTCAGCGACAAGACTCAGTCGCTGGAGTTCAAGCTGATCGGGACCAAGCCCAGCAACTACCCGGTCGCGGCAAACGGCATGCCTGCTACCGGAGAGGCCAGCGTAAATTACACGCTGACGGCTCGCACCGGTACTCCCGCGGAGACGGCAGCAAAGTCCGGCAGCGTAACGCTGGATACTCTCACCCGGGCCGCAGCTGACGGATCGTTCGCTCTGATGTTCGGAGCGCAGAAGCTGTCGGGCCATTTTCACGCCATATATTGCAAGGACGGGCACGAGCCATGAGCAAGCGAACGAGTCTTTTTGGCTCTCCTAAGACGTGAGTGGGTGTGAATTCGGCGTGACGCGCAGCGGCGAGAGCGCGGGCAGCGAGCAACACAAGAAGATGAGGCCGATGAGGCTGGCAGCGCTGTGGAAGCCGTAGGCGCGTCGCGTGATGACTCTGATCTTC
>JADGRF010000329.1 GCA_017881055.1 Sandaracinaceae bacterium
CAACATCAGCTGGACACCGTAGCGTTCTGCAACAACGCCACGAACCGCTTCGAGAAACGCTGCGGATCAGGCAGCGGTGAGCCCTCCGCCAGCAACGCCTGATCGTACAGCAGCTCGATCCACTCGCTCAGCAACGGCGACTCCGCCGCGCGCGCGTGCTCGTCGCGCATGCGCGTCACGATCGCGTGCTTCGGGTTCAGCTCGAGAATCCGCTTCTGCTCGGGCAAGTTCCCCTGCTGCGCGCGAATCAAGCGCTCGATGTGCGCAGGCAAGCCGCCCTTCGGAATCACCAGGCACGCGGGGGAATCCGTCAGACGCTCGGAGATGCGCACGTCGCTCACGTGCTCCGCGAGCACGCTCTTCACGCGCGACAGAAGCGGCGTCAGCTCGCGGCTCTCGGTCTCGCTCGCGGCCTTCTCGGTCTCGTCCTTCGGCTTGTCGGTCTCGCCGGTGTCTTCCTGCATCGCATCGCAGAGCTGCTTTCCGTCGAACTCACGCAGCCCTTCGAGCGCCCACTGATCGATGCCGTGGGTCATGTACAGCACCTCGTAGCCACGCTTCTTCAGCGACTCGAGGTGCGGGCTGCCGGCGATCAACGCCTTGCTCGGGCCCTGCGCGTAGTAGATCTTGGTCTGGCCCTCCGCCATGCGCTTCACGTACTCGGCAAGCGAGGTGAAGCCGTCTTTGACCCCATTCTCAGCGCCCGTCTCAGCGCTGGTCTCGTAGCGAACGAGCGGCGCGATCTTGTCCGCGTACGACGGGTCGAAGTGCAAGCCTTCTTTGATCGCCGCACCAAACTGCTTCCAGAACTCCAAGTAGTCGTCCGGCCGGTCCTGCGCGATCTTCCCAAGCAAGTCCAGCACCCGGCGCGTCACCTGCTTTTTGATCGTGCGCACGACCGCCGAGTCCTGCAGCAGCTCGCGCGAGACGTTGAGCGGGAGATCATCCGAGTCGATCACGCCGCGCACGAAGCGCAGCCAGCGCGGCAAGAGCTCGTCGCACTGCTCCATGATGAACACGCGCCGCACGTACAGGCGCACACCGTGCTTCACCTCGGGATCGCCAAAGTCGAACGGCGCGCGCTTCGGCAGATACAAAAGGCCCGTGAACATCTGCGTGCCTTCCACGTGGAAGTGCGTGCGCGCGAGCGGGGCTTCGTAGTCGTGCGTCAGGTGCTTGTAGAACTCGTCGTACTGCGCGTCCTCGATCTCTTTTTCCGGACGCGTCCAGAGCGCGTTGGCGCGGTTCACGACCTCGAGCGACGTCTCTTCTTCGCCCGTCTTGCCGCGCTTCACCGAGAGCTCGATCGGATGCGAGATGAAATCCGAGTAGCGCGTGACCAGCTCGCGCAGGCGCCACTCGCGCTCGAAGTCGTGCTGGTCTTCCTTCAGATGCAGCACGACCGAGGTGCCCACTTCGTCACGCTCGGCGGCTTCGACCGTGAAGCTCTGACGGCCATCCGAGCTCCACTTCCATGCCTTGTCGCTGCCGGCGGCGCGGCTGATCACGTCGATGCGATCAGCGACCAGGTACCCGCTGTAGAAGCCGACGCCGAACTGACCAATCAAGCGCAGGTCGTTCTTGGTGTCGCCGGCCGCCTTCAGCTGCTGCACCAGCTGCTTCGTACCGGAGTGCGCGACCGTGCCCAGGTCCTTGACCAGCGATTCGGCCGACATGCCGATGCCGTTGTCGGCGATGGTCAGCGTGTGGGCCTGCTCGTCCGGGATCAGACGAATCCTCGCCGCGTAGCCGGCGGGCAAGAGCGCGGGCTCGGCGATCGCGGAAAACCGAAGCTTGTCGAGCGCGTCGGCCGAGTTCGAGATCAGCTCGCGCAGGAACACCTCTTTATTGCTGTAGAGCGAGTTGATCACCAGGCTCAGAACCTGGCTGACCTCGGCCTGGAACTCGTGAGTCTGCGCGCCGGTTTGCTCTGTCATGAACGATTCTCCTTCAGCCCCGAACGCGTGCAAAGATGCGCATGACCGGGGCGGTGTCAAGCGCGGAGCAGGCAGCTACGCACACTGTGCCACCTCCGGCGTTCGAGAAAGCGCGGGCGGTGCCGTATACTGGCGCAGCCATGGATTCCGACGATCGCTTGTTCGGTGAGATCGCGGTGCGTTTGCGCCTGCTGACGCGGGAGCAGGTGGCAACCTGCATCCACGCGCAGGCTGCGGACGCGGCCAGCAAGCGGATCGGCGAGATTGCGCTCGGACTCGGCATTCTGTCGCGCGAGCATGTGGCGCTCGTGTTGTCGCACCAGGCGCGCGTGCTGGAGCGCAGGCGCGAGGCGACCAAAGGCGTGCGGCCGCCCGGCGCAATCGTCGAAGACCACGCCGTGCGTAACGATCGTCGCGCCGACCTCACCGTGCCCGTGGGCTCCGCGACGCCGCAGCCAACGCCGGCAGCACCCGCACCCGAGAAGCCCGAGCCCAAGGCAGCGCCCGCGCCGAGCGTCAAGGCACGCGGCAACAGCATGCAGCTGGGTGCGACGCTCGCCGCGATGCCCGCGCCCGTGCTGAGCGCGCCCCTGCCCCCGAACCCGGCTCCATCGCTGTCTCTCGCCGAGACGCGGCCGGATCCGCGACCGGACAGCTACGACTTCGGCACGCCCGCGAAGCCTGCAGCGCCGACCGCGGTCGCAGCTCCCGCGCCTCCACGCGCACCGGCCAACGCAACACTCTCGGCCGGAGCCGCTCCCCCCGCGCGGCCCGCGGTCTTCAACGCGACGCTGCTGCAGCCTTCAGGCGCCGTGATGCGCCAGCCGCTCGATCGCTCGTGGCGCAACCCGTCGCGCCCACCGCCCGCACCGGCCTCTCCACCCGCAACACGCATTCCCCTGGTGCTCGACGACCCCGGCATCCGGATCCGGAGCAACACGGGCACCGTTGCCGGCTTGCCTGCGCCGCAGGTGAGCCCGAACGGCGCTGCGCCGGCCCCGCGCGAGCTGCACTACCTCGACCACTTGCTCGTCAAGGCGCGCGAGGCCGGCGCAAGCGACCTGCACGTGCATGCTGGCGCGCCGATCCTCGTACGAGTCGACGGCAAGCTCGCGCCCCTGTCAGCTGACACGCCTCTGGCCGCAGCCGGCGCCGACCGCGTGATCAGCGAGCTGATGACCGATACGCAGTGGGACGCGCTCGCTACGCACGGCGAGCTCTGCTTTGCGTACGAGTCTCCGTCGAGCGGACGCTTCCGCGCACGGGTGTATCGGCACGAGCGCGGGCTCTCCGCCGTGTTTCGCGTGATCCCCCGGACCGCACCGTCGCTCGAAGACCTTGCGCTGCCAACGCGCTTACAGAAGCTCGTCGATCTGCCGAAGGGCCTCGTGCTGTGCGCGGGTGCAGCTGGCAGCGGCAAGAGCTCTACGCTCTCCGCGCTACTGCGCTACCTCGCCGAGCAACGCGCCGCGTACATCGTGACGATCGAACAGCCAATCGAGCTCGTGCTGCCGAGCGCGCGCGCTGTGATCGTACAGTGCGAAGTGCCAACGCACGTGCAGAGCGTCGCGCACGGCGTGGAGCTCGCGCTGCAACAAGGCGCGACGGTACTCGGCATCGACGAGCTGCGCGACGCGCAGAGCGTGCTGGCCGCGCTAGAGGCCGTGGCCGCCGGCGCGCTCGTGCTCACGACGCTGCGCTCGCCCAGCAGCAGCGCGGCGCTCGCGCACGTGCTCGGGCTCTTGGACCGTGCTGCACCGGAAGACCGTGCGACGCACTGCGCCATGCTCGCTCGTAGCCTCTCGTTGGTCACGCAGCAGCAGCTGCTGCCGCAGGCGATCGGGGTCGGGCGCGTCGCGGCGCTCGAGATCTTGCCCGTGGGTACGCAGGTCGCCGAGTTGATCGAGAGCGATGCGCTGGAACGCCTCGGCCCACTGCTCGAGTCAGGCAAAGCCGTGGGCATCACCGGTCGACGCGACGCGCAGCGCGAGCTAGTTGCTACCGGCGTCGTTACAGCCGAAGCGCTGCTCGCCGCACAGCACGGCCACTGACGAAAGCAGCCCATGCCAGATTTCACGAGCTACCTCGACAAGCTGAAGAGCAAGGGCGGCAGCGAGCTCGTGCTCTCGGCCGAGCGCGCGCCGCTCTACCGCACGGACCGGGGCCTCGCTCCGCTGCCGGGAGAGGCGCCCGTGTCCGATGCGGAGCTGCGCGTGCTGCTGGAGGAGCTGCTCGGCGAGGTGCAGTGGGGCTTGTTCCTGGCGCACGGATCGCTGCGGTTCTCCGCGACCCACCGCGATCGCACGCGCGTCTGTGGCACGCTGCTGTCGGCGCGACACGGACTCAGCTCGGCGCTGCGAATCGTGCCCCAGGAGCCCGCGACCTGTGCCGCGCTCGGCATTCCGGCTGCCGCCGTCAGCTGCATGGAGCGCGCGACAGGCCTGGTCGTGGTTGCCGGCACGACCCGCAGCGGCAAGACGACGACGCTCGCCGCGCTGATCGATCATGCGCTCGCGCATGGCGCACGGCACGTGACCACGGTGGAAGATCCGATCGAGCTGATGCACGGAAGGGCCCAGGTGGTGGTCTCCCATCG
>JADGRF010000066.1 GCA_017881055.1 Sandaracinaceae bacterium
GTAGACTTCGCCCGCCATGAACGAAGTGCGGGATAGACCGGACCCCGACGCGCTGCTGCGTCGGGTGTCGGCCGAGGAGGCGCGGGAGAAGCGCGCCAAGCTGAAGATCTTCTTCGGCTTCGCGCCCGGCGTAGGCAAGACCTACGCGATGCTCGAGTCGGCGCAGCGGCTGCGCGCGCAGGGTGTCGACGTGGTCATCGGCTGCGTCGAGACTCACGGCCGCAAGGAAACCGAGGAGCGCGTCGCGGGTCTGCCGGTGTTGCCGCGGCGCATCGTGGAGCATCGTGGCACGCGCTTGGAAGAGCTCGATCTGGAAGCGGCCTTGGCGCGCAAGCCCGCGCTCCTGCTGATCGACGAACTCGCGCACACCAACGCTCCCGGCTCGACCCACCTCAAGCGCTACCAAGACGTGGTCGACCTGCTGGAAGCGGGCATCGATGTGCACACTACGATGAATGTGCAGCACGTCGAAGGCCTGAACGACGTGGTCGCGCAGATCACCCAGGTGCGTGTCCGCGAGACCGTGCCGGATGCGATCTTCGACCGGGCCGACGAGATCGAGCTGGTCGACGTTCCGCCGGAAGAGCTGCTGCAACGCCTGCGCGCGGGCAAGGTGTACTTGGGCGACCAGGCCGCGCGAGCCGCGCAGCACTTCTTCCAGCACGGCAACCTGCTCGCGCTGCGTGAGCTCGCGCTGCGCCGCACCGCCGATCGCGTCGACGCGGAGATGCAAGCGTACCGCGAAGCGCACGACATCGCGCAAACCTGGGCGGCAGGCGAGCGGATCTTGGTGTGCATCAGCCCGAGCCCTGCGTCCGCGCGCCTTTTGCGCGCGACTCGGCGCATGGCGGCGGGCTTGCGTGCGCCGTGGGTCGCCGCGTACGTGGAGCCCTCGATTGCTCCGCCGCTGACGGCGGCAGACCGCGAGCGGCTCGATGCCCATTTGTACATGGCCGAGCAGCTCGGCGCGGAAGTCGTTCGCTTGACGGGCGCATCGACCAGCGAAGCGCTGCTCGACTACGCGCGCACGCGCAACGTCACGCGCATCTTGATCGGCAAGCCGACGCACCCACGCCTCCGCGACCGGCTGCGTGGCTCGCTGCTCGACGAGATCGTGCGCGGCAGCGGCGAGATCGACGTGTTGGTGATGTCCGGCGACGTGGGCACGGTGCCGACGGTCGGACCTCGCGAACCCGAGCGCCAGTCGGTCCGGCCGGCGCACTGGGTCTGGGCTTGCGCGTTCGTGGTGCTCGCGACGGTCGCAGCCGCGTTGGCGCGCGCGCTGTTGGCCGCGCCGGACGTGGTCATGCTGTACCTAGTCATGATCATGGTCGTGGCGGTCCGGCAGGGTCGCGGCCCCGCGATCCTGGCCTCAGCACTGTCAGTCGCCGCGTACGACTTCTTCTTCGTGCCGCCGCTGTTCACCTTTGCGGTGTCCGACACGCATCACGTGCTTACGTTTGCGATGATGTTCGGCGTCGGTCTCGTGATGAGCGCGCTCACGCTGCGTATCCGACGCCAGGAGCAGAGCGCGTTGGAGCGCGAAGCCCGCACGGCCGCGCTCTACGCCCAGAGCCGCGACCTCGCCACGGCGCTCGATGACGCGCAGTCGGCGGACATTCTTGCTCGCCACGCGTTGCGCGCCTGTGAAGGCGGCGTGGCCGTGCACATCCAGAGCCGCGACGGGGATCTCGAGAAGAAAGCCGAGCAGGGCACGAGCCCGGCGGACAGCGCCGAGCAGGGCGTCGCGCGATGGGCCCTGGAGCACGCACGGCCCGCGGGCCTCGGCACGGATACGATTCCCGGCGCCCGTCACGTATGCTTACCCATCTTGATGAGCGGCAAAGCGATCGGCGTGCTCGCGGTCGCGCCTCGCAGCGGCAAGGCGCTGTCTTTCGATCAGCGTGGCTTTCTCGAGGCGCTGGCACGCCAGGCGGCGCTGTCGTTCGAGCGTTCGCGCTTGGCCGAGGCGGCCAAGGCTGCTTCGGTCCGCGCCCGCACCGAAGAGATGCGCGCCTCCCTGCTCAGCGCCGTCTCGCACGATCTACGCACGCCGCTCGCTGCCATCACCGGCGCTGCCACCAGCCTGCGCGACGACGGCAGCAAGATCAGCGTCGTGCAGCACGATGAGCTGGTGATCACGATCTGCGAAGAAGCCGAGCGCCTGGAGCGCTTGGTGCGCAACTTACTCGACATGACGCGCCTCGACTCCGGTGCGATGTCCGTCAAGCGCGAGTGGGTGCCGCTCGACGACATGGTCTCGGGCGCGTTGACGCGCCTGGATCACGTGCTGGGCGAGCGCGAGGTCACGACTGACTGGCCTGCCGATTTGCCGCTGTTGTTCGTCGATCCGCTGCTGATCGAGCAGGTGCTCTTGAACCTGCTCGAGAATGCCGCGAAGTACACACCTGCAACGTCGCCGCTCGAAGTGTTTGCCTGTGTGCAAGCGAAAGACCTCGTGATCGAGATTCGCGATCGCGGTCCGGGCCTGTCTCCGAGCGATCTCGAGCGTATCTTCGAGAAGTTCTACCGCGGCTCCCATGTCGGAATCTCCGGGGTGGGCCTCGGTCTGCCGATCTGCCGCGGCATCGCGGACGCGCACGGCGGCAGCTTGGTCGCCGAGAATCGCACCGGCGGCGGCAGCGTGTTCCGCTTGACGTTGCCGCTGCTCGGAGCGCCACCTTCCATGGTGGATGACGAAGCAAGTCCAGCGCCTCAACCCACGGGGACCGTATGACCGCGCACCCCACCGGCCCGCTCGTGTTGGTGGTCGAAGACGAGCCGCAGATGCGCCGCTTTCTGCGTACGGCGCTCGACACGCACGGCTACCGCTCGGTCGAGGCCGGCACCGTCTCGGAAGCCGGCATGCTCGCACGCACGCACAACCCCGAGCTGATCCTGCTCGACCTGGGCTTGCCCGACGGCGACGGCATCGACTTCACGCGTCAGCTGCGCACCTTCTCGCAGACGCCGATCGTGGTGCTGTCCGCACGCGGTCAGGAATCCGACAAGGTGAGCGCGCTCGAGGCCGGGGCCGACGACTACCTGACCAAGCCCTTCGGCACCGGCGAGCTGATCGCGCGCATGCGGGTCGCGCTGCGCCACGCGCATCCCGGGCTCGCCGGCAACAAGAAGCGCACGTTCGAGATCGGCGACCTGCACATCGACCTCGACTCGCATCTGATCACGCGCGGCGCGACCGAGATCCACCTCACACCGATCGAGTACAAGCTGCTCGTGCTCATGGCGGAGAACGTGGGGAAGGTCCTCACTCACCGTCAGATCTTGAAGGACGTGTGGGGCCCCGCGTACGCCTCGCGCCCGCACTACGTGCGCGTGCACATGGCCGAGCTGCGCAAGAAGATCGAGGAAAACCCAGCGCGTCCAAAGCTGCTGGTGACCGAGCTTGGTGTCGGCTATCGCTTGCGCGATCCGATCTGAGCACGCGCACGCACGAGCCGCGATCGGCTCTGCGTTTCGAGCACGTTTCAAGTCCGTGTATTCGTGTTGGGCGCGGATGCACATGCTCGCTCGGTCGACGAATCGCGCGCAGACTGCCTCGTAGAGGTCGCAAGCCGTGTCCATGTCGTTGTTGAAAGTGAAGTCCGTCGCGCCGCTGCCGGAAGATCCATCGATGCAATATCGGATGGTGCATGGCTATCGGCGCGCGTATCTGCGCGCGGGCAAAGGCCCGGTGCTGCTCTTGATCCACGGCATCGGCGCCTGCTCGGATACGTGGCGCGAGATCATCCCGGAGCTGGCGCGCGACTACACCGTGATCGCGCCCGACTTGCTCGGCCACGGCCGCTCCGACAAGCCGCGCGCCGATTACTCGGTCGCGGCCTACGCGAACGCCATGCGCGATCTCTTGAGCGTGCTCGACATCGAGCGCGCCACCGTCGTCGGTCATTCGCTTGGCGGCGGGGTCGCGATGCAGCTGGCGTATCAGTATCCCGAACGCTGCGAGCGCTTGGTGCTCGTCAGCACCGGCGGCGTCTGTCCCGAGGTGCATCCGCTGCTCCGCTTCATTGCCGCGCCCAACGCGGACTTGGTGTTGCCGCTTCTGCGCGTGCCCGGCATCCGCGAGCTCGGTCACCTCGTGTTCGAGCTGCAAGCGCGGCTCGGCACCGATCTCGGACGCGACGCCGAGAACCTGCTGCGCATCTTCGACGCCTTGCCCGACACCACCGCGCGTCGCGCCTTCGTACGCACGCTTCGTTCCGTAGTCGACTGGCGCGGCCAGGCGATCACCATGCTCGACCGCTGCTACCTGACGCGCGGCATGCCGACGCTGCTCGTGTGGGGCGAGCGCGACCCGATCATTCCGGTGAAGCACGGCCGGATTGCCCACGAAGCCATGCCGGGCAGTCGGCTCGAGCTCTTCAAGGACGCCGGCCACTTCCCGCATCAGACCGAGCCAGCGCGCTTCGCCGCCGTGCTGCGCGAGTTCCTGGGCAGCACCGCCACCAGCTCGTACAGCGTCGGCGCCTGGCGCGAAGCGCTGCGCCGCGGTCAGCTGGAAACGCGTACGCTCGGGTCGAGCGAGCACGGCTTGCGCGCGCCTGCCGCGCCCGCCGTGGCGCCCGCAGCCACGGCGTCGGCCGCCGGCTAGCGGTCGGTTAGCGGCTCTCTGAAGCGCGCAGCGCCACCGGCAGCGCACACGCAATCAAGAGGCCCGCGAGCAGAAACGGCGCCCCCGGCAGCTGCAACCGCGTGCTCGGGTCGATGAAGCGCGCGAAGGTATGCGTGAACAGTAGCGGGCCAACCAGGCCCGCGACTCCGCGCAGGCTGGTCGTGGCGCCTTGCAGCTGACCTTGCTCCGAAGGCGATACCAGCCGCGACATCAAGCCTTGGTTCGCGGGACCGGACAGGCCCCAGAGCGCGGTGATCGGCACGCCGAACCAGAACACGAAGCCAGTGGGTGCTAGGCCATACCAGGCAAAACCCAGCGCGCCGAACGTCAGGCCGAGCCACAGCGAACGACGCTCGCCGAAGCTCGCCACCACGCGCCGCACGAGCGCTCCCTGCACCAGGCCGAAGCACACGCCGACGCTCGCCAGCGTCAGCCCGATCGTCTTTGCAGTCCACGCGTAGCGATAGGTCGTGTACAGCACGAACGTGCTCGGCAGCACCTCGTGCGCCACCGAGCACAGGAACGTGACCAGCGCGAGGCCGAGCAGCTGCGGGTGCGAGCGCAGGAGCTGGAGCGCGCCGATCGGATTGGCGCGCTCGATCCGGAACGGTGAGCGGCGCTCGGGCGGCAGCGACTCCGGCAGCACGAACAGGCCGTACGTCGCGTTCGCGAGGCTCAGCGCAGCTGCAACCCAGAACGGCAAGCGTGGATCGCTGCCACCGAGTAAGCCCCCGAGCGCGGGCCCGAGCACGAAGCCGATACCGAACGCCGCACCCAGCATACCGAACGCGCCTGCGCGCTTCTCGGCAGGCGTGACGTCTGCGATGTACGCGGATGCGGTGCCGAAGCTCGCCGCGGTGATGCCCGAGATCACCCGTCCCACGAACAGCCACGACAGCGTGGGCGCGAGCGCCATCAGCACGTAGTCGAGGCCGAGACCGAGATTCGAGAGCAACACGACCGGGCGGCGTCCGAAGCGATCCGAGAGCCCGCCGAGCACCGGCGAAAACAGAAACTGCATCAGCGCCCACGCCGTACCGAACAGGCCGTACATGCGCGCGGCGCTGGCCGTGTCGCCATGCGTGAACGACGCGACCAGCTTGGGCAGGACCGGCGCGATCATGCCGACCGCCAGCATGTCGAGCATCACCGTCACGAAGATGAACGCGATCGCAGCGCGGCGCGGCATGGCGCGCAACCTACACTGAATCTTCGCAGCGCTGGGGGACGGCGCGAGTCAGACTTCGCCGAGCGCGCGAATGTCGCGCAGCCGCTGCTCGAACAAGGGCAAGCGCCGCGCGGCGTTCCTGTCAGGCGGGGCGTTCTTGTCAGGCGGCGGCATGAATCCCTGCTGCAGCTGGGCGTAGATGCGCGGGCGCTTCTGCTTCATGTGCGCGAGGAACTGCTCCGACGTGTAGAACGTCTGGCCCGAATCGTCGGTGTTCACTTCGCAGTCTTTCTCGCTGAACTCGCGGCAGATGTGCGGCCGCGTTTCGTACACGCCGCAGCGGTTGTCGTCCTGCAGGTGCCGGCAGCGCGACTCGAACTGCACCATCCACTCGTCGTCGCACTGATAGAGGCTGATGCGCTCGTGGTAGAGGTACCAGAGCAGCTGGGTCGCCCGCTTCAGCGTGTTCGGGCTGTCGACCTCGATCGCCACGTACGTGCAGCACAAGCCGCATGAGGTGCACGGCACCGGACGGCGCGCGCTGGGCGGGTCGCTCGCAGCCGGCTTTGCGGATCGTGGAGCGGGCTTCTTGGGCGCAGTGGATGCAGGGCGGGGCTTCTTCATCGCCGGCCAATCTAGCGAAGCGACAGGGGAAACCAAGCTCTTTCGTTGCCGCGGGTGGTCCCAAGCGAGGGGCGCGCAAATTGCGCGCGTTGTGCGCCCGGTTGCACAAGGTGCACTGCACGCCCGGCGCCACGATCGACCTACGGCTAGCCTCGGCCCGCTATCGCGGAAGATCTTACCAGTTTCTCCAAGAATCGACCTGGCGCGGTCCGTGCATTAGTCCAGGCCAGAACGCGGACTAGGACCAACCCCATGCGCACTCAGTTCTTCGCCATCTTAGGTTTCATGCTCTTGCTCGGCGTCACGACCCAGGCTCACGCGCTCGGCGTGCTCGGCAGCGCCTCCCTGACGGCCATTCCGGAGCTCGATCCGAAGGCCGGCGGCGCGGCGCTCGTGCTGCTCGCTGGCGTGATCGCCGTGCTGACCGCCCGTCGCCGCGTCATCGTCTAAAGACGGGCAAAGAACTCTCCGGCCCATCCTCCGCGCGCCGCGAGCCTGCTTGACGCAGGCGACGCGGCGCGTGACGTTTTGGGTCCTCCATGACCAACGTTGCTGAAAACGGCCGTCCCGTGCGCGATTCGCGCTGCGAGATGACCGAGATCGTTCTCCCCAGCCACACCAACCAGCTCGGCACGATGTTCGGCGGCCAGCTCATGGCGTGGGTCGACATCGCGGGCTCCATCTCGTCGGCGCGCCATGCCGGCGGCGTGTGCGTCACGGCCAGCATCGATGCACTGCAATTCGTCGCGCCGGTGAAGCTCGGCCAGCATGTGTGCATCTTCTCGAGCGTGAACTTCACCGGCACGACCTCGATGGAGGTCGGCGCGCGGCTCGAGAGCGAGGACCCGAACTCGGGCCTGCGCGTGCACGTGGCGACGTGCTACCTCACGTTCGTCGCGATCGATCCGAGCGGCAAGCCTCGCCCCGTGCCGCCGGTCATTCCCGAGACCGACGAAGAGCGCAGACGCTATCACGAAGCGGGCTTGCGCCGCGCTTCGCGCCTCGAGCTCAAGAAAGCGCTGCAGATCAAGCGCTCGCTCGTGCCTTGATGTGGGACATCGTTCGCGCGGCGCAGCTCTGCTAGTCTTACGACAAGTCGTGGCTCGCCCGCTCGCTCGCACGAACGCGCGCGCGTGTGCGCAGCACGGAGGGCGGAATGCACGCACGCGCTTTCAACATCGCGAGCCTCTTGCTCGTCAACGCGCTGGTTCTCGCGCTCGGCTGCTCGTCGAAGGTGACCACCAGCCCGGACGGCGGCTTTGGCAACGCGCCGAGCAACGGCAAGGGGGGCTCCGCGACCGCCGGCAGTGGCAGTAGCGGTGGTGCGGGCGATACCGCGACCGGCAATTCTCCCGGCAGCTGCAGCGATGGCCTCGTGCGTGCGAGCCGCGTCACCCCGCGCGTGATCCTGGTGCTCGACGGCTCGTGCAGCATGTCCACGGACTATCCTGCCAACGGCGCGATGTCCGCGACGGGCTGCTTCGCCAACCCGAAGGGCCGCTGGGCGGCTGTGCGCAACGCGCTGATCGATCCGCAGAAAGGCGTCGTGACCAAGCTCGCGGGCCTCGTGGAGTTCGGTGTGGTCGTGTTCGGCACGCAGCCGAGGTGCCCGATCCCGGCCACGCCAGTTCAGCCCGTGATCAACAACCTGCAAGCCATCAGCAACTCGCTGCCGATGGTGCAGCCCGGCATGTTCACGCCGACCGGCCCCGCGCTCGACTGGGTCTACGACAACATGATCGCCGCGCCCGGTCTCGATACCACGGGCGGCCCGCAGATCGTGATTCTCGCGACCGACGGCGAGCCCAACTCGTGCAACGACTCACGCACGAACTACCAGCCCTCGATCGACGCGATCACCAAGGGCGTGAGCAAGGGCGTGAAGACCTACATCATCAGCCTCGCCGACGCGAGCGGGCAGTTCCACGATCACCTGCAGCAGCTGGCGAACCTGGGTGTTAGCGCGACCGCGGGCATGGATGCGCCGCTGTACGAGCCGGGCACGCCCGAGGAGCTGGAGGCGAACCTGCAGCTGATCACGGGCGGCGCCGTCGGCTGCGACGTCGCGCTCAACGGCGTGATCCAGAGCGCGAAGCTGTGCGACGGATCGGTCACGCTCAATGGCGAAGCGCTTGCGTGCAACGGCAAAGACGGCTTCATCCTCGCCGACCCACGCCACATTCGCTTGCAGGGCGCGGCGTGCAAAAAGCTGATGGCCACCAAGGACGCCTTGGTCGACGCCAAGTTCCCGTGCGGCGTGTTTACCGTCGACTGACTAGCGCCGACTTCGTATCGTAGTCGCATGCGCGCGAACTACGACCAGCTGGCTCCGTACATCGATGGCGTTTGGGACGCGTCGATCGTCGCGGCGCTCTCGGACTACATCCGGATCCCGAACAAGTCGCAGCTGTTCGATCCGCAGTGGCAGGAGCATGGACACATGCTGCGCGCGGTGCAGCTGGTCGAGGACTGGTGTCGCGCGCGCGCGATCGCCGGGCTCACGGTCGAGCGTGTGCAGCTGCCGGGCTGTACGCCGCTGCTATTCATGGAGATCCCGGGTGCCGCGGACAGCCGCGGCGAGACCGTGCTCTTGTACGGGCACCTGGACAAGCAGCCGGAGCTCGGTGGCTGGCGCGAGGGGCTCTCGCCCTGGCAGCCGGTGCTGGAAGGCGATCGGTTGTACGGTCGCGGCGGCGCCGACGACGGCTATGCGGCGTTCGCTTCGCTTGCAGCGATCGAGGCGCTGCAAAAGGCCGGCATTCCGCATGCGCGCTGCGTGGTGCTGATCGAAGCGGGTGAAGAGTCCGGCAGCCCCGATCTACCGGCGTACATCGCGCACCTGCACGAGCGGATCGGCGACGTGAGCTTCGTCGTGTGCTTGGACTCGGGCTGTGGCGACTACGAGCGCCTATGGAGCACCACGTCGTTGCGCGGGCTGGTGACGGGGAACCTGGTAGTCGACGTGCTCGACGAAGCCGTGCACTCGGGCGATGCCAGTGGCATCGTGGCGTCGAGCTTTCGGATCGTGCGCAGCTTGCTCTCCCGCATCGAGGACGAGCGCACCGGTAAGCTGAAGCTGCGTGAGCTGCATGCGCCCGTGCCGAAGGGCCGCGTCGCCGAAGCGAAAGCCACCGCGCGCGTGCTCGGGCGTCGCGTGTTCACGACGTTTCCGTGGGTCAAAGGCATGCGCCCGATGCACAAGGATGTAACCGAGCTGATCTTGAACCGCACGTTTCGTCCGACGCTCTCGGTGACTGGCGTGGCCGGCATTCCCGCGATGCAGGACGCTGGCAACGTGCTGCGCCCGCGCACCGCGCTCAAGCTCTCGATCCGCGTGCCACCGACGTGCGACGCCGACCGTGCTACCAAGGCCGTCACGCGCGCGCTCGAACGCGAAAAGCCGTACGGGGCGCAGGTGCGCTTCGAGAGCGAGAAGGCGTCTGCCGGCTGGAACGCTCCGGCGCTCGCACCATGGCTCGGCGCATCTCTTTCGGCTTCGTCACGTGCATGTTTCGGGAAGGATGCGTGCTTCATGGGTGAGGGCGGCTCGATCCCGTTCATGGCCATGCTCGGCGCGAGCTATCCGAAGGCGCAGTTCTTGATCACCGGCGTGCTCGGCCCGCAGTCGAACGCGCACGGCCCCAACGAGTTTCTGCATCTGCCCACGGCCAAGCGTCTGACTGCGTGTGTGGCGCGCGCGATCGCCGATCATCACCTTGCATTGAACGCCGCACGGGACGATCATGCGCGCGAGGTGAAACGTGGCCACGCTAGCGCAACAAAAACTTCACGACGTCGTGTTGGTAGCCGGAGACGGCATCGGTCCTGAGGTGATGCGCGCCACGCGGCGCGTGCTCGAAGCCGTCGGCGCACCGCTGCGCTACACCGAGTGCAGCGCGGGCGAGAGCGCGCTCGCGCAAGGGCACAAAGAAGTCTTGCCGACGGAGACGTTAGCTGCAATCCGCGAGCATCACCTCGCGCTCAAGGGCCCGTGCACCACGCCGATCGGCAGCGGCTATCGCTCGGTGAACGTCGCGCTGCGCAAGTCGCTGAACTTGTATGCCGCGGTGCGCCCCGTGCGCAACATACCTGGCATCAAGACGCGTTTCGAGAACGTCGACTTGGTGATCATCCGCGAGAACACCGAAGGCTTGTACAGCGGCGTGGAGAGCGTGATCACCGATGACGTGGTGACCTCGATGAAGGTCGCCACGCGTCCGGCATGTAAGCGCATCGCGCAGTTCGCTTTTCGCTATCTCGAGCATCGCAACCGCAAGAAGCTCACGGTGTTCCACAAGGCGAACATCATGAAGCTGACCGACGGCATGTTCCTCGATGAAGCGCGCAAGGTGCACAACGCCGAGTTCCCGAAGGCCGCGTACGACGAGATGATCATCGACGCCGCGTTCATGCGCCTGGTGCAAGACCCCACGCGCTTCGACATGCTCTTGTGCGAGAACCTGTACGGCGATCTGGTCTCGGACCTGTGCGCCGGCTTGGTCGGCGGCCTCGGCGTCACGCCCGGCGCGAACATCGGCGACACCGACGCGGTGTTCGAAGCCGTGCACGGCTCGGCGCCGGATATCGCCGGGCAGGGTATCGCCAATCCGCTCGCGCTGCTGATGAGCGCCGCCATGCTGCTCAACCACATCGCGGACACGCGCGGCGACGAGCGCTGCCGCGACGCGGCCAAGAAGATTCGCGCCGCCTACGACGGCGCGCTCGAAGCCGGCGAGCGCACGCGCGACCTCGGTGGCCAGCTCGGCACCGAGCAGTTTGCCGACGCGATCATCAAGCGCTGCTAAACAGCGACGCCTGGGCCGCGATCCACTTCGCGATCCGCCGCTTGGTTTGGGCTTGGGGCTCAGAGCCCCAAGCCGGTTCTGCGGTGCGTGCTCACGTACAGGAAGTACGCTGCGCGCGCTCCTCGGAACCGAAGGCGCCTCGCTCGCGGCTCGCGGCCCATCCGTCACTGTTTATTTCTTGTGGTGAGCTTGGTGCGCGGGTGCAGCGGGTGCAGGGGGTGGGCCGGCCGGAGCCTGCGGTGCGGGCGCGGACGCAGCTGACGAGGTCGGTGCGGGCGGCTCCGGTGCGGGTGGCGCGGCCATCAGCCCGGCAAGCTCGCGTAGCGAGGCGTGCCAGTGGGTCCAGATCCAGCGGTCGCCGTGACGCTTCGCGATCAGCGTCGCGCGTAGCTTCATCGGGGCTTGTGCTTGACCGTTGATGGTCACCGACTGATCGAATTCGAGCGTGCAGTAGCTGCCGTCGTCGACGCGGCAGTCGATGCGGTTGATCGTGCTCTGCGCGCTCACGCCCGGGCCGCCGAACGCCTGCTTGTAGCGCTCGAGCAGCGCAGTCACGTCCGCTTTGCCGCGCGCCGTCACGGGCTTCCCGTTTTCGTCCGCGTCGAACACGACGGCTTGTTCGCACATGCTGTTCTCGAGCGTGCTGAAGTCGTCTCTATCCATCTGCGCGAAGATCCCGCGCACGTACGTCTCGAGCGACTTCTGCTCTTCGGGTCCGGCCAGCGTGCTGCCGCTCTGCGCGGTCGTGCTCGCGCAGCCCGCGGCCGCGCACAACACGACGATTCCAACGAAGTTCTTCATGCGCCATCCTCTTCAAGAGCGCTCCTGCCCGTGGAGCGTGTAGAGATTGGACTATATCGCGGCGCAGTGAGCCGCGACACTTGCCAGCACACGGGTACGCCCTTAGGTGATCGCTCATGCCTACATCTCTCGTCACGGGTGCCAATCGCGGAATCGGCCTTGCGCTGTGTCACGAGTTGCTCGAGCGCGGTCACCACGTGATCGCGGCGTGCCGCGCGTCCAGTCCGAAGCTCGACAAGCTCGCAGGCCCCACGCTGCGCATCGAGGCCGGCGTGGACGTGAGCGCGCCTGCCACGCTGACCGCGCTCGCCAAGCGCTTGTCCGGTACCTCGATCGACTGGCTGATCTGCAACGCGGGCGTGTTGGTCGCCGACTCGTTCGACACGCTGAACATCGAGACAGTGCGGGAGCAACTGGAGATCAACTCCGTCGGTACGCTGTTCACCGTCCAGAGCATCTCGAAGAACCTCGTGAGCGGCTCGAAGATCGCGCTCATCACGAGCCGCATGGGCTCGATCGGCGACAACAGCTCCGGCGGGTACTACGGCTATCGCATGTCCAAGGCTGCGCTCAACGCGGCCGGTGTCTCGCTCGCGCACGACCTGCGTCCACGAGGGATCGCCGTTGCGATTCTGCATCCCGGTTTCGTGCAGACCGACATGACAGCCGGACACGGACAAGTCACAGCCGCTGCTTCAGCGCGCCTGCTGATCGAGCGCATCACAGAGCTTTCGCTCGGCACCTCGGGAACGTTTTGGCACGCGAGCGGCGAGCAGCTACCCTGGTGAGGTGAGCGCAGACGGGAAGAAAGTGCCGCTCGGGCGCCTCGCACGCCTGACGGGCTTGGCGCGCGTCGGCTTGCGAACGGGCGCTAGCATGATGCTGTCGCGTGACTCGCAGGGCGCTGCCGAAGAAGCCGCGCGCATCCTCGGCAACATGCGCGGGCTTGCCGCCAAAGTCGGGCAGATGGCGAGCTACGTCGACGGCATCATCCCGGAGGCGCAACGCGATACCTACGAGAAAGCGTTGCGCGGTCTGCGCGCCGCCGCACCGAAGAGCTCGTCAGCTGCAGTGCGCGCGGTGGTCGAGACCGAGCTCGGTGGGCCGATCGATCGCCTGTTCGTCGAGTGGGACGCCGAGCCCTTTGCCAGCGCGTCGATCGGTCAGGTGCATCGCGCGCGACTCGAGAACGGCCGCGAGGTCGCCGTCAAAGTGCAGCACCCCGGCATCGATCACGCGATCGAGAGCGACCTCGAGAATGCCAGCGTCGTCGAGGGTCTGGTGTCAGCGTTCGGGCCGCGCGCGCTCGACAGCAAGCGCTTCTTGGACGAGATCGCCGCGCGCTTTCGCGAAGAGCTCGACTACACGCGCGAAGCTCAGCAGCAGCGGCAGTTCACGCAGATCCACGCGAGCGATCCGACCATTCACATTCCCGAGGTGATCGCCGAGCGCTCCAGTAGGCGCGTGCTGACGAGCGAGCTGGTGCGCGGCGAAACCATCGAGTGGGCTGCGGCGCAACCAGAGCTGCTGCGCACGCAGTTTGCCGAGGTGCTGTGGCGCTTCGTGTTCCGCGGCAACCTGGTCGGCGGCGTGTTCAACGCCGATCCGCACCCGGGCAACTACCTGTTTCATCCGGACGGCAGTATCACGTTCCTCGACTTCGGCTGCGTGCAGCCGATTCCCGAGCCGCGCCACAGTCACGCACGCGCCATGCATCGTGCCGCGCGCCGCCACGACGAGGCCGACTTCAAGCGCCACACCATCGCCCTCCTCGGCTCGCACGGCGGCGACTACGAACGCGTAGCGCTCGAGCACTCACGGCACAGCTTCGAGCCGCTGTTCGGCTCGCCGTTCCTGATCACGCGCCCGTTCGTCGCGCACATGGTGCAGAGCGTGATGGCAGTGAAGGAGTCGCTGTTCTCGAAGGACAAGAGCTTCGTGCCGCTACCCGAGGGCATGCTGTTCATGAACCGCCTGCACTTTGGTTTCTATTCGGTGCTCGCGAGCCTCAACGCGCCGGCCGACTACGCGCGCGTCGAAGAAGAGCTCTGCCGTGCATCGGGCCTCGCTGCGCTCGTGTGACGCGTGAGTCGTCACGGTTCACGGCGTGGCAGAAACCGCGCCAGGCCAAAACATAGGGTGCACCCGAACACGAGCAGCGCGGGCAGGCGCGGTGCGAACGGCGAGAGCAAGATGTGCAGCAGTGCGAGCAGCGCCGCGACGTACACCAAGCGATGCAGCTCCTTCCAGGCATGCAGGTGCAACGCACGTACCAGGCGTGGAAACGACGTGACGAGCAGCAAGAGCAGGATCGCGCTCGCAGCAGCACCCGCACGCAGATGCGACCAGCTCCAGACCAAGCGCGGGGAGACGCCAAGCACCGTCAGCGCGAAGGCCGAATGCGCGAGCGCTGCGCAAGCCGCGGCAATGCCGAGCGCACGGCGCATGCGCCCCAGGCGCCGTCCGCGCGCGTCGTCCGCGATCAGACGAGTCAGCGGTGTCACGCACAGCGCGCACAGCAAGAGGCCCAGCGCGAGCCAACCTGCGTAGCGACTGATCGTGACGAACGCGAGGTTCATAGCGAGCGGAGGAACGCGATGAGGTCATGACGCTCGTCAGCCGAGAGCGAGCGCGTGTCCCCGTGACGGTTTTGCTTGTTGTAGCGCGTGAGCAGCTCGTCCAGCGTCTTGGCGCGACCGTCGTTCAAGTACGGCGCGCTGGCGGCAA
>JADGRF010000067.1 GCA_017881055.1 Sandaracinaceae bacterium
AGCCGGGCGTGGAAGTGCACAAGGCCGGCGGACGCGCCAAGCACCACGCCGCAAGCCTTTGCACAAACCGTTAACAGCCCCCGTCCCACGCGGGCCACTGACGCCATCGCCACGAGCGGCGAGCACGACGACCCGCGCCCGCCCCCGTCAATCGACCCCCAGAAGGATCTCAGTGGTGATTGAGCAGCGCGATTGCCACGGCGACTACGGCCAGCACTGCGGCCACCACCACGTACATGCCGGGCGATGCTTTGGACTTCGGCGGCGGTGCCAGCTTGCCTGCAGCTGATGGCTGCACGGCTGCCGCTGACGGCGGCGCCGGTGCTACCGACATCATGGCTTCGGCGTCGAGTTCTTCGGGCTCTTCGGACGTTCCACCGCCTGGGGGGGCATCCGAGAACAGACCCGGGCCGGTGCTGGCGTTCGAGTCGTCGTCGCCACGCACTGCGGGCAGCGAAACGCCGGATTCGCGCCAGCCGGCACGCTGCGCTGCGCTGACGCCGTTGGCTGCAGGGGCAGCCGCACCGCTCGAGGTCGGCTTCGGCGGCGCCACGGAGTCGTTTTGGAACCAGCTCGCGGGGTCTTCCATTTCGCCGGGGCGGGAGTCGACGGCGACGGTCGAGGGCCCGGGCATGGCTTGCGCCTTGCTGCGCAGGCCTACGCTCTCGTCGAGCTCTTCTTGAATCAAGCGGTCGATCAGCGAGGAGTCGTTCTTGGTGGGCAGCGGGTCTTCGGCCAGCGCGGCGTTCACCAGGTTCGCGATGTCGTAGCTCGAGACCTTGAGCTGGCGCGCGAACAGGTAGCCGGTGAGCGCGTCGCCGAACTCTTGCGCGCTCTGGTAGCGATCGTTCGGATCGCGCGTCAGGGCCTTGAGCAGGATCTCTTCGAACTGCTCGTCGATCTGGTTGTTGAGCGGCGCCAGGCGCGGGATGTTGGCGGCCTGGATCAGCTTGACGGTGGCGTAGTCGGTCTCGCCTAGGAACAGGCGGCGACCGGCGAGCATTTCCCAGAGCACGATGCCGAGCGAGAAGATGTCCGCGCGCGCGTCGACCTCTTTGCCGTTTGCCGCTTCGGGCGACAGGTAGCTGAACTTGCCTTTCACGACGCCGGGGTCGGTCTGGCTGATCTGCGTGCCGGCCTTGGCCAGGCCGAAGTCGGCGACTTTCACCTCGCCGCGGCGGGTGATCATGATGTTGGGCGGCGAAATGTCCCGATGCACGATGCCGAGGGGTTTGTCGTTCTCGTCGTGCAGCTCGTGTGCGTAGGCCAGTCCGCGGCACGCCTCCACACACATAGAGAGCGCTTCAGGCAGCGGGAAGCGCTGGCCGCGCTTGTGAAGAGTTTCTAGAATTTTCTTGAGATTCGCGCCATCGACGAACTCCATGATCAGGAAGAACGTGTCTTCCCTGGCGCTGATGTCGAAGACCGAGACGATGTTGGCGTGGCTCAGGCGCGCGGAGAGGCGTGCTTCATCCAGAAACATTTGGATGAAGTTCTCGTTCTGGGCGAGGTGCGGCAGGACGCGCTTGATCGCGACGCGCTTCTTGAAGCCCTCGACGCTCGAGGCTTCGCCCAAGTACACCTCGGCCATGCCGCCGGCTTCGAGGCGCTTGATGACGCGGTACTTGTGATCAGCGGCCATCGACCCATCGACCCATCGACCATCGAACGCGAGCGGGCTGCAAAGGTCCCAGAACGCTTAACGAAAGCAGTCTGCTGGCAATTGGGAATCGCTGCACGACTGCGCGGGGCCTCGATTGTGGACATGCCAACCGGTGGTCGTCAAGCGATGCAGCTTGATCGGGGGATATCACGCACGCATGCGCACGCGCTCTACAACATTCGCCACGCACGCGCATGGATGTGACGACGTGTGCGCTGAACCGCGTGCTCGCGTGACCTCGTGAGTCGGGGATCGGGTTGACAGGCGTGCCCTGTGGCGCTTGACTGCCGCCGTGCCACGCTCCCCAAGACCCGTTCGTATCGCACCGTCGATTCTGTCAGCTGATTTCGCGCGCCTGGGCGAGGAGATTCGCGCCATCGGCGATGCCGGCGCCGAGTGGGTGCACGTGGACGTGATGGACGGTCGCTTCGTACCGAACATCACCATCGGCCCGCTGGTGGTCGATGCCGTGCGCAAGGTGGTGGATGCGCGCGCCGTGGCGAGCAGCAGTGCACGCCAAGTCGTCGACGTGCATCTGATGATCGTCGAGCCCGAGCGCTACGTGGAAGACTTCGCGAAGGCGGGCGCCGACGTGATCACGGTGCATGTCGAAGCCTGCACGCATCTGCATCGCACGCTGCAGCAGATCCGCGCGCTCGGAAAGAAAGCCGGCGTGTCGTTGAATCCGCATACGCCGGAAGACGTTCTGCGCTACGTGCTCGATCTGACCGATCTCGTGCTCGTGATGAGCGTGAACCCCGGCTTCGGCGGTCAAGCGTTCATCCCCGCCGCCTTGCAGAAGCTCGTGGCGCTGCGCAAGATGATCGACGTGAGCGGTCACATCATCGATCTCGAAGTGGATGGCGGCGTGAAGCCCGGCATCGCGCACAAGGTGATGGACGCCGGCGCCGACGTGCTGGTCGCGGGCTCGGCCGTCTACGGACACCAAGACTACGCCGCTGCGATCAACGCGCTGCGCGAGGATCGTGCGTAGCGTGACGACGACCGCGAAGGCGAAGCTGACGCGCGCACGCGTAGTCGGCCGCGCCGCGCTCGCGCTGGCATGCGTGGTGCTCGGCTGCGCGTGTCTGCTCTCTGCGCGGGCTGCTCATGCCGAAGAGCTGCCGCTGCCCGAGACGGTGCACTCCGGAGAGGTAACCGACGACAGCACCGTCGTGTACGTTGCGGCCGACGAGCACGGCGCGCATCGCGGCACCGTGGCGATCGGCACGCGCCTGGCGATCGTGACGCGCGTGCATGGCGTGGGCTGCGGTGACTTTCGTTTCGTGCAAGTGGGTGACGAAGCCTTCGTCTGCGAGCAGAAGCTGAAGTGGTCGGACTTGCCGCCGAGCGGCGTCGCGCAGCCGCCTGTTCCAGCTGGCGCGCTTCTGCCGCACGACTACGCGTTCGTGGTGTCCGATGGCACGGGCGGCTACGCGCGGCCGAGCGACTCCGAAGCCGACGAGTTCGCTATCGTGCTCGGGCAGGACTTCGGCGTGGTGCTGGCCGAGCGCCTGCGCTACGGAGGCGTGGGTTTTTCGCGCACGGCGCACGGCTATTACGTGATGGACGAGTCGCTGCGTACGCGACCGGTCAGCGACTTCGCGGGCGTGACGATCACCGACGGCAAGCTCGATGGCGTGGAGCTCAAGCTGCGCGACGCGCCTGGCACCAAGGCCAAGCTGAAACAGAAGCCGCGCGTCGTGCATCCGCAGCTGACGGCGGCACCGAAGGACGTGACAAAGGCCGAACGTTGGGTCGACGTGGACACCGAGCGCCAGACGCTGGTGGTCTACGAAGGCGCAAAGCCGATCTTCGCGACGCTCGTCTCGACGGGCCTTCCGTCGCCCATGACCGAGACGCCCAAGGGTGAGTTTCGGATTTGGGCGAAGCTGGCGACCTCGGACATGAACGACACCGAGAACGAAGACGCCGTGCACAACTACTCGATCGAGTCGGTGCCCTGGGTCATGTTCTTCCACGAGTCGGTCGCGCTGCACGCCGCGTTCTGGCACGACCGCTTCGGCGAAAAGCACAGCCACGGCTGCGTGAACCTCTCGCCGCGCGATGCCCGGACCGTGTTCGAGCTGCTCGCGCCCACGCTGCCCAGCGGCTACTACGCCATCCTTTCGACCGCGAAGAACCCGGGCGCGCGCGTGATCGTGCGCTGAGCTTCGAGCGGTGGTATTTAAGGCCGATGCGCCTGTCGTTCTCCAAGTACGAAGGTCTCGGCAACGACTTCGTCGTGATCGACATCAAGTCCGGTGAGCTCGCGCGTGCGGAAGAGTACGCGGTAGCGATCTGCGATCGGCATCGTGGCGTAGGCGCCGATGGTGTGCTGATCGTGGGCCCGGGCGCGCCTTCGATGCGCGTGATCAACGCCGATGGCTCGCGACCCGAGATGTGCGGCAACGGGATTCGCTGCGTGGCGCTGCACTTGGTGCGCACGGGCGTGGTGAAGGAACTTGCTTTCGATGTGGCGACCGACGCGGGTCCGCATCGCTGCGTGGTGAGCACGCTTGCAGTAGGTGCGCGGGAAATTCAGGTAGAAGTCACGATGCGTGCGCCGAGCCTTACACCGTCCAGCGTTCCGGTGATCGCGGATGCAGCTGACGCGCGAGTGATCGAGCAGGGGTTCGATGCGGGTGGTCGCAGCGTGCGCCTGACGTGCGTGTCCATGGGCAACCCGCACGGCGTCACGTTCGACGACATCGGCGAGGCACGTCGCACGCTCGGGCCGCTCTTGGAGAAACATGCGCGTTTTCCGCGCGCAGCGAACATCGGCTTTGCGCGCGTGGTCGCGCCGCAGACGATCGAGCTCGCGGTCTGGGAACGCGGCGTGGGCTTCACCGAAGCGTGCGGCACGGGCGCGTGCGCGTGTGCAGTGGCCGCGGTGGAGACGGGCCGAGCGCAGCGTGATCAGCCGATCGAAGTGCGACTACCCGGCGGGCCGCTGCAGATCCTGGTCGGCGCTGCGGGTGAGCGCCTGCGCATGACCGGTCCGGCGCGCCACGTGTTCGACGGCGTGATCGAGCTGTGATAGGAAACGCACCATGTCGAATCCCTTTGCACACATCGAGCTGACGACCACCGATCTCGGCGCCGCCAAGAAGTTCTACAAGAAGCTCTTCGACTGGAAGCTGACCGACATGCCGATGGGCGACGGCCCCGTGTACACCATGATCGCGACGGGCAAGCAGCCCGGTGGCGGCATGCAGGCGCAGCCGATGCCGGGTGCTCCGGTTACGTGGCTGCCGTACGTCGAGGTCGCGAACGTGACCAAGATGCTGGCCAAGGTCGAGAAGAACGGCGGCAAGGTCGCGCTGCCCACGATGGACATCGGCGAGATGGGTACGATCGGCATCTTCATCGACCCGGCGGGCGCGATGCTCGGTGTTTGGGCTCCGGGCAAGGCTGCCAAGCCCACGAAGAAGAAGGCTGCCAAGAAGGCCGCCAAGCCTGCGAAGAAGAAGGCTGCCAAGAAGAAGCGCTGAGCGGGCCAGCCCGGGAGAACCACGATGCGTAGAGGCCCGAGCGTGAGTCGATTCGTGGCAGTTGCAACCCTGCTCGCGCTGGCGAGCGTGACTGGCTGAGGTGATGACAGCGGCGCCGGTGGAGGCGCGGGTGCTGGCGGCGGCGCGGGAGCGGGTGCAAGCGGCAGCGGCGGCGTGTCAGGTGCAACGGCGGGCACGGGCGGCGCGGGTGGGAGCGGTGCTGCTGGCAGCGGCGGCGTCGCGGGCACAGGTGGAGCTGCGCTACCCGTCGTGCACGTGCGCCTCGCGAGCATCGTGCCGATGCCGAAGGCATTCGATGCGTTCGACCAGAATGCGCAGTGGAAGCCGGTGGCGCGCGCACACGATCTGACCTACGGCATGGTCAGCGACTACTTCGACGTCGCGCTCAACCAGGTCACGCACACGCCGACGTTCGTGATCCTGCCGAAGGGCGAGATGCCGGACGGGAACAACCCGGCGTGGTCGTACCTGCGCCGGCTGCCGATCGCGCACGCATCGACGTGAGCGACCTCAACGCGGCCGATCAATACGCGACGTTGATCCTGTCGCCCACCGATCACGGCACCAACCTGCAGTACGAGACGCTCGACGAGACCACGCTGAAGCGTGGCGATGCGGCGAAGGCGAACCTGCACATCTCGTGGAACCTGTTTGATCTCGGCGGCACGTTCGTGCCGGCGCTGGCCGTGGTCGGCAAGCCTTGCTTCACCACCGACTCGACCTCGGTCTCCGATGTGTTCTCCGTGGACGCGGGGCACTTCGAGCTAGGCGTCTACGATCGGCAGACCGTGTCGGACTGCACCACGCTGCTTCGCAAGGTCGCGATCGATGCCGCTGCCGGCGACGACGTGCTGGTCGTGCTCTACCACGAGAGCGACACGATCAAGTTCATGACGGCGCCGATCCCGACGCACTGAGTTAAAACTCCACGCCGCGCTGGGCGCGTATGCCCGCTTCATATGCGTGCTTGATCACGCGCATCTCGGTCACGGTGTCGGCGAGGTCGATCAGCGCGGCGTTGGCGTCGCGGCCGGTCACGCAGATGTGGAGCTCTGGCGGCTTGTTCGCGAGCGTGTTCACGACGAGGTCGATCGGCAAGTACTCGTAGCGCGTGATGATGTTCAGCTCATCGAGCACGATCAGCTTGTACTTTGGCGTCTCGCTGCGGCACTCGTCGATCAGCTTCGTTGCCAGCGCGAAGCCGTCGCGCGCGCGCCGCATGTCTTCCTCGCGGTTTTGCGTGTCCCAGGTGAAGCCGTCGCCCACGATGAAGTGATCGATCTCGGGGAAGCGCTTGAACGCCTCGGCCTCACCGGTCTTCCATGAGCCTTTGGTGAACTGCACGACCGCGACGCGAAAGCCGTGACCCGCGGCGCGCATCGCGAGGCCGAAGCCGGCCGTGCTCTTGCCCTTGCCGTCGCCGGTGTTGACGATCAGCAGGCCCTTCTTCTCCTTGCGCGAGCGGACCTCGGCGTCCTGCTTTTCCTTCAGCGCGATCATCTCGAGCCGATGCGCTTCGTTCTTCGCGGCTTCTTGATCGGCAGTCGTCATGGCGTGGGCGCTCCCTTGGTCAGTGCTCTTGGCGCAGGTACTTCAAGAGTGGAGCATCGGTGGAGAGCACGATGTCGGTCTTGCCGTCGATCACGGTCTTGTAGGTCTCGAGCGACTTCAAGAACGTGTAGAGCTCGGGATCTTTGTTGTACGCGGCGGCGTAGATGTTCGCCGCTTCGGCGTCTGCCTTGCCGCGCGTCTCTTCCGCGGTCTTGTACGCCTCGGAGCGAATACGCAAGAGCTCGCGCTCGACCTTACCTTCGATCTCGGCGCGCTTGCCCTGGCCTTCCGAGCGGTAGCGCTCGGCGATGCGCTTGCGCTCCGAGATCATGCGCTCGAACACCTTCTGCTGAACGCTGTCCACGTAGTTGATGCGGCGGAACTTCACATCTTCCAGCTCGACGCCGTACTCGGGCATGACCGACTGCGCCTTCGAGAGCACCAGCGCTGCGATCTGCTCGCGGCCGAGCGAGGGCTTGAACGCGGTCTCGTCGGTCTGGCCGTCGTCCACTTCGTCGCCGCGCTCGAACGCGCGGGCGCTGGTGCGCACGATATCGATTAGGTCGTGGTTGGCGATCACGTTGCGGATCTCGCCGTCGATGATGTCGTCGAGGCGCGACTGCGCGCTCTGCTCGTCGTGCAGACGCTTGTAGAACTTGATCGGGTCGCTGATGCGCCAGCGCGCGAACGCGTCGATCCAGATGTACTTCTTGTCGCGGGTCGGGATCTGATTGGCCGAGCCATCCCACTCCAGCCAGCGTTTGTCCAAGCTGTGAACCTCTTGGACGAACGGCGCCTTCCAGTGCAGACCGGGTACGCGGATCTTGTCGCCCACGATCTTGCCGAACTCGGTGACCAGCACCTGCTCGTTCTCGGCCACGGTGTAGATGCCGCTCTGCACTACGAGCAGCGCGGCGCCGAGCACGACCAGCAGCATGATTGCGCGCGCGCTCATGGCTTGCCTCCTTCGGACAGCGAGAACATGGGCAGCACGCCCTTCACCTTGTCGTCGATGAAGATGCGGCGCCGCGCGTTCGGCAGCACCTTGGCCATCGTCTCGAGATACAAGCGCGAGCGCGTGACTGCTGGCGCCTTCTCGTATTCGGTCTGCAGCGCGACGAAGCGCTGCACGTCACCGTGCGCGTTGTTCACGCGCTCGGTGGCGTAGCCCTCGGCGGACTGCAGCTCTTGCTGGGCTTTACCTTGGGCCTCGGGAACCACCGAGTTGTAGCTGGCCCAGGCTTGGTTGATCGAGCGCTCGCGCTCTTGAATCGCCTGGTTGACCTCGTTGAACGACTCGCGCACCGCCTCGGGCGGGTTCACGTCCTGCAGCACCAGCTGCAGCACCTCGATGCCCATTTGATAGCGGTTGCACAGCTTCTGCAGCTCGTCCTTGGCGGTCGACTGGATCTGCTCACGGCCCACGGTGAGCACCTCGGTCACGCTGCGATCGCCGACGACTTTGCGCATTACGGCTTCGCTGACATCGCGCAATGAGCCGCGCACGTCGCGCATCGTGTACACGTACTGGTACGGGTTCTTGATCTTGTACTGCACGATCCACTCGACGTCGGCGACGTTCAGATCGCCGGTCAGCATGCGCGCTTCTTTCTCGCTGTCTTCGTTGCGCTCGTACTCGGTGCGCACGCCGGCACGCGCGGTGCGAAAGCCGAACTCTTCTTTGAGCTGGCGCTGGATCGGCACCTTGATCACGCGATCGACCCCGAACGGGATCTTCGCGTGCGGACCAGGCCCCGCGCTGTAGGCGTAGCGGCCAAAGCGCGTGACGAGCGCGACTTCTTCAGGCTCGACTTGGTAGTAGCTCGTGAATGCGGCGATCAGCGCCAGCACGACGAACAGCACGAACCAGAAGCTGGAACCTAGGAAGCCCAGAAAGCGTCGGCCTGCGTCACCGAGGAAATCGCCGCCACCGCCACCGCCTCCGAAGCCACCGCCGCCGCTTCCGCCAGCGCCGAACTTGGCAAAATCAAAGTCGTGGTCGGGGTCGACCACGCGCGGTCGTAGAGGTTTTTCAGCCATCGCGAGCTCCTTCGTGCACCTAGCCTGTGCCGGTCAAGACGGCGGGACTCTACACCAGCCGACTCGGCCATACACCGCAGGAAGATCTCAAGAATTCGTGGGATTTCGCGGAAACGGCCCGCTCGGTCGATCGCGCGACGGAATCGCCGGGCTCGCACGTTGGATAGGTGAACCCGTTACGAGGAGACAGACATCATGAAAAAGCTGCTTGGTATTTCGATCGTCGGTTTGCTGTGTGGTGTGTCGCTCGCGCTCGCCGAGGCCCCTGCGGCCGCCGGTACCGGTGCGCCCGCGCCGGACGCTCAGCACAGTCCCGGTCGCCACTTCGCGGAACACTTCACGAAGATGGACGCGAACAACGACGGCAAGGTCAGCAAGGCCGAGCTGCAAGCGAGCATGCAGGCACGCTTCGACGAGCACTTCGCGAAGATGGACACGAACAAAGACGGTGTCCTGACGCGCGACGAGCTGGCGAATGGTTTCCAGGGTGGTCATGGTCGTGGTCATGGACGCGGCCATCATCATGAGTGCAAGGGCGATCAAGGCACCGCTCCGGACCATGGCTGATGCACGCGTTTGCTGACATCCTGCCTCGCGTTTGGCTGGCTCGCGCAACGCGCGCGGGCCAGCCGACGGGAACGCTGACTCCCTTGACCGAGCCCATCGCCGACGTGACGGATCTCGAGCTTCTGGCGCGCATCGGTCGCGGCGATAGCGCGGCGTACCGAGCGTTCTCGGGTCGCTACTTGGATCGCGTCGTGCGCTTCTCGGCGCGCTTGCTCGGCGATGCGACGGAGGCCGAAGACGTGGCGCAGGACGTGTTCTTGCAAGTCTGGCGCGAGGCAGTGCGCTTCGAGCCGCGCGCGAAGCCGAGCACGTGGCTGTACACCATCGCGCACAACGGCTGCATCGATCGCCTGCGCAAGCGCCGCGACCTCCGCAGCGACGACGACGTGCCCGCGCGCACCAGCAGCGGCGATCGGCCGAACGATCTGCTCGCGCGCAAGGAATTGGCCGAAGAAGTGGCGCGCGCGCTGGCTGCGTTGCCGGAGCGCCAGCGCGCGGCGATTGCGTTGGTGCACTATGAAGGCCTGGGTAACATCGAGGCCGCGCAGGTGCTGGAGCTGAGCGTGGAAGCGCTCGAGTCGCTGCTTGGACGCGGGCGGCGTGCCTTGCGGGACGCGCTCGCGGGCCTCGCGCGTGTAGAAGGAGAGGGCCCATGAGCGATCGAGCGAAGACTGCCATGACACGCGAGCGCGTCGCGGCGTTGCTGGAGGCGTACGGCGGAGAGCCCGCACGCTGGCCCGACGCGGAGCGCGACGCGGCCCAGGAATTTCTCGCGCGCGACGCGGAGGCGACGCAGCTGGTAGCGGCGGAGCTCGCGCTCGATGCGCTGCTCGAGCACGCTCCGGTGCAGAGCACGTCAGCTGCATTGCAGGCGCGCGTGGCGGAGATCCCGATTCGCGAGGCACGCGGCGCCGGACGACAGAGCGTGCGCTCGCTATTCGGTTTACGTGTTTGGCAGATGGTGGCGGGCGGCGCGCTGGCCGGCATGCTGGGCGTGCTGAGCGGCGTGTGGACCAGTGACCAGACGACCGGTGCCACCAGCACGTCCGGCGACAGCAGCGACGACGGCTGGGACGACGTGGCCAGCGTCGCCTTCGCGAATAATCCTGGGGAAGATCTCTGACATGGAAAGCTCTTCGATCAAGCGACTCTCGTTGGCCCTCGCGATCTCGGCGGGCTTGAATTGCTTCTTTATCGGCTATGGCATCACGATGCGACACAAGCTGCACGGCATGCGCGATGGGCCCATGGCGCACGGGTTGGAGCTGGGGCCGCACGGCTTACTGCAGCGCGTCGGACTCGCCGATGTGGGGCCGGAGATCGAGCAGCTGGTGAAAGGTCAGCGTGCGGCGCTGCGCGCGCAGCGCGATGCGGTGGTTGCGGCGCGCGCCCATGTGACCGATGCGCTGGAGGCCGAGCCGTTCGATACGCAGCGCTTTAGCGGTGCGCTCGCCGAGCTGCGCACGCAGAGCGCGCAGATGCAGGCGCAGATGCACAGCGCGTTCGTGCAGGTGGCGCAGAAGCTCACGCTCGAGCAACGCAAGCACGTGGCGCGCTCTCCGTGGTTTCTGCGCGCACCTGCGGGTCGTTGACAGTTTGAAGTGTGTGCGGGTGTGCAGGTTGTCAATTGGAGCCGGAGCCGGGTTAGACTGCTCGCGGCTCGCTCCGCCCACACTGCGAGGAGATCTTCATGCGCACTCACGGTTCGATGACGCTGACCACCCTGCTCCTGGTTCTGCTCGGCGCCAGCGCATGCAGCAGCACGAAGTCCAACACGTCCGGTGCGAACGGTGGGGCGGGCAACAGCGGCGGTGCAGCTGGCGCGAATGCGGCAGGCAACGGCGGTGGCGCCGGTAACGGTGGTGCTGCGGCCGGTAGCGGTGCTGCGGGCAGCGGCAGCGCAGGCGCGGGCAACGCGGGCAGCGGCGGTGCGGATGCAGCTGGCAGCGGCGGTGCGGGCAGCGTGGTCGGCGACGGTCCGATGATGCGCCAGGCCACGCAGCAGAACGGGTTGTACTTTCCCGCGAACTCGGCATGGTCCACCGACGTGCACGACACGACGCAGTTTCCGAAAGCGTCGGACTCCGACGCGATCACCGCGTGGATGGTGTCGCACGGTGGCGACGGCTGGGGTGGCAAAGACCACGTGTTCCAGATCGACTTTTCGTTGATGGCGGTCGAAGTGCCTGCGGGCACGATGAAGCGCACGTTTCAGACCGGGGACACGGGCTTTCACGCGGATCCGGACTGCGACATGGTCTCCGTGCCGGTGCCGAACAACGGCGCCGTCGAAGGCACCGAGGGCATGAACAGCGACCTGACGAACCCGCTCCGCGGGTACCAGTGCTCCGGCTTCGCTGCCGGCGACGACTGCCACATGCTGTTCGTCTCGCGCAGCGAGCACCGCTTGTACGAGCTGTACCACTCCACGATCGACGCCGGGGGTGCGTTCTACGCGGGCTGTCTCGCGCTCTGGGACACGTCGAAAGTCTACGATGATCACGGTCGCGGCGATCAGTGCACGAGCGCCGACGCCGCTGGGTTTCCGATTGCGCCGCTGTTGTTCACGGCCGAAGAAGTAAAGGCTGGCGAGATCAAGCACGCGATTCGTTTTGTGCTTCCGAACGACATGATCCGCACGAAGAAGTACGTGCCGCCCGCGACGCACGGGACCAACACGACGGGGCCGATGACGTCGATGCCGTATGGCGCGCACCTGCGGCTGAAGACACCGTATGCGGGCATGGCCAACCTCAGCTCGGCCGCCCAAGTCGTAGCCAGGGCGCTGCAGACGTACGGCATGTACATGGCCGATGGCGGCAACGTTCCGCTGCTGGGCCAGAACGACACGCTGGGCACGGTGAAGTGGTCCGACGTCGGTCTCGATTCGCACTCGCTGTACGGCATCAAGGCCAGCGACTTCGAAGTGCTCGCATACCCGACGCCGATCGACGTGACCTACGACTGCAAACGCACTGCGGTCACTGAGTAAGATCCTGCTTGGGGTTTGCTGACGGGGGCGTGCGTGGGTCGTCGTGCTCGCCGCTCGTGGCAATGGCGTTGGTGGTCCGCGCTGGACGGGGGCTGTTAACGGCCTGCGCGAAGGCTTGTGGCGTAGTGCTTGGCGCGTCCGCTTGCCTTGTGCACTTCCACGCCCGGCTGTGCGCGTCGACCCACGCACGCCCCCTCGCGTCAGCGCTAGCAGGATCTTCCTCATCGCCCTTGGTGGACTGGTGACCGACCTCGCGTCGCCCCCGACCTCGAATACGTTGGCGACTTGTTTCAGCTGACAGTAGTCAGAGAGCGAGTGGCGCCGGGATGGGCGGCGGAGGGGGCGGGCAGGCAGTGACGCGCACAGCCGGGCGTGGAAGTGCACAAGGCAAGCGGACGCACCATGCTTACGGCATCAGCCCAACCGACAACGGCTCACAGCCCTCGGTCAGCGCGGGCCACTGACGCCATTGCCACGAGCGGCGAGCACGTCACTGCCTGCCCGCCCCCGTTCGAGAAGCCGACCATCCCAGCACCCGAGCGCTCCACGAGGCAAAACTGCGCTTTGCGGGCGGGGTCGGCTTGCCAGTTGGCTCGGGGACCGCTACACGCAGCGCTGCAAATCCCATGATTTCTACCGACAAGCTCACCTTGCAGTTCGGCGCCCGGATCCTCTTCGAGAACGTGGATGCCAAGTTCACGCCCGGTAACTGCTACGGGTTGATCGGCGCCAACGGCGCGGGAAAATCGACATTTCTGCGCTGCTTGTCCGGCGCCCAGGAGCCTACGTCTGGGCAGGTGATCGTGCCGCCGGGCATGCGCATCAGCACGCTGCGTCAGGATCATTTCGCGTACGACGAAGTGACCGCGCTGCAGACCGTGATCATGGGCCACTCGCGCTTGCACGCGCTGATGACCGAGAAGGATGCACTGTACGCCAAGCCCGACTTCAGCGACGAAGACGGGCTGCGTGCGGCGGAGCTCGAGACGGAGTTCAGCGACCTCGGCGGCTGGGATGCCGAGGCGAACGCGGCGGCGCTGCTCGGTGCGCTCGGTATCGGCGCGGACCGACACGCGAATCTCGTGAAGGATCTGTCCGACGGTGAGAAGGTGCGCGTGTTGCTCGCGCAAGCGCTGTTCGGCGACCCGGACATTCTGCTGCTCGACGAGCCGACCAACCACTTGGACGTCGACTCGATCCTGTGGCTCGAAGAGTTTCTGTTGCAGTTCAAGAACACGGTGATCGTGGTCTCGCATGACCGTCACTTCTTGGATCGCGTCTGCACGCACATTGCCGACGTCGACTACCAGAAGGTCCAGCTCTACTCGGGCAACTACACGTTCTGGTACGAGACGAGCCAGCTTGCGCTGCGTCAGAAGCAGGACTCGAATCGCAAGAAGGAAGACCAGATCAAAGAGCTGAAGACGTTCATCGCGCGCTTCAGCGCGAACGCGTCCAAGTCGCGTCAGGCCAGCTCGCGCCGCACGTTGCTCGACAAGATCGAGCTGGACGACATTCGTCCGTCGTCGCGCAAGTACCCGTACATTATGTTCAAGCCTCAGAAAGAGCTGGGCAAGGACGTGATGCGCGCCGAAGGCCTGTCCAAGACCGTCGAGGGCACGGTGCTGTTCAAGGATCTGCGGCTCACCATGGGCAAGGGCGAGCGGATCGCGGTGGTCGGCGACGACCGCGCGGTGAGCGCGCTGCTCGAGGTGCTCGGTGGCGCGGCGCAGCCGGACAAGGGTGAAATCACCTGGGGTCGCTCGGTCGAGCTCGCGTACTATCCGAAGGACAACACGCAGTTCTTTCAGACCTCGCTGAACCTGGTCGACTGGCTGCGGCAGTACTCGAAGATCCCGGACGAGAACTTCGTGCGTGGCTTTCTCGGGCGCATGTTGTTCAGCGGCGACGAGGCCAAGAAGAGCGCGAACGTGCTGTCCGGCGGCGAGAAGGTGCGCTGCATGTTCGCGCGCATGATGCTGCAGGATCCGAACTGCCTGGTGATGGACGGACCGACCAACCACTTGGACCTCGAGTCGATCACCGCGCTGAACAACGGCCTGCTCCAGTACGAAGGCTCGATGGTGTTCGCCTGTCACGACGTGAAGTTCGTGGAGTCGCTGGCGAATCGCATTCTCGAGCTTGGCCCGGACGGCACATACTTCGATCTCGGCATGACCTACGAGCAGTACTTGGCCGACGCAGGCCGTCTGAGCCGCCTGCATCGCTAGTCGCTCGGGTGCTGGGATGTCGGCTTGCTGAACGGTGCCGGTGAGGCAGTGTCGTGCTCGCCGCTCGTGGCAATGGCGTTGGTGGTCCGCGCGGGCCGAGGGCTGTGGGCCGTTGTCGGTGGGGCTGATGCCGCAAGCGTGGTGCGTCCGCAAAGCGTGCAGCACTTCCACGCCCGGCTGTGCGCGTCACTGCCTCACCGACCCCTGCGCCGCCCATCCCAGCGCCATTCGCTTCGGGACGGTGGATGGATGTCAGCTGCAACCAGTTGCCAAGGCGTTTGGGGTCGGGAGCGACGCCGACGTTGTTCGCCAGTCCACACCAAGGGTGGCGCGGGAGATCGCAGCTTGGGTGATGGGAGGGGGCGGGCGCGGGTCGACGCGCACAGCCGAGCGTGGAAGTGCACAACGGCTGGCGGACGCGCCAAGCACCACGCCGCAAGCCTCTGCACGAACGGTTACCAGCCCCCGTCCGGCGCGGGCCGCTGACGCCGTTGCCACGAGCGGCGAGCACGACGACCCGCGCACGACCCCGTCAGCAAGCCACGAGAAGGATCTCCCCCGACGCCTGCAGGATACGTAGAAGTTCTGCTCGATCGCGTTTTGTTTTATGCTGGCGGCGCGGACATCACGTCCGTGTTGCTCGGCAACTTAACTAAGGACTCGACGATGGCTAAGGGACAAGAGAAGAAGGCGACGACGAACAAGGCGAAGCTGACCGTGAAGGAAAAGAAGGCCAAGAAGAAGGAAAAGACCGCCAAGAAGTAGTAGCTCGCTCGGGTGCTGGGAGGTCGGCTTGCTTGACGGGATCGGTGTCACTCGGGTGCTGGGAAGGTCGGCTTGCTTGACGGGGTCGCGGAGGCAGTGTCGTGCTCGCCGCTCGTGGCAATGGCGTCAGCGGCCCGCGCTGGCCGAGGGCTGTGAGCCGTTGTCGGTTGGGCTGATGCAGTAAGCGTGGTGCGTCCGCACGCGTTGTGCACTTCCACGCCCGGCTGTGCGCGTCACTGCCTCCGCGACCCCTCTGCCGCCCATCCCAGCGCCACTCGCTCTTCGACATCTGTCAGCTGCAATCAGCTGCTAAGGCGTTCGTGACCGGAAGTGACGCCGACGTCGTTCGCCAGTCCACATCAAGGGTGGCGGGCGGAGATCGCGGCTCGCGATGACGTGAGGGGGCGGGCGTGGGTCGACGCGCACAGCCGGGCGTGGAAGTGCACAACGGCCAGCGGACGCGCCAAGCACCACGCCCCAAGCCTTTGCACACGCGGTTACCAGCCCCCGTCTGGCGCGGGCCACTGACGCCATTGCCACGAGCGGCGAGCGCGACGACCCGCGCCCGACCCCGTCAGTGAAACTCAAGAACGATCTTCCAGAATCGCGCGCACGCTTTGCACCAGCTCGTCATAGGTGGCCGGCTTTTGAATCACGCCTGCGGCGTCGTTGCCGACGTCGAGCGGATGACCGCTGAAATAGACCACTTTCAAGCCCGGGGCTAGCGTGCGTAGCTCCCGATGCACCGCATCACCGGACATGCCCGGCATCGATAGATCGAGCAGCACCAGCGACACGCTCTCGCGCAGCGCTCGGTCTGCGAGCAGGTCGAGCGCTTCGCGTCCGCTGGCCGCGACGTGTACGGTGTAGCCGGCGCGCTCCAGCATCTTGCGCACGACCGTGCGAACGGACGCTTCGTCGTCGACCACGAGCACGGGCTGAGAGGCCGGTCGGTCGGTCACCGCCACGCGCGGAGCG
>JADGRF010000330.1 GCA_017881055.1 Sandaracinaceae bacterium
CCGATCCGCCGACGTCACGACTGCGTGGAGGCCTTCGTCGCGGATGCCGTGTTGCGGGATACGCTGCGCACCGAGCTCGCGCAGGTCGGCGACCTCGAGCGGCTGGCGACCCGAGCCTCGCTGGCAGTCGCGACACCGCGCGACCTCGGTGCGATCCGCGAGAGCCTGACACGCGCAGCCGACATCGCCCGCATGTTACGGGAACGCGGCCAGCCGCTGACCGACGGCGTCCTGCACAAGCTCGCGCCGGACGACACCGCGACCGATCTGCGCGACACGCTCGCGCACGCGCTCGCCGATGACCTGCCGTTCGTACAAAACCAAGGCGGCATTTTTCGTGACGACTACGACCCGCGCATCGCCGAGCTGCGCGAGTTGAGCACATCGAGCAAGGACGTAATCCTCCGTCTCGAGGAGCGCGAGCGCGCGCGCACAGGCATCAACTCGCTGCGCATCCGCTACACGCGCGTCTTCGGGTACTACATCGAGATCACGCGCTCCAAGTCCGGCCAGGTGCCGGAGGACTACCGACGCAAGCAAACGGTGGCGAATGGCGAGCGCTTCACCACGGAAGATCTGGATACCGTCGCCGCCAAGATCCTGAACGCCGACGAGCGTTCGCGCGCGCTCGAAGCCGAGCTGTTCCTCGAGCTGCGAACGCGCGTGGGCGCGCAGGCGTCGCGCCTGCGCAAGCTCGCCCAGCAGCTCGCCGAAATCGACGTACACGCAGCGCTCGCCGAGATCGCGCATCGCCACGACTACGTGCGGCCTGAGGTGACCTCGTCGCTGACGCTGGACTTGGTCGAGGCACGGCATCCCATCGTCGAGCAGATGATCGCGCGTGGCAGCTTCGTGCCGAACGACGTGGCGTTGTCCGTGGACGCGGCGCGCTTGATGATCATCACGGGCCCGAACATGGCGGGCAAGTCGACGACCATGCGTCAGGTCGCGCTTGCAGTGTTACTCGCGCAAGCGGGCTCGTTCGTGCCCGCGAAGAGCGCGCGCGTCGGTGTGGTCGATCGCATCTACACGCGCGTCGGCGCGAGCGACAACTTGGCCGGTGGCCAGAGCACGTTCATGGTCGAGATGCACGAGACCGCGAACATCCTGCGCGGCGCAACCCAGCGCTCGCTGGTGATCCTCGACGAGATCGGTCGCGGCACGAGCACCTACGATGGACTCGCCATCGCGTGGGCCGTCGCGGAGCACCTGCACGACGCGATCGGCTGTCGCGCGCTCTTCGCCACGCACTACCACGAGCTGTGCGAGCTCGCGGAGCTGCGCCCAGGTGTCGTGAACTTCAACGTAGCAGCGCGCGAGCACGGCGAGCGCGTCGTGTTCTTGCACCAGCTCGTGGCCGGCGCTGCCAACCGCAGCTACGGCGTTGCAGTGGCGCGCTTGGCCGGTGTGCCAGAGATCGTGCTGGCACGCGCGCGCACGATCCTGAACGAGCTGGAGACCGGCAGCAGCGACGCGCCGTACGTGCACAGCAAGCTCGGCGATGGCAGCGCGCACAACGCTCGCCAGCTCGACATATTCGCACCGCGCGTCGTGACGACGGAGTCCGCTTGCGATGCCACGCTGCGCGAGCTCGATCTCGATCGCATGACGCCGCTCGACGCCTTGCTCGCGTTATCACGACTAAAAGCGCTCTTGCCCCCGAAGAGCTCGGGCTAGTCGGCCCCCTAGCGCCGACGCTCTGCCGATCAGCCAAGCAGAGACCGCTGGCGCCGCAGGCTGGCAGGTGTACATTCACAGTGATGAGCGACGCGAAACATGAGTTCGACAAGATTCGTGAAGCCGCGCTGGCTGCGGATCAAGCTCTGGCGGACGCCCTGTCAGCCCGCGCGAAAGCCGTTTCTGACCTGGCCGAGCTGCGCCGCCGCGAACCCACCGGTTACTTCACGCTGCCGCGCGATAGCGACGTGATCGGGCGTGTGCTCGAGCACGTGAGCGTGTTCCCCAAGGACGCCGTGCCACCCGTGATGCGCGAGGTGCTCTCGGCGTGCGCGAGCCTGCTCTCACCGATTCGTGTCGTGTATGCGGGGCAGGAGGGTGGCCTCGGCCACCTTGCGGCGCGCACGCACTTCGGTGCCTCCGCGACCTTGCATGCGGTGGAGTCGGCCGAAGCGTTGCTGCACGAGATCGCCAGCGGCCACGCTGCGTTCGGCCTTTTGCCGTTCGAGACCTCGTACGACGGCGCGGTCACCCAAACGCTAAACCTACTAGCACGCAGCGACGTGAAGATCTGCGCCGAGGTTCCGATCCGTCGCGCGTTCCACCTGCTCTCGAAGTCAGGACAGCGCTCTGCAGTGAAGAAGGTCTACGCGGCGCCGAGCGCCCTGGCGGCTTGCGAGAAATACCTCACGCGCAATTTTCCAGATGCCGTGCTGTTCGACACGCACACCCACCTGGTCGCGGCACAGAAGGCCAAGGACGAGCCGGAAGCCGCGGCGCTCGGCACCGAGGTGGCAGCCGAGCTCACTGGCCTCACGGTGGTCGAGCGTTCGGTCGAAGACGTGGCCGATCTCGACACGCGCTACGTCGCTGTCGGCAACGACTCGCCGCCGCGCAGTGGCCACGATCGCACCGCCGTCGTAGTCGCTCTGCACGACGCACCGGGTGTGTTGATCGACTGCCTGCGACCCTTTGCGGATCGCAAGATCAACATCTTCCGGTTGGAAACTCGGCCGGCACGCGGCTGGGAGTTCCGCTACTTGATCCTGCTCGAGCTCGACGGGCACATCACGGATCGCTCCGTGCTTGCGGCCGTCGAAGAGCTGCGCACGGCGGGTCGCTACGTGAAGGTCCTCGGCAGCTACCCCCGGACCAAAGAGCGCTGACGCACAGCGCGCCCGCGTGCGTATCACCATGCCCGCCACGGCGCAGTCGGTGTAGCATCCCGCCATGCGTTCGCGCCTTCGCCTGCTCGGCATCGTCCTGTGTGTCTGGTTCTCCATCGCGTGTGCATCGACCACGGCCGTGACCGCGCCCGCTGCCACAGCGGTGAACGCGCCGCCGCCGCCGCCACCCGTGCCGCAGGATGCGCTCGACCTGGTGCCGGCGGACGCACAAGCGCTGGCCGACATCGACCTCACTGCGTTCACGCGCGCCCATGATTTCACGACGTGGCGCGGCTGGGCCACGCGCTTTGCGTGCGCACCCGCGGACGAGCTCGATTGGCTGCTCGGTACGACGCAACGCGCGATCGTGGCTAGCACCGGAGCACGACCCAAGACCGAAGGCCTCGTGATCTTGGCCGGCAAGTACACGGCCGCCGACGTTCCGCATGGGCTCTCGCTCCTCGAGCGCGGGAAGAGTGGCGTCGTGGCGGCGCCCACCGCGAGCGCTGCGATCCCCGCGGCCCGCAGCGCGAAGCATGGGCGTTTCGACGTGACCACGCACGCAGCCCTGTCCGCGACACAGCTCGAGGGTAGGTTGCTGATCGCCGGCGACAGCGCTCTGCTGCTGCGCGTGCTCGATCGCCTCGACACGCCCGCCAGCGACCACTTCGCCGACACCGAGCCCTACCGCTCGCTGCGCAGCCAACTTGGCTGCGCAGGGCGAGCGATCTGCGGAGCTCTGCTCCCAGGCTCGGAGGGCGCGCGCATTTTGAAAAAGCAGCTGACGAACGTTGGCATGAAGGCGCTCGGCGAAAGCCTGGCGGACGTACCGAGCGGCGTGATGCTGGACCTGCGCGAAGGCCTGACATTCGCGAGCGCCAGTCCGATGCACACGATCGACGACGCGCACTCCGTCGAGAAGCAGATCAACGACTGGCTCTGGCAACTCGGCGTCTTCGCCCGCCTCGCCGGCTTTCCCGACGTGCTGGACCAAATCCAGGTACACGTGGCCGACACGACCGTGCAGTTGCACCTGACGCTGCTGCCGGCGGCGCTCAGCAAGCTCGAGGGCCGCGTGGACGACATGCTCGGAGACGGCGAGGGCGCCTGCAACGCCACGGCACAGCCCGTGGCGGCACCGACGGCGGGCCCGACCGCGCAGCAAACCGCGGCTCCGTGAACGTGACGCACACAAAGAAAAGGCTCGTGCGCGTGCGCGGCGGACGCCCGCTCTCCGGCAGCGTGCGCGTACCCGTCGATCTGCAGATTGCAGAGCGCGTGCTGCTAATGGCGGCACTCGGCGACGGCCGCTCGCAGCTGCAAACCCCGGGTGAGCTTGGGCCGGCGTTGCCACTGCTGCGTGCGCTGGCCTCGCTTGGCGTGCCGATCGACGGCTCGCCCACATCGATAGCGGTCCAGGGCGTAGGGCTTTCGGGCTTGGTCATGCCGAGCGGCCCCTTGGCGTGCGAGCGTTCGTTCAGCAGCCTCGCGCTGTGCTCTGGCCTGCTGGCAGGTCAGCACTTCGGCACGCGCGTCACCGTGCACCCGAGTCTCGCGAGCCGTCCAGTCACGCAGATTGTCGGCCCGCTGCGCGCGCGCGGCGCTCAGATCGCAGGCCGTCGCAGCACGCCCGAAAGCGTGGAAACACCGCCGATTTCAGTCGCCCCGCTGCTCGACGACGAGCGCTTGCTGGGCCTGCGCTGCGAGCTACCCGAGGCCGATGCCGACGCCAAAACCGCCGTGCTGATCAGCGGCCTGTTTTCTCCGCTCGAGACCACGCTGTCCGAGCCGCTGGTATCCGCAGATCACACCGAGCGCTTGTTCGTTTCACTTGGCTTGCCGCTGCGCCGCGTCGGTTCCGTATTGCAGTTCGATCCGAGCGGATGGGATCGGCGCATTCCTGCACAACGCGACGTGTCGCTGCCAGGCTGCACCACCTGCGCCGCGTATCTTGCAACCGCAGCGCTGCTCACGCCGGGCAGTCGCATCGCACTCGGCCACGCCGGCCTCAATCCGTCGCGCGCCGGCTTCTTCGACGTGTTGCGCTCGTGGGGCGCCAACGTGCAGGTGCTGCCGCGCGGCGACGCCGCGGGCCGCGAACCGGTTGCTGACTTGATCGTCCAGCACGGCGCGTTGCGCGGCGGCGTGCTCGGCGGCGAACTCATGATTCGCGCACGCGCGGAGCTCCACGCCTTGGCCGCCATCGGCCGCGGCACACTGCGTGCCGTCTCGCTGTTCGATCTGCCACTGGTCACGCCCGGTGATCCGCAAGGGACCGCTCTGCAAACTCTCCTGGCAGCGTCGGGCGTGCAGGTCGAGCGCCGAGATGACGCCCTGCACGTGCACGGCGAATCGCCCCACGGCGCAGCGCACACGATCGACGCTCGGGACGATGCCGAGCTCGCGATGGCGGCCATCGTGCTCGGGCTAACCCGAGATGCCGAGACCGTGATAGAGCAGGGCGCAGAAGCACTCGAGCTCGTGCACCCAGGCTTTCTCGCGGCGCTCGGGGAGCTCGGCGCTCAGGTGGACATCGCGGAGACCGCATGACGAAGAAACGCGCCCGCCCGGTGATTGCGATCGACGGACCCGCTGGAGCCGGTAAGAGCACGGTCGCGCTCAAGCTCGCACAGCGCCTCGGCTTCGTGCTCGTAGACACCGGCGCGCTGTATCGCGGCGTGGCGCTGGCGGCGCGCGAGCGCGGCATTGCGTGGACGGACGGCGTGGCGCTCGGCAACCTCACCGCGACGCTCGATCTTTCGTTCGAGCCGCGCGCCGATGGTGCGCCGCGCTTGATCATCGACGGACGTGATCGCTCCGGCGAAATTCGCACGCCCGAAATTTCGATGGGCGCGAGTGACGTATCCAAGCACCCCGAGGTGCGTGCAGCGTTGCTCGGCCTGCAGCGGCGCTTGGGCCACGATGGCGGCGTCGTGCTCGAAGGGCGGGACATCGGCACCGTGGTGTTCCCCGACGCCGAAGCCAAAGTCTTTCTCACTGCGAGCGATCACATCCGTGCAGGTCGTCGCGTGCAGGATCTGACGTCGAAGGGTATCGCCGCCGATCAGGAAAAGACGCTTGCCGAGATCCGTGCGCGCGACACGCAGGATTCCACCCGCGCCGTGGCTCCCCTCAAGCCCGCGGATGACGCCATCACTCTTGATACTACCCAACTCGACATCGACGCGGTCGTGGAACACCTGATCGCGTTGGCGCAAGCCAAGGGCGCGTGAGCGAACGCGAACCTGTTGGGTTACCGGGTTCGCGTTCGCGGACCCGTTGGGGTTACCGGGTTCGCGTTCGCGGACACGTTGGATTGACAGGTCCGGACCCCACTGTTAAGTTCCCGCCCCCAAACAAGGCTTCGGCGCCTTGCGTTCATCGCTGCGTGGGATAATCGCCCACTCCCAGCACATCGGGGCGGTTGCCGACCGCTCACACGAACCCCGTTCACGATTCCCGTGCGCGGCAGATTAAAGGGTCCCCCAGACACATGACGAGTACACAAGCCGCTATCGGCACAACCACAGGAGAGGAATCGTTTGCGGCAATGTTCGAAGCCTCGCTTGAGCAGACCGACTCGCTCAAGGAAGGCGACATCGTCTCCGGCACTGTCATCAAGGTGAACCGCGACACGGTCATCGTCGACATCGGATACAAATCCGAAGGCGTCATTCCGGCGAACGAGTTCATCGACACCAGTGGCAAGGTCAACGTTCACCCGGGCGACCGCGTCGACGTTCTGATCGAGGCGAAGGAAAACGATCAAGGCTTGGTTGCGCTCTCGAAAGAGAAGGCCGACAAGCTCAAGGTGTGGGACGAGATCAGCGACGCGTGCGAACGCGACGAGCTGATCGCCGGTACCATCACCGCGCGCGTGAAGGGTGGTCTCCAGGTTTCGATCCGTGGCGGCGTGAAAGCGTTCTTGCCTGGCTCGCAGGTCGACCTTCGCCCCGTGCGCAACCTGGACAAGCTGATTGGCCAGACGTTCGACTTCAAAGTCATCAAGTTCAACAAGAAGCGCGGCAACATCGTGCTGTCGCGTCGCGTGCTGCTCGAGAAGGAGCGCAACGAACTCAAGGCTCAGACGCTGCAGAAGCTCGAAGAGGGCATGATCGTGCGCGGCACGATCAAGAACATCACCGAGTACGGCGCGTTCGTGGATCTCGGGGGCATCGACGGCCTCTTGCACATCACGGACATGAGCTGGGGCCGCGTGAACCACCCGTCCGAGGTCTTCAAGATCGGCGACGAAGTCACGGTCAAGGTCCTGCGCTACAATGCCGAGACCGAGCGCGTCTCACTCGGCTTGAAGCAGACCATGGACGATCCGTGGGAGCACGCGACCGAGTCGTATCCGATCGGCAAGCGCATCCGCGGCAAGATCGTCTCGATCACGGACTACGGCGCATTCGTCGAGATGGAACAGGGCATCGAAGGCCTGATCCACGTCAGCGAGATGAGCTGGGGCAAGCCGAAGCACCCGAGCAAGGTCGTGGAAGTGGGCCAAGTGGTCGACTGCCAGATCCTCGAAGTGGACCCGGAAGCCAAGCGCATCAGCCTCGGGTTGAAGCAGCTGCAAGCCGATCCGTGGAACCAGTTCGCCTCGAAGTACAACCCGGGCGACATCATCCGCGGCAAGGTTCGCTCGTTGACCGACTACGGCGTATTCGTCGGCATCGAAGACGGCGTGGACGGCATGGTCCACAAGAGCGACTTGAGCTGGACGCAGCGCATCAACAACCCCGCCGACCTCTACAAGAAGGGCGACGAGGTCGAAGCGATCATCCTGTCGATCAACCACGCGGAGAAGAAAGTCTCGTTGGGCATCAAGCAGCTCTACGAGGATCCGTGGGTTCACCTGCCCGACAACTACCCCACCGGAACCATCCTCGAAGTGCGCGTCAAGTCGTGCGCGGAGTTCGGTGTGTTCGTCGAGATCGAGCGCGGCGTCGAAGGCCTCGTGCACATCTCGGAGCTGCCGATGGACATCGCGTCCGATCCGCCGGCTCATCTCAAGGAAGGCCAGATCGTCAAGGCCGAGATCATCTCGATGGATCCGAACGAGCGCCGCATCGCGCTTTCTCTGCGCCGCGTGAGCGAGCGTGAAGAAGACGTCGAAGCCATGAAGTTCATGGAGCGTGCACGCGAGGAGAGCGGTCGTCCGAAGGCCGTTGGTCCGAGCGGATCGTCGGGCGCCACGCTCGGCGACGTGCTCAAGGGCAAGATCGAAGGGCTGACCAAGGAGAGCTGAAAGCCCTCCGAGAAACGCAAAGAGAGCTGAAAGCTCTCTTTGCCGGGGCAAGCTGAAGAGCTTTCCCTGCACACCAAGCAATCCGCGAGGCAGCGTAGAGGTTCACCTCCGCGCGGCCTACGCGGATTCGCTACTTCTAAGGGCTGAAACGCCCAGCAGTGCTATCGTAGAACGCATGGACAGCCCGCCTCGCACGTCGACACCCCCGCAGCAGGGTGACTACGTGCCGGAGTCGGGGCCCGGCTCGAAGCGACGCCGCCGTGCGTTCTTGATCGTCTTCGCCGTACTGGCGGGCGCGGTATTGATCGCCGCGCACGACGTGCTCTTGCCGTTCCTGCTCGCGGTCGTGCTGGCGTACGTGCTCTCGCCGATCGTGAAAGCCGGCGAGCGGCTATCGCTGCGCGGGATTCATCCGCGTCGCTGGGTCGTCGTCGTAGCGCTGTATGTCGGACTGCTCGGCAGCCTGTCGACGATCGTGGTCGTCTCGATCCCGCGTCTCACCGCGGAGCTCGGGCGCCTCGGACACGAAGCGCCGCGTACGCTGCGGGAACTGAAGAATCGCTGGATCCCCGAGGTCGAGCGGCGCTTGCGCGAAACCAGCGCGCTCTACCTCGACCCGCTCGATGTGGCGACGCGCTCGGTGCGCGTCGCCGAGGAGGCGCGTCCAAGCTCGCCGGTCGGGCCGCGCTTGGATCCGAACGCGATTCAGATTCGTCCGCGCGGCGATGGCGGCTTCGAAGTGGCGCTGCCTCCGCAAGGCCTACGCGTCGTGCCCGACGGCGACAACGCGTATCGCATCATGCCTGCGCCGCCGCGCGAGCAGAACAAGGGCGACCTGCGCTCGGCGTTGGACGACGCGCTCGGTGGCGCGCTCGATTCCACGGAGCGCTCCGCCGTGTCGCTGTTCGTGGCGACGCGGCGTATCGCTATCTCCCTGTCGCGCGGCATCTTCGGGCTCGTCATGACGCTGATGATCTCGGCGTACATCCTGATCACCAGTGATCGCATCTTCGATTTCTTTCGCACGCTGTACATGCCGCATCGTCGCGGCGAGTTCGACGACTTGGTGCGTCGCATCGATCAGGGCCTGGCAGGCGTAGTGCGCGGGCAGCTGATCATCTGCCTGATCAACGGCGTGCTCTCGGGCATCGGCTTTTGGTTGCTCGGGCTGAAGTACTGGACGTTCTTGACCGTGCTCGCGACGATCATGTCGCTGATTCCGATCTTCGGCTCGATTCTGAGCACGATTCCCGCGGTGGCCGTGGCACTGCTCGGCGGTGCAGGGCAAGCATTGCTCGTGCTCGCGTGGATTGTGGGCGTGCATCAGCTGGAAGCCAACGTGCTGAACCCGAAGATCATGGGCGACTCGGCGCGCGTTCATCCGGTGCTCGTCGTGTTTGCGCTGTTGATCGGCGAGCACTTCGCGGGCCTGGTCGGCGCGCTCTTGGCGGTTCCCGTCCTGAGCATCACGCAGACGATCTTCCTGCATCTGCGCGAGCGTTTCTTGAACATCCCGCGCAGCTCGTCGTTTCCGCCGCCGGCGCCTGCCACGCAGCCCGTCACAGCGAAAGCAATCGAGACCATCCCCGATGGAGCACGCCGGGCGTGATGCCCCGCGCAAGCCCGAGTCAAGCCAGCCGCACGGCAATCGACGTGATGTTGTCGCGCCCGCCGCGCTGGTTGGCGAGCTCGATCAAGCGCTCGGTGGCCACGACCGGTTCCAGCTGCATGACGGACGCAATCTCGCGCTCGTCGACGTAGCCGTGCAGACCGTCCGAGCAGAGCAAGAACATGTCACCGCGCTGCACCGACACGAAGTTCATGTCGACCTGCACGTAGTCGCGTGAGCCGACCGCGCGCGTGATCACGTTCTTCTGGCGGGACATGCGCGCTTCGTCCGGCGTGATCAGACCCTTCTTGAGCTGCCACGCGATCAACGTGTGATCCTCGGTGATCTGCTCGGCACGCGCGTCACGCACGAGGTACACGCGGCTGTCTCCGACCTGGGCGGTGAGGGCGAAAGGACCGCGAACCAAGAGCGCGGAGAGCGTAGTGCCCATGCCGCGCTGATCGGGGTTGGCTTCGCTGAGGCCGAACACCATGTACGTCGCAGCCTGCACGGCGCTCTCCAGCACGCGCAGCGCTTTCTGCAGCGCAGGCGAGACCTCGGGCTTGGCGCCGGAACCCGTGCCGAGCTCACGCGGCAGCCCATCGATCGCAGACAGCGTGTCGCGTTCGCGCCGCACCATGTCGTGCAGCGCCTCCACCGCCTCGGCGCTCGCGATCTCGCCCGAGCTGTGCCCGCCCATGCCGTCGGCTACGACGTACAAGCCAAGGTCGTCGTCGACGAGGAACGCGTCTTCGTTGGCGACGCGGCGCTTGCCAACATCGGTGCGGCCGTATGCGGTCCTTCCGAGCACTGCGCGCCTTTGTCTAGCACCAAGTTCCGATGGGCCCGCGCCGGGACCATGCATCGGGATTGTACACCGTAAAGCGCGGCCCTATGTGCACGTCTTCATCGGGTGTGCGAGCGGGGCGGATCCCTGCTATCTCCCCGCTCCACGCATGAGCCTTAACGAGACGAAACCCTGGACTGAAACCGACCGCGCCGCGGTCATGGCCGAGATCTCGCGTGCCTTGGAGGCGAAGAAGCCCGAGCGGGCGTGGGAGCTACTGACGCCGCTGTCCGCTCGGATCCCGGAGGATCGCGAGCTGTCCCTGACGTGGCTCACACTGCTGCGCATCACACCCAATCGGCCAGGGCTCGTTGCCGAGGTGGCCCGCGTGGTTACCCGCTGGCCCAGCGACCCAACCTTGGTGCTGGCGGGCTGTGACGCGCTGATTCGTGCGGCCGAGCTGCGCGCGCCGGACGAGCTTCCACCCGCCGACGGTCCCGCGAAGCTCGCGGCAGACCTGGCAGAACGCTGTCTCGCGACGTTGCCCCCAGCGGCAAGCGGCGATCCCGCAATCGGTGGCTACCTGCAGATGAGCCGCGCCAATGCGCTGCGGCTTGCGCACCACCACGACGCCGCGCTCGCGGCGTACCGCGCCGCGCTTGCAACCGATGAGGACAACGGCGAGTGGTGGTGGAACTTGGCGCTGCTCCACAAAGCCACGCACGCCTGGGCCGACGCGCTCGCTGCGCTCGAACGTGCACGCGAAAAGCTTGGTAGTTCGGCTCTCGGCGACCGCAAGGGCATCCTCTGGAACATCGCCATCTGCGCAACGGCGCTGGGGCGCGGCGAAACTGCACAAACGGCTCTGCGTGGGCTCGGGTTTCCGGCGACGCTCTCCGCGAGCGGCATGCCGTTCGTGGCTGGCCTTCCGCCCGTCCAAGTACGGGTTGCAACGGTCGGCTCCGGCCATGGCGTCGGTCAGGCCGACCTCGATCGCGCGGTGTTGTTCGAGCTTTTGTGGGTGACTCCGGCCAGCCCGTGCCACGGCGTCGTTCAGAGCACGACCCATCGCGACGCGTCGGTCGACTTCGGCGATCTCGTGCTCTGGGACGGCACGCCGATCGGCGTCGGCGAACTCGACGGCAAGCCCGTGCCGCGCTTCCCACTGCTCACCGTGCTGCGTCGTGGCGACGAGCGGCGCTTCCGTTTCGTGGCGCTCGAGCAGGATGACGGTGATGCAGCTGCTTTCGGTCGCGGTCTGCCCGACGACGCGCTGTACTTCGCGCATCACGCCAAGGTCGAGCACCTGTGTGCGCGCTGCGCCAGCGGCGATCACATGCGCAAGCACGACCACATGGCGCCGGAGCCGCATCGCCTCGTCTACGGCAAGATCGTGGTGCCCGCGAACGTCGACCTGAACCAGTTCCAGGTCGCGCTGGGCACGCATCTGCGCAGCCATCCCAAGGTGCACTTCATCATGCCCGGGCTCTACGAAGCGCTGGGACAGACCGAGGCTGCCGGCAAAGCCCACCAGATGTGGCGTGGTCTGGAGAAGACCGCGCTGAAGACGAGCCCGACGCAGCGCGCATGACCAGATGACTAGCCGTCGTTCCCTCATCGAGTACCTGCGGCCTCACCGAGCGAGCATCGTGCAGGGCATTGGCCTCCTGCTCGTGACCAACGCGCTCGACAAGGGCATTCCCTGGCTGCTGCGCGACGCGATCGATGCGCTGGTCGGCGGTCGTCTCGGCGCGGTCGCACGCACGGCAGCGCTAGTCGCCACGCTCGCGATCAGCATGGCCGTCGTCCGCACCATGTCGCGCACGCGGGTGTTCAACGTCGGGCGTGACGTCGAGTACGAGCTGCGTAACGACCTGCTCGCGCATCTACACCGGCTCGGGCCTTCGTTCTTCCAACGCGTCCCGACCGGCGAGACCATGAGCCGCGCGATCAACGATCTCACGCAGGTGCGCGTGATGGTCGGCTTCGGCGTGCTCAACATCGTGAACTCGATCTTCGCGTACACGATCGCGCTCGGCTGCATGCTCGCGATGTCGCCGGAGCTCACGCTGTGGGCCGTGCTGCCGTTTCCACTGCTCGTGCTGGTCGCACGGCTCATGGGCAAGGCGATGTTCAGCCGCAGCCAAGCCTCGCAAGAAGCTCTGGGCGCGCTGTCGTCGCGGGTACAGGAGTCGCTGGCGGGCGTGCGCCTGGTGCGTGCGTTCGGTGTCGAGGCCGAACAGGAACAGCTGTTCGAGGTCGCCAACCAGCGAGCGCTCGAGAAGAACATGTCGCTCGTCGTGCTACGCGGCGTGATGTGGCCGCTCTTGGTCGGCGTCGCCTCGCTCGGAACGTTCCTCGTGCTGTTTCACGGCACGGCGATGGTGCGTTCGGGAACGCTCAGCGTCGGCGGCCTCGTCGCCTTCCTCGCGTACGTCGAGTCGCTCAAGTGGCCGACCATGGGCCTCGGCTACATCATGGCCGTGTTGCAGCGCGGCCGCGCTTCGTTCCTACGTGTCTGCGAGATCCTCGATGCCGAGCCGGACATTAAGGAATCGCAGCATGCGGAGAACCCCGCAGGCGAGGGCGAGTTGCGCGTGCAGGACCTGAGCTACGCGTACGGTGAGCGCAGCGTGCTCTCCGGCGTCACGTTCACAGCGCCAGCCAATCGCTCGCTCGCGATCCTCGGCCGTACCGGCAGCGGCAAGAGCACGCTGGCGGGCCTACTCGCGCGCGTCGTGCCCACGCCTACCGGCCACGTCTTTCTCGACGGCGACGACCTCACCGAGCTGCGCATCCGCGGCCTGCGCGACACCGTCGGCTTCGCGCAGCAAGAGCCGTTTCTGTTCTCCGACACGATCGCGCGCAACATCGGCTACGCGCTGCCCGAGACCGATTCCCCGGTTGCGATCGAGCGCATTCGCGCGGCCGCTCGTGCAGCGTCCGTGCTCGACGAGATCGAAGACCTACCCGAGGGCTTTGCGACCGTCGTGGGTGAGCGCGGTGTCCAGCTGTCCGGCGGCCAGAAGCAACGCATCGCGCTGGCTCGTGCGCTCTTGCCTCAGCCGCGCGTGCTGATCATGGACGACCCGCTGAGCGCGGTCGACGCCAAGACCGAAGCGCGTATCCTCGATGCGCTCGAAGCAGCGAGCAAGGGCCGCACGGTGATTCTCGTGACGCACCGCGTGGCCGCAGCGTCGCGCTGCGATTCGATCGTAGTGCTCGACCAAGGCCGCGTGGTGGAGCAAGGCGATCACGCAACGCTGGTCGGAGGCGGCGGCTTCTACGCTCAGCTCGCAGCCCGGCAACGTCTCGAAGAGGAGCTCGGCGCGCTATGAACGACGTCGCGCGCAAACCCGAAGCGGACAGACCGCCTCCGAACCCGAACACCAAGGGCGCCTCGCGCCCGCAAGACGCCGAGGCCGAGCCCACGCTGCGCGACCTCGGTCTGCTGAAGCGCTTGCTGCCGTACCTGCGTCCGCATTGGGTCATGCTCGCGGCGTCGTTCGCCCTGGTCCCGATCTCGTCGCTGGCCACGCTGCTGCAACCGTATTTGATCAAGCACACGCTGGATGCCGTGCTCGTGCAGCACGACGAAGCCCTGTGGATGCGCATGGTCACGTTCTTCGGGTGTGCTGTGTTCGCCGAGTTCGTGGCCGGCTTCGCGGAGAGCTACTGCATGCAGCTTGCCGGTCAACGCAGCATGGTCGACCTGCGCCGCGAAGTATTCCGCCACGCGCAGCGCATGCGCATTCGCTACTACGACAACACTCCGATCGGCCGCGTGCTGACGCGCGTCACCAACGACGTGGATGCCTTGGCCGAGCTGTTCTCATCCGGCGCGGTGATGGCAATCGCCGACATCATCACCCTGGTCGGCATCATCGTCTTCATGCTCGTGCTCGACTGGCGCCTGAGCCTGATCACCTTCCTGGCATTGCCGCCGCTCGCGTTCTCGGTCAACTGGATCCGCAAGCGCGCGCGCGAGGCGTTCCGCGCGATCCGTGCGCGCATCTCGGAGCTCAACGCCTATTTGAGCGAACAAGTGCAGGGCATCTTGGTCGTGCAGGCGTACGGCCGCGAAGCTGCCTGCGCCGAGGAATACCGACGCATCAACGAATCGTACCGCGTCGCGAACTACCGCTCGATTCGGCTCGATGCCCAGCTCTACTCGGTGGTCGAGTCGGTCTCGATGTGCTGCGTGGCACTCGTGTTGTTCTATGCGAGCGTGCGCGCCGGTGTGATCGAAGGCAGCGCTCGTCAGGCGGCGTACATCGGCACGGTGGTCGCGTTCTACCAATACATCCAGCAATTTTTCGTGCCGATTCGCGACCTGTCCACCAAGTACACGATCATCCAATCGGCGTTGGCAGCAGCGGAGCGGGTGTTCTCGTTCCTGGCGAACGAAGATGTCGAGCCCGTCGACACGGAAGTTGCGCCCAACCCCGCGCTCGCAGCCGGCACTCCAGCCATCGACTTCGATCACGTGGACTTCAGTTACCGCGGCGACGACATCGTGCTGCACGACGTGAGCTTTCACGTCGCGCCCGGAGAACACGTCGCGCTCGTGGGTGCAACCGGCGCCGGCAAGACCACCACCGTCTCGCTCCTGCTGCGCCTCTACGAGAACACGGCCGGTGCGATCCGCGTGGCGGGGCGCGACATTCGCAGCGTGCCTCGCCGCGAGCTGCGTCGCTCGTTCGCGGTCGTGCCGCAGGATGTGTTTCTGTTCGCGGGCACGGTGGCCCAAAACGTCGCCTTCTCACCGAACGAGGTCGACGACGCCCGCGTACGTGGTGCGCTGACACGCGTCGGTGCGCTCGACCTCGTGGAGCGCAGACCCGAAGGCATCCACACGCGCGTGGAAGAACGCGGCGCTAACTTCAGCGCGGGCGAGCGCCAGCTGCTCGCGTTCGCGCGCGCGCTGTACCGCGACGCCCCGTTCATGATCCTCGATGAGGCCACGGCCAACATCGACAGCGAAACCGAAGCCCGCTTACAAGTTGCGGTTTCCGAATTGATGCGTGGTCGCACTGCCATCGTGATCGCGCATCGTCTGTCGACCATCCAGAAGGCCGACCGCATCATCGTGTTTCATCGCGGACAGATTGTAGAGCAGGGCACACACCAGCAGCTGCTCGAGCTGGGACAGGTTTACGCGCACCTACATCAACTCCAGTTTGGCGACAGCAACGCCGCAGAATAAGCCGCAAATTCGCGGAGATTGGCCCCGAGCTGCAGGGCACGAGGCACAGGGTCCGATCGCACGATCTCTTTGATTCCGCGAGCGGGAGTTTCGGCTACCATTCCGCTTCCTGTTTTGGCGGCGCCTCGCGATTCGCGGGTGCGTCGCGGTGCTGCGCGACGCGGGATGACGGACACTACCCCAGTCCTCTACGGCAAGTACCAGCTCCTCGAGCAGCTCGCTCGAGGTGGCATGGCCGAGGTGTACAAAGCGAAGGCCCACGGCGTCGAGGGCTTCGAGAAGATCCTCGTCATCAAGCGCATCCTGCCTGAGCTCAGCCAGAACCCGCGCTTCGTGGAGATGTTCATCAACGAAGCGAAGATCGCGGTCACGCTCTCGCACGCGAACATCGTTCAGGTCTTCGATCTCGGCCAGGCTCAGGGCAGCTACTTCATCGCGATGGAGTTCGTCGCGGGCATGGACCTCGCGACCACGCTCAAGCGCGTGCAACGCTCGCAGAAGCGGCTGACGCCCGAGCTGGCCGTGTTCATCGTGAGCGAGCTCGCCAAAGGCCTCGACTACGCACACAGGCGGCGCGATGCCGAACGCAATCCGCTGAACATCGTGCACCGCGACGTCTCGCCGCAGAACGTGCTGCTCAGCTACGAGGGCGAGGTCAAGCTCACCGACTTCGGAATCGCCAAGGCGCGCACGATGGCGCAGGCCGTGACCGACGTCGGCGTGGTCAAGGGTAAGTACGCGTACATGGCGCCCGAGCAAATCGTGGGCAAGCCGCTGGACGCTCGCGCGGACATCTTCTCGGCAGGCGTCTTGCTCTACGAAGCGCTTGCAGGCGTGAACCCGTTTCAAGCGTCATCGAACTACGACACGCTGCAGCGCATCCGTACCGGCGACATCACGCCGATCGAGAACCTCGTGGGCGACGTACCGGAAGAAGTGGCGCGCGTGCTGCGCACCGCGATGGCGCTCGATCCGGAGAAGCGCTACCCGAGCGCCGGTCATCTCTACGAGGATCTGATCCAGTACTTGTACAGCGCAGGACGCCGGTTCGGCGCGCGCGACCTCGCCGATTTTCTCGGACAGCTACGCGGCGCCGCGAGCGACGACAGCACGCGCGCCGGCGAAGGTCTGAAGGCCGCGTTCGAGGTCGAGAGCATCACGGCGTTCGAAGACAAGATGCCGGAGCGCACGCGCGTGGAGCGCGGACGCCGCGTCACGCGCGAGACGCAGCGGGAATCGCCGCGCGAGAGCCCCGCGAAGAAGCGAAGCGATCTCACGCCCCACCGCGAGCGCACCGAATGGCGCGACATCACGGCTCTAGTGCTGCGCATGGCAACTGACGATGGTCTGCCGCGCAAGACGATCACGCACATGGCCGAGCGCTTCGGCGGTCGCGTGGAAGAACCCACAAAGCCTGCCGGCGACGAGGCGGCCGACGCTGCTGGCGCAGCCAAGCCTGCCGAGCAAACCCTGCTCGTGCTCTTCGGCGATCAGAACCCCGACGGGCGCGACACCGAGAACGCCGCGTCATGCGCGCTGCGACTCTCGCGAGCCGCCAGCGCGGCTGCGGCCGAGGAAGGTCGCTCGACCAGCGTCGCCATCGCCGTCAACGCCGGACGCGTCCTCGTCGATTTGGGCGGCACGCTGCTGCGCGACGACCACTACACCCGCTTCGTGAGCACGGCGCAGAAGCTCGTCGCCGAGAGCGGCTCGAGTCAGGTGCTGGTGAATCCCGGCGCGGAGAAGTCGCTGCGCAACCGCTTCCGACTCGTGCCAGCGGGACAGCAGTCGGAGGGCGCGTTCTTGCTGGCGAGCGAGCGCAGCCTGACCGAAGCCTACGGACGTTTCATCGGCCGGCGCGACGAGCTCAAGGTGATCGGCGAAGCGCTGGCGCACGCTCACCGGGGCGAGCTACGCGTCGTAGGCCTGACGGGCGATGCCGGCGCAGGCAAGTCACGCTTGATGGTCGAGACGATGCGCCGCTTGGGTCTCGCCGGACACAACGTCGGCCTGCACGTGGCGACGCTCACCCCGCAGATGCGCGAAGTACCGCTGTCGGCGATTCAGGAAATGCTGCGGGCCGTGCTGGGTGTGGACGAGTTCGATCCCGAAGCACTGCTGCGTGATCGCACCACGCGCCTGCGCGAGCTCGGCTTGCTCTCGGTCGAGCAGAGTGCCGTTGCAGCTGCGCTCGGTCTCAAGACCGGCGGCCGGCAGTATTCGAGTCACCGTCCGTTGCGCGCCGCGCTCCTGCGCATCATTCGCAAGCTCGCCGAAGACCGCCTGACGATCTTCGCGTGGGACGGTGCCGAGCACATGGATACCGACTCGCAGGGCATCGTCGAAGACATGCTGCGCGCCGTGTCCGAAGCACGCGTGGCCGTGTTTCTGAGCTACCGCCCGCCACATCGTCCACGCTGGGCTGACCTCGCGAACTTCCAAGAGATCAAGCTCGGACCCCTGACTGACGACGACATCGCGCGCCTGACCGCGACGCGCCTGGGCGCCGATGAGATCCCGTTCGAGCTGCTGCGCGAAGTCACGACCAAGAGCGGCGGCAACCCGCTCTACGTCGAGGAGTACCTGAAGGCGCTCGCCGATTCGGGCGCGATTCGCTTCGAAGAAGGGCAAGTCCGCTTCAACGCGACCGTCGCGGACGTCGAAGTACCGAAGACGCTGCGCGGCATCGTGGCCTCACGCATCGCTCGGCTCGGGCCAGTACCGCGCTACCTGCTGCAGATCGCGGCGATCGCGGGCGAGCGCTTCACGAACGAGATCGTCGCGGCCGCGGCCGAAGAAGAAGAGCGCACCGTGGCGCAGGCTCTGCAAGGCAACGACATGCAAGGCATCGTGCTGCGGCTCGGCCCGCAAGAGCACATGTTCGCGCACGGCTTGGTGCAGCAGGTGTTGGTCGAGGGCATCACGCTGCAGGCGCGGCGCGAGATTCATGCCGCCATCGCCGACGCGATCGTGTCGCTGTATCCGGACCGACAGGACGAGCTCGCGGAGCGCTTGGCGCGCCATCACATCGAAGCGGGCCAGCACCAAGATGCGGTCGAGTTCCTGGTGCGCGCCGCGCGTCGCTTCGAGCGCGAGTCGGCGCTGGCCGACGCCATCGTCATGCTGCAGCGGGCGATCGAGGTGCTCTCCACGATCGCCGATCCGGATCGCGATCGCATGTTCAGCATCTACGAAGAGATCGCCGAGCTGTGCTTTCGCTCGCGCGACTTGGCGCTCGGCTCGCAGGTCATGGACCGCGCGCTCAAGGCGGCCGAGAGTCACCGCGCGGACAGGTACGTCGCGCGCTTTTGCGTGTGGCGCGGCCGCATGCTGGTCAGCGCGTCGCGCATCGAGGAAGGTCGGCGCTGGCTCGATCAAGCGCAGCACGTGGCGCGCGGGCTCACGGACAACGAGCTGTCCCGCGAGGTCTTCATCGCGAAGGCCGATGCGGACGCGCGCAGTGGCGAGTTCGAGAAGGCCGTCGGCTCGCTGCTCGAAGCGCTCGAGCTGGCGCGCGCGGCCCGTGATCGCGCCGCCGAAATCCGCTGCGTCATGCCGCTCGCGCTCACGTACGCACGCATGAGCGATCACGAATCCGCCATGCGCACGCTCGAACAGGCACGCCGCCTCGGTCACGAACAGGGCGACACGCTCACGAACGTACAGATCCTGCGCTTGGAATCGCAGATCCACTACCACGCACGGGATCCCGAGAACACGGCGCGCGCTGCGGCCAAAGCCGTGGAGCTCGCGCGCGAGGCTGGCCTGTTCTACGAAGGCGCTCTCAACGCGCACAACATGGGTGAAGCGTTCCTGCGCATGGGCGACTACCGACGCGCGTTTGCCGCGCTGCGCAGCAGTTACGAGATCGCGTCCGAGCACGGGTTCTCGCGCTTGCAGACCTCGAACATGCGCGTGCTTGGCTTCATCGATGCCACACGCTTCTCATCGGTGGAAGGGCGCACGCGCCTCTTGCAGGCCATCGAATACGCGGTGTCGCACGCGTACGTCTGGGACATCATCCAGGGCAAGTACCTGCTGGCGATCGTCGATCAGGCGCGTGGCGACACGGACAGCGCGCGCGCGACCCTGCGCGAAGTGCTGAACCTCGCCGTGCAGCACGGCCATCGCAAGTACACGGAGGATTCGGAGCAGGCGCTGCGTCAGCTGGAAGCCAACGTGGCTATCACAATGCCGAGGTAGGCTTATTACGCCCGCTTCTTGCGGCGGCTGAGCTTCTCGGCGGCGAGCACAGCAAGTCCGCCGACGGCTCGCGCCACGAGCCCGTAGACGCCGAGGTTCCCAAAAATCGGATCGATCGCCCGAAAGTGAGCCGAGCCGGCTTTGATCTCGATGAAACCAATCGGCAACGCGGCGAAGCCACCGCCTGCGCCGACCCCGTGCTCGCTGTCGTCGGGACCGCTGCCGCCACCGAAGCCACCGAATACGCGCGTGACCGGGATCACCGTTACGCCCGCCTGCGTCACTGCGTCGCCGAACACGGCGCGAGCATGGGCTTGGCCGCCGACGCGCTCCACGAACCGCTCCACCATACGCTCCACGGGTGAGCGTGCGACGCGCTCGGCGTCCGCACGAGCCGCGTTCGCGGAGGCATCGGGGCCGCTGGAAGCGGGATTCGCTGCCGGATGGGGCGTAGCGCGAGCGGTCATCGTGAAATCACCAAGAGCGCCATGGTCCGTAGGTACCCACGGCAGCGAGCCTGGCAAGGCGCCGAGCGCCGAAACGCCTCAGGGCGCGGTCGGAGCCGGAGTCGGAGCCGGGGTGGGCGCGCTGGGCGCAGCCGGCGTCACGGTGATCGGCGTCGCTTTCTTACGCAAGCCTGGCACGTCCTCCGGATTCACACGCTCGAGCTTGATCGGCGTGCCGCCGACGTTGATGCCAGGCGCCGCAGGGGCCTCGGGTTCAGCGGCCTCGGCGGGAGCCGCCGGTGCAGCCGGCGCGGCGCCCTCAGGCGTGCTCTGCGCGGCCGGGGTGGTCGGCGCCTTCTTCGCTTCCGCGCTCTGCTTCGAGGCAGCGTGCCGCGCTTCTTCGCGCGTGCGAATCTTCTCGGTCGCCTTCTCGAGCGACTTCTCGCCGCTCGACGAGACGTACGTCAGCGTGGCGGACAGCAGCATGAAGAGCGCCGCGCTCACGACCGTGAGGCGCGTGAGAAAGTTGCCCGCGCCCGATCCGCCGAACACCGTCTGGCTGCCGGCGCCGCCGAAAGCCGAACCCATGCCGCCGCGACCCGCCTGCAACAACACCACCAGAACCAGGAACAGGCAGACCAAGACGTAGAGCGTGTAGAGGAACGTGATCATGTTCGAGAGTCTTCCTGAAGGAGCTGGGCGAAGGGGAACGTCAGACGGGTGGGTAGGTGACCGAGCCCCGGCTAACCGGCGGCCGCCACGATGGCACAGAACGAGCCGACCGCAAGGGCCGCACCGCCCACGAGGGCACCGTCTACGTCGGGTTGCGCCAGCAGCTGCGCGGCATTGTCGGCCTTGACGCTGCCGCCGTACAAGATTCGGAGGGCCCCAGCCGGCGTCGCCCCGAACTGCGCCTGCGCGACGGCCCGAATGCGGGCATGCATCTCCTGGGCATCGCTGGGGGCGGCGTTCTTGCCGGTGCCGATCGCCCAAACGGGCTCGTACGCCACGACCACGCGGGCGAACTCCGCGGCGTCGAGGTTCGCCAGGGCGGCACCCAGCTGACGTACGACCACCGCCTCGGCCGAACCGGCCTCCCGTTCGGTCAGCGTCTCACCGACACAAATTATCGGCGCCATCCCATGCCGGAGCACGGCACGCGCCTTCTTGTTCACATGCGCGTCGGATTCCCCGAACAGCTGGCGCCGCTCGGAGTGACCGACGATCACGTAGCTACAGCCCACGTCGGCGAGCTGCGCGGCGCTGACTTCGCCCGTGAACGCGCCCTGGTCATCCCAGTAGGCATCCTGAGCCGCCAGGAGAATCGGCGAGCCCACGAGCGCATCGCGCACCGTGCTCAGCGCCGTGAACACGGGAGCGAGCGCGACCTCGCCCCGCAGCGGCGTGCCCGCTGTCAGCTGGACACGAATCTCGTTGGCGAGCGCGCGCGACTCCGCCAGTGTCTCGTGCATCTTCCAGTTGCCCGCGAGCAGCGGCCGCCGCAGGGCAGGGTTCACGACTTGACCGCGTCGATGCCAGGCATCGGTCGCCCTTCGAGGAACTCGAGCGAGGCGCCGCCACCCGTGGAGACGTGGTCGTAACGCGGCACGAGGCCGGCGTGGTTCACGGCGGCGACGCTGTCGCCACCGCCGACGACCGTGAAGCCCGCGCAATCGGCGCCCGCGTGCGCGACGCCAAGTGTGCCGTGGCTGAACGGCTCTTTCTCGAACAGACCCATCGGACCGTTCCAGAACAGCGCCTTGGCGGGCAGGATCTCGTGCCGGAACGCCTCGACGGTACGCGGACCGATATCGAGCGCCATCGCGCTGTCGGGCACCAGGTTCGTGGTGACCACGCGACCCGCGCTGGCCTCGAACGAATCCGCGACCACGAGGTCTCCGGGCAAGAGCAGCTTCACGTTACGGGCCGCTGCACGCTGCAGGAGGCTGCGCGCGAGCGGAAAACGATCGGGCTCGACCAAGCTCTTGCCGAGCGACAGGCCTTGCGCCGCCAGGAACGTGTTCGCCATGGCGCCGCCGATCAAGAGCGCGTCGACGCGATCGATCAGGGCTTCGAGCACGCCGATCTTATCGCTGACCTTCGCGCCGCCGAGCACCGCCACGAACGGACGCGCCGTCGATGTGCGCAGCTTCTCGAGCGCGGCAATTTCCTTCTCCATCACGAAGCCGATTCCGCGCTCCCGCACGATGCGTGGCAACGCCGAGACCGAGGCATGCGCACGATGCGCAGCACCGAACGCGTCGTTCACGTACACGTCGGCCACGCGCGCCAGATCGCGCGCAAAGCCTTCGTCGTTGGCTTCTTCGCCGGGGTGAAAGCGCAGGTTCTCGAGCAAGGCAATCTGGCCGTCGCGCAGATCACCCACGATCTTCACGGCGGCGTCGCTCACGCAGTCGTCCGTGAGGAGCACCTCGCAGCGCAGCAGCTCCGCGAGCAGCTGTCCGACCGGCTCCAGCGAGTACGCCGGATTGCGCTTACCCTTGGGCCGACCGGCGTGCGACGCCAGCACGACCTTGGCACCACGCCCCATGGCATGTTGGATCGTCTCCAGCGTGGCCACGATCCGGGTCGGATCTGCGACCTTGCCGTTCTCGAGCGGTACGTTGAAGTCGACACGAATGAACGTGCGGCGGCCTTCGATGGCGAGATCACGAATGCTGCGGAGCTCGGCCATGGCGCTTGCCTCTCAACCCCGGGCGGCCATGAAGCGCACGAGATCGATCATGCGATTCGAGAAGCCCCACTCGTTGTCGTACCAGGACTGAACTTCGACCAAATCGTCGCCAACGACCTGCGTCTGCGCCGCATCGACGATCGAGGAGTGCGGGTTGCCGATGAAGTCGGTCGACACGAGCGGGCGTGTCTCGTAGCCGAGCACGCCCTTGAGCGGACCGTTCGCGGCGGCCGCCAGAGCCTGGTTCACTTCGTCGCGCGTGGTCTTGCGACCGACATGCGCGGTGAGGCACACGATCGAAACGTTCGGCGTGGGCACGCGAATCGAGGTGCCGTCGAGCTTGCCCTTGAGCGCCGGCAGCACGAGCCCAATGGCCTTCGCGGCGCCCGTGCTAGTCGGGATCATGTTCAGGGCGGCAGCGCGCGCCCGGCGCAGGTCCTTGTGCGGCAGGTCGAGAACGCGCTGGTCGTTGGTGTACGAGTGCACCGTGACCATGTGACCCTTCACGATGCCAAAGCTGTCGTGGAGGACCTTGGCGACGGGAGCCAGGCAGTTGGTCGTGCAGGACGCGTTCGATACGATCATGTGCTTCTTCGCATCGTACGTGTCCATGTTGATGCCGACGCAGAACGTGCCGTCGATGTCAGCGCCGCCAGGCGCACTGATCACCACGCGAGAGGCACCGGCAGCGAGGTGCTTCTGCGCACCCTCGCGGCTGGTGAAGAGGCCGGTGGATTCGATTACGATACTCGCGCCGAGCTCTTTCCAAGGCAGCTTGGCGGGGTCTTTTTCGGCAAAAACCGGGACTTTCTTGCCCCCGATCACGAGCGCGTTGTCCTTCTCTTCCACCGCGACGCCACCCGGCGCGAAGCGCCCATGGACACTGTCGAACGAGAGCAGGTGGGCGAGCACGTCGGCGCCCGTTAAGTCGTTGATCCCGACGAGCTCGAGATCGTCGTGTGCGCGCGCGCCTGATTCAAAGAGCACGCGCGCGATGCAGCGACCGATGCGACCGAAGCCATTGATGGCGATCTTCGTAGCCATGAAAATCCTGCTCCTGCGAGGGCGCGAAACCTAGCAAATTCGGCTTAATTGTCAACACCGCTAGCTGCCGAAAGCTAGGTCACCCGCACCTTAGTGCGGAGGTGAATTGCCTGCGAATGCGTGTGCTTCCACGTAGACCCGCATGTTCCGGACGGCCTTGTCGAAGTGCATAAGCGCATCGTGCGAGCGCGCCAGGAAATAGTACAGCTCGGGGTGGGCGCGGGCAGCCTCCGGTCGGTCGCGTAACAGGCTCTCCAGGCGCTCGATCGCGTCGTCTGGCTCGGCAGTCTCGTAGCGCAGGTAGCCCTCGAGCAGTGCCCACTCGCCACCCAGGTCACGGCGTATGCGCTCCGGCACCTGCTCCAGCTTCTGCACCGCGGACGGGAAGTTGTGCGCCGCGACGTCCTGCACGACGGCCCTATAGCTGCTGAGCAAACGCGCGCGCAGCTCGTGCGCGGTGTCCTCGGGGGTGGCGAGCTCGGCGTCGGCCAACGCGAGTGCCGGCTCTTCCACAGGCGTGTGATCGCGTGCGAGCAGCACGCTGATCTGCTCGACGACGACCAGCTCGGCGCAGCGAGGGCCGCGTGCGGCGATGTCGAGCAACACACTGGCCTCGCGCTTGCGGCCGTGCGCAATCAGAGCGAGTGCTTGGGTTGCGTAGTTGCCGCAGGCTTGCTCACCGGTGCCGAAGCCTTGCAGCTCGCCCGAGATGTGGCCGTAGCGCCAGGTCGGCGCGTACATGGTCTGCAGGTATCCCTGGTAGCGCTCGAAGCTGATCAAGTCGCGCGGCGCAGCAAGCTCGATGCGCGCGTTGTCGTCGGTATTGAGCGGCGCACCATTCGCGAAGCGCATGACTTCGTCGCGGTTCGCCAAGAGCACGCGCGCAAACACGTCGAACGGCGCGTGCACGTAGGCGCGTTCGAGCTCCTGCGCTACGCGCGCATCGGCGAGCCCGCGCGTCAGGCGCTCCAAGTCGAGGGGCAGCGGATCATCCGAGCCGAGCAGAATGGTATCGCTGGACAGGTCCTCGGCAGAAAACACCACGACGTGCCGGAACACGCTGGCGAACGTGCGGTAGATGGTACGCACGTTCTCCGGCGCAAGCTCGTACAGCTGCGCCCACTGGCAGTAGATCCCGCCCTTCGCGAGCTTTTTCTTCGCGATCTTGAAGTGATCGAGCGTGAATAGATCCGAGACGCCTGTCAGCCACGGGTTGCTCGGCTCACTCACGATCACGTCGTAACGACGCTTCGACGCGGCCAAGAAGTTGCGCCCGTCGTCGTTCCAGACCGTGAGCCGCGGCATCTCCACGTAGGGAAAGCGCGGGCTCGTGTACGCGAGGTGATTCACGTCCGCGAAGAAGCGCGACGCCTGCAGCGTGGAGCGCTCGAGCTCGACCACGTCCACCGACTTCACCGGAAACTGCAGCGCCGCGCCGACGGTGACCCCCGAACCGAAGCCGACGACGGCGACCGACAGCTCATTGGCAGGCTTTCTGTGCATCAGCAGCGGCAGCGCGGACACCATGATCTGGGTCGGCATGTCGTCGCCGTTGCTCGCATCGACCTTGCCGTTGTTCTTCAGCGAGTAGTGTCGACCCCAGCGCTCGACGGTCACCGTCGTGGACAAACCGTCGCGGTAGTACACGAGGTCCGGCGCCCCCCAGGACTCTTCGTCGAGCACATCCCGCGCGAGCGAAATGCGGAACGCGCCGAGCGTCATCTTCGAGATGTCCCAGGCCAGAAACGGCGGCGGTCGCAGCGTACCGAGGCACAAGCCTGCCACGAGCCAGGGAATGATCACCGCACAGCCGGAGTAGAAGACGCGTTCACCTGCAGCTGGCGGCGCCGAGGCAGCGCGCAGCACGAACGCCGCGACCAGCACGAGGCCAAGCGCGACCAGCAGATTGACCGCAAGACCGAGATGCAGCGTGGTCTGCATGCCGAACGTGGGCATCAGAATGAAACCGGGTAGCCACGCGCCGGCGATCGAGCCGAGCGTGTTGCCCGCGTAGACGGTGCCGACTTCGTTGGCGATTCGACCACCACCCGCACTCCATGCACGCAGGGTGATCGGAAACACCGCGCCCATGCCGAGCGCAGCCGGCAGCACGCACAGGGCGGCGGTCGCGCACATGATCGCCTGCACCGTGCCGACCTCGTCCGCAAGGCCGCGGTAGAGCGGCGCGACCATGCCGGCGAAGGTGAGCGAGAGGCGATCCGCGAACAGCTCGCTCGTGAAGGTCGCCCCCGCGATGAAGAGTTGCAGCGCGATCAGCAGCTGGAACGGTCGGGCTCGCAGCGCGAGCAGAAGCACCAGCAACACGTCGATCGCGACAGTTACCGCGAGCGTCGAGCGGGTGAGGCGATCGGGCTCGTGGACGCAGATCAGAACGGCAAGCAGCACGGGCAACGCCAGCGTGATGAACGCAAAACGACGCTCGATCCGCGCGAGCGACGACGACTGCGCTCCGCCCACGTCCGCGACCAGTGCGTAGCGTGCGAGGCTGGCGCGCGACAGTGCCGAACAGATGGCGACGGACACGCTGCCGAGCGTCGCGACGACAGCGAAAGGAACCACCCCGGACTGTGCACACAGCGGTGCAGCCGCGAGCACACACAGAACCCCCGCCGCGAACGATGTGACCCTGCTCGGCCTACCGTGTTCGTTCGCAAGCACGGAGGCGGCCGCGCTCCCGCCCGCGATCCCGCTCAGGAACGTGGCGAGGATGAGAGCGAACGAATAGAGCGACCCACCGATGGTATCGATGAGCGCTCGCGACCAGACGACTTCGTAGAGCAGCGATGCGAAACCGGAGCACGCGAATGCGAGCGCCGCTGCTTTGCGCATCGCGCGGGGGAGTGCGGGGCTCTCCGGCAGGTCGACTCGCTCCGAGTCGACGGCTGGCGGCACGGCATGCGCCGGAGTCGCAGCCGAGAAGCGTCGGATGAGCAGCACGAGGCCGGCCAGCGTGAAGTTGGTGCAGGTCGCTGCGAGGTTCGCCGCGTGGACTCCCAAGCTGGGCAAGAGCACGAAGCTGGAAGCGAACACACCTGCGACGGCTCCGGCCGTGTTCACGGCATAGAGCCGCCCGACCTCTCGACTCGCTCGCTGCGCCGAGCTCTGCTGCGTCACGAAGTGACGAGCAAGCAGGGGCAGGGTAGAACCCATCAGGAACGTCGGCACGATCAAGAGCGGCGCGATGCACAGAAAGCGGGCCGCGATGAACAGCGCCGAGCCGGCGCCGAACGTCTCGCGCAGCACCGAGTTCAGCTCCGCAAGCCAACCATCGGAGCGCAACAAGAGCGGGATGATCAAGCCAGCACAACCAACACCGATCTCCGCCCATGCATACAGCAGCAACGGCTGGCGAATCCGATCCGCACGCTTGCCGAAGTAGTACGCGCCCAGGCCCAGCCCGGCCATGAACACGCTCACGACGGACGAAATCGCCACACTCGAGGAACCGAACACATGCTGCAGCAGCCGGCTCCACAGCGTCTGAAATACCAGACTCGACGCACCCGACAAGAAGAACGCAACGAACGCAGCCACGCGGAGAGCCGATGGCTTCGCTGCGACATTCACGCGGAGGTCCTCACCCACGTCGCGTGGCGTCGTCAACCGGGCTCGCCATCGGCGAGCGCTGCGCGCAAGAGATCGAGCGCGTGCGCATGCAACCGACTGCCCCACGACTTGGAGATGCCTAGCTCAGCCGACACTTCATCGAAGCGCTTGCCGTCGAAGTAGTGGCCGCGAATCATGCGCTGCTCGCGCTCCGGAAGCTTGGCCAGCGCAGTCGTCATCCGGGACGAGCGCTCTTCACGCAGCAACGCCTCTTCCGGAGAGCCGGCACCAGCTTCCGCATCCTCTGCCGACACAGCAACCGTGTATGCAGCCGCGACACTGCCCAAGATGGCGTCGATCGCCCGCAGTGCGCCTTCGATCGGTGGCCGTTGAGTCGCCAAGCCTTGCGCGCTCGGCTCCGCGAGATCGTCCGCGGCCTCGGCAGCACGCAACCGGGCATACGCCCGTCGCGGCAACCGCGCCATGGACCGGATGCCATCGAGCATGGAGCCGCGCACGCGGTAGTACGCGAACGACTTGAACGCTACGCCCTTGCTGGCATCGAAGCGCTGGCGCGCCTCGAGCAACCCCTCGAAACCGAACGCGATCAAGTCCTCGAGCGGCGTGTCGACACCGAGTTGCGCGCGGGTCTGCGTCGCGACGCCGCGCACGAACCCCTCATATTCACGGACGAACCGTTCGTCTTCTCGCATAGCAGCTCGCGACGCCCCCTCGATCCGCGGCGTTACACGCTGTGCGGGCGCACGTCAACGACATCGCCCCATCGCCTAACACCGCGCGACCTAACAGGTATCGGCCCGCGCCTTGTTAGCACACGCTTTGCATCGTCGTTTTTCGTAGCGCGTCACGCGTCTGACACGTACAAAGGGGCCGTGCCGGTGTCCGATCGCAGCATTCGACCGCCCCTCGCGAAGACAGCTGCAGGACCCGCAGGAGCCTTCGGTGCGCTGTTGTGCTCCGCGGTGGAAGACCCGGCTACCGCGCGCGGCCTTGCGTTCGCGTACACGGCGCTCGACACATGTCACCGCTTGGCGATCATCGACGCCATCGTGAGCGACGCCGTGCGTGAAGGCATCGGCGCGTCCGCTGTCTTGGCTTCGTTGCTGACCGTGGAAGAAGACGCCGAGGTGGCGCGCCGGATCGCGGATGCGATGTCGCATGCAGGCGAAGAGGGCCTCAACACCGCCTTGCGCACCCAGACGTGGCTCGCGGGCGACGAGAACGACGGGGGGGTCGTCGTCGTGCGGCCGCTGCACGGTGCGTTCGTGGAAGTGCTCGCGCTGGCCTGGAACGCACACCGCGGCCTGACGCACTCGCTCTTCGAGCCGCTGGCGCGCCACGAGAGCTCGCCGAGCCAACTCGCAAGCCTGCCGGCGCACCTCGCATTCGAGGAGATGCCAATCGGGTTCGCTGTGGACATCACCACCAGCGTGCTCTGGAACCATCGGCGCAAGAGCGGCGAGCTGCCCGCGTGCATCGAGCGCTTCGCGGACTTGCTCTGGATCGAACGCACGGATTCGCCGAGCGGTTGCCGCTAATCAGCCCTCCGCCCGACGGCTGCGGGTGGTCAGCCCTCCGCCCGACGGCTGCGAGTCGTCAGCCGTCGTCAGCCGCAGGCGGCAACGTCGATGGAGTCGGCGCGCGCAGCGCGACGCGACCGATGCGCCTGCGACGCACGTCTTCGACCGTCGCTTCGTACGGACCGATGCGCAGTCGATCACCCGGATGCGCGAGCCGGCCGAGCTGCGCGATGATGTAACCCCCAACGGTATCGCCAGCGCTGCGCGCGGCTTCATCGATTCCGTCGAGCGGGAGATCACCGAGTGGCAAGGTTCCATCGACTACGATCGTGCCGTCGTCGCGTGTCTGCATCGCGGGCGCTTCGACGTCGAGCTCATCCTGCAGATCACCGACCAACGCCTCGACGACATCTTCGACCGTGACGAGACCGCTCGTTCCGCCGTATTCGTCCACGACGATGGCAAGCGGGATACGCGATTTCTGAAACTGATTGAGCAGCTCGCCAACCGGACACGACTCCGGCACGAACAACACGTCCCGCTTGAGCGCCCGCAATCCGCCCTTCGGCAGGCCCCGACCGAGCAACATGTCTTTCACGTAGACGTAGCCGAGGATGCGGTCCGGATCGCCATCGTCGCTGACCGGATAGCGGCTGAAGCCCGACTTGCGGATCTGCTCCAACCAGTACTCATACGTCTGCGTCAGCGACAGCATGTACATGTCGACGCGCGGCACCATGAGCGCCCGCACCGGTCGGTCCGTCGCGCGCAGCACGCGCTCCAGCAAGTCACGCTTCACGCGCTGGTTGTCGTCGTCCTTGGCGTAAGACGACTGCACGATCAGGCGCAGCTCCTCGTCGGAGAATTTCACGGGCGACTCGGTGAAGCTCGTGATACCGGCAACCGCCAAGAGCTTGCTCGAGAGCGCGCTCAGCACGCGCAGGACCGGGTAGGTGCCCAGATAGAACAGCTGGAGAGGCAGCGCCGTGAAGCGCGCAACCGGCTCGGGCTTGAGCACCGCGAACAGCTTCGGGACCTGCTCGCCCACGACGATGTGGAGCAGGCTGAGTACCGTGAACGAGACGGCCAGCGCGATACCGTGAACCACGCCGTCGGAGAGACCGAGCGCTGTCAACGGCGGAGAGAGCAGGCTCTTCATAGCCGGCTCGCCGAGCGCACCCAAGGCCAGGGAGGCAAACGTGATGCCAAGCTGGCTCGCCGTGAGATACGCGTCGAGCTTTTTCGTGATCTCGAACGCGCGCGCAGACTGGCGATCGCCGGCACGTGCACGGGCCTCGAGGGCGGTCGGGCGCACCCGGGCCATCGCGAACTCGGCAGCCACGAAGAACGCATTGGCTGCCACGCAGAGCAGCGCCAGTACCAGCGCTAACAGGCCAACGCCTCCTCTGACAGTCTGGAGCTCATCCAGCAACCTCGCGCAAACGCAGAAAGCGAACGCCCAAGCGACGCACGAGGCCAAGTGACGGATCGGAGCATGACGCTGCCGAACGAAGCAACTGCGATTCTTACCGCTTGTGAGCGGGCAGCGCGGACGACACCGTGCTGTTCACTGGATACGTAGCAACGGCGCTGCTTGCGCCGACCTCGCCGTCGAGTGCAGCCATCGCGGCGCACGCACGCTCGAGGCCAACTTCCAGGGCCGCTTCACGCACCAGCGTCTTCGCCATCCGGGTCAAGCGCAGACACAGAACCTTATCGAGATCGATTTCGCGTTCCACGAATGATTCGAACGAGCCGTAGCCTTTGACCTCGTAGAGCTTCTCGTCGCGGATGCGGTGCAACAGCCCGCCGATCTCGAAGAAGTTCTTGGGTACGGTGCGCTTGAGCGCCTTGATCTGCGTGGTTGCGGAGCTGAGCGCCGCGAACCGTGCCTTCAAGTGGTCGGTGCGCGAAACCGCTGCACCGTGCTCGCTGCCATTCACGCGCGCGGGTTCGACCCGAACCACAGGCGGCACGGCGGCTACCGCCGGGCGCGTCGCGCGCACCGGAGTCGCCGCCGGTGCGGGTGGACGAATCGACGCCTTCTTCGCAGGCACGACTTTGATCACCTTGGCCGCGACGGAGGTCGCGGACTTGCCAACCGACGCGACGGAGGTCGCGGACTTGCTAGCCGCCGGAGGACGCGTCACTTTGCCCTTGCTGCTGCTACGCACGGTCTTCGCAGCCTGCGTTGCGCTGAGCTTTCTCGCCGCCATTTTATCCATCGGTCTAGCCATGATCCCCCAATCTCCAGAGTAGCATGGTCACGTGCCATGTACCCTGTGCACGAGGCGCGCGCCAGAAATCAGTATGAGTCTGTTGTTGCCGCGTCCGATAACACCATTTCATGTGGGTGTAAAGTTCTCGACATCAGACAACGTGGGCCGATGTGCGAGCGATATCGACGACTTCGAGGTCTTCAGTCGAAGCGAGCGGACGCCTTACGGATTTCGGCGCCGAGCTCGGCGTAGCTGCGCGTAACCGGGAATTGCGGGAACTCGCGCACCACGTTGTCCGGCGCGCGGAACAGGATCCCAGCGTCGGCCTCGGAAAGCATCGACGTATCGTTGTACGAGTCGCCTGCCGCGACGGTGCGGAAGTTCAAGCCCTTGAGCGCCTGCACCGCTCTTCGCTTCGGATCGACTTGGCGCAGCTTGTAGTCGGCGATCCGTCCGTCGCTCGCGACCTCGAGCCTGTGACAGAACAGCGTCGGCTGGCCGAGCTTGTGCATGAAGGGCATGCCGAACTCGTAGAACGTATCCGACAGGATAATGACCTGGAACTCGAGACGCAGCTGATCGAGGAATGCTCGGGCGCCTTCCATCGGCTCCATGCCGGAGATCACTTCTTGGATCTCGCGCAGGCCGAGCTTCTTCTCTTCGAGGATGCGCAAGCGACCGCGCATCAACTTGTCGTAGTCCGGGATGTCACGCGTGGTGAGGCGCAGCTCGGGGATGCCAGTGCGCTCCGCAAAGCTGATCCAAACTTCAGGAATCAGCACGCCTTCGAGATCAAGACAGACGATGTGCACGGTGGTCCTTCCCGCTGAAAACGAGCGCCGTGTCTAACCCGTCATGCCGCCCCTGACAACCGCCGGAACGGCGTCGCAGGTCCAGAAGGCGGATCGCGACGTGGATCGCGCGTCAGGCGATGCAGTTCACTCTGTTCCGTCGTCGGCGGCACCGTGGAACATGTCGTCGTCGTCGTCGTTCTTCGGCGTTTCGAGCAACGATCCGTCGGGCGCATCTCGGCGCACGATGAACGACCTGCGGGAGGCGACATCGTTGCTTTCCCGAGCGACGACCATCACGAAGTTGATGCCGGGACGCAGGGGCAGGGCCGTCGCGAACTTCTGGCTGGTGACGTTTTTGGCGCCGCGGTTGCTCTGATAGAACACCTTGCGCGAGCCGACGAAGACGAAGACATCGCGTACGCGCGTGTCATCGGCGACGGTTCCGTCGAGCTTGAGCGTGTCCGTGCGAGTGACGAGCGCACCTCCATAGTTGACCTGTAGGGTCGGCGGCATGTGCGCGAGCACGTCCGTGAGCTTGCCTTTGGATGCGCCCTTCGCGGGCACGACGGCGCCGTCTTTCACCCAGCCAGGGCGGCCTTCGCCCAGATCGACGCGAACGAAGCCGGAGGTCCCAGCCTGCGCAGACAGTTCGAGCGCACCGCCGGCGGCGCGCGCCACGACGCGAGCATCCGCAGCTGGGCGCTCGTAGATGAGCGTGCCATCGGCAACGCTGACACTGCCCGTTCGCGCAGCGAAATCCGCAGGCGCCTGATCACGCACCGGGATCTGCAGCTTCTCGCCGGCGGACTCGCGCAGCACGGTGTCACCCATCGAGATCTCGAGCTTTGCCACGCCCTCCGTGAACTCCGGAAGCACCTCGAACGAGAACGCCACGGTCTGCTCGATGCCGGGCTTGAGCTCGCCGAGCTGGAAACGACCGGCATGCAGCAAAAGACCCGGACCGCTGAGATTGCGCAGGTTCGCGACGGTGTCTTCGCTCGTGCCTTGACCGACGTTCTTCACGCGCAAGTACACAGTCGCGCGCTCGCCACGCTCGAGCTCGCCGTCACCGTTGCCGCGCACGTTGTCGGCGACCTGTACCGTGTACGCGAACTGAGGCACCGGCCGCGCCTTCACCTGCGTGCGAATCTCGGCGGGCTTGGGGGCGTGTCCGTTGGCTTCTTCGAACTCGACACGGACGCCGTCGGCGCGATCGGGCAGATTCTTCGGCACCGTGCACTCGCGCTTGCTCGCGTCGTCGGCTTTATCGGTTTTGTCTTTATCGGTTTTGTCTTTGTCGGTCTTGTCACCCTTGCTCTTGCAGATGCCGAGCGTGGTCGACCAGATGCGCGACTCGCCTGGCGCGAGCTTGCCGAACACGAGCTCGCGATCCCCGAAGAGGCGGTTGTCGCTCTTGGTCGTGGCACGCAGCTGGTAGAGCGTGGCCTTGCCCTTGTTCGTGACCTTGACCTTCAAGTCGTACGGTTCGCCGGCACGCACGACGTTGTCGGGCTGATTGGTCGAGACTTCGACAGCCACATCGCTCGGACCTTCGTCGTTGCCCGTGCTCCAGTCGACGCCGAGTTTCTTCAGCTCCGCGACGGCGTGCGCGAGCTCGTGCGCGCGGGCTTCCTCGATCGCGCTCTGGCCATCACGCACCAGCTCGCGCCGACCTGCGCGCGTGGCGCGCGAGAGTAGTGAGCGCGAGAACTGCGTGAGGAACTCGTTTTCCTTTTCGTTCTCGGCGACGTCTTCGGGGCTCGCCTCGCGCAGACGCTGGCGTGTTTCCTCCGGCAAATAGTAGCGGAGCACGACTTCCGGCTTCTGCGAGTCGCGCGCTTGGTCGTGCGTGAGGTGAGCGTGCAGGTCGGACTCCCGCAGGTAGTCCTTGTCGACGGTGAGATCCATGTCGACGGCGTCGACCGTCATCGGCTCGATCTCGATGTCCGGCGCGATGCCGACGCTTTGAATCGAGATGTCGCCGGGCGTGAGGTACTGCGCGATCGTGAGCTTGAGCGCCCAGCCGTCGCTGTCGTCGTTGTAAAGAACTTGCACCGAGCCCTTGCCGAAGGTGCGTTCACCGACGATCAGCGCGCGGTCGTGGTTCTTGAGCGCGCCGGCCACGATCTCACTGGCGGAAGCGCTGCCACCGTTGGCGAGCACGATCATGGGGTAGCCGGGCTCGGTACCTTCTTCATGCGCGAGCTTGCGTTCGCTCTTGTCGGGATCGTTCGACGACGTGGTGACGATCGTGCCGCGCGACAAGAACGTGTCGGCGACGCACACGGCCTGCTGCAACAGGCCGCCCGGGTTGTCCCGCAGATCGAGCACCAAGCCCTTGAGGTTCTGCGTGTGCAGCTTCTCGAGCGCAGCGTGCAGGTCGTCGCACGTGTTGGACTGGAAGCTCTTCAGGCGCACGAGGCCGATGCCGCCCTCGAGCATCTGCGATTCGATCGACTCGATGTGGATGACCGCGCGCACCAGATCGAAGCGCTTGGGCTGCTTCCAGCCTTTGTTGCCTTCGCGGATCACGTAGACGGACACGGACGAGCCGGGTGCGCCGCGCAGCCGCGACACCGCTTCCTCGAGCGGCATGTTGAGCGTGGATTCGTCGTTGATGTTGACGATGCGGTCGCCGCGCTTGAGGCCCGCGAGAAACGCCGGCGTGCCCTCCATCGGACGAATCACGGTCAGCTGGCCGTCGCGGATCGAGATCACGATGCCGAGACCGCCGAACTCACCCTTGGTGCTGAGCTGCATCTCCGAGAATTCCTCGGGCTCGAGCAGCACCGAGTGCGGGTCGAGGGTGCGCAGCATGCCGTTGATCGCGGCGTACTCGACCTCACGCAGCTTCACGTCTTCGTCGGGCAGCAGCTTGCGCTGCAGGAACTTGAACACTTCCTGGAAGCGCCAGGTGAGCATCCACGGCGAGTCGACGTCGTCCGCGTGGAACTCCTGCGACTCGTTGTTGACCTGGATGCGGAACGTGGGCTGGCCGGTCTCGTAACGCACCATGACCGGCGCGACCGCACGCTGAATCGCGTTGAGGCCCGCAAGCAGCATGTTGTGGTACGAGATGCGCTGCGGCTCGACGTAGTTCTGGTTGACCTTCGCGACCACCGTCTTGAGCACGCGCACTTGCGACAGGTCGTACGGGATTCGCTTCTTTGCGGCCTGCGCGCGGGGCGAGGCGTCGATGTCGAAGTCGAGACCGTTGTGCTTCGGCCAAACGAACGTGACGCAGAACGCTCCAGTCAGAGCGATCACGGTGAGGAAGGGTTTGAGCCAGCGGTTCATCTATCGGTTGATCACGGACGCGGCGGAGCCACGGAGACGGCTTTAACGAGCGAGGTCCGGGTGATCATAGCAGTCGAGTTTCTGCGACATCACACCTTTTTTTTCGGCGCAGGGACGCGCAGGGCCACGAGCGAGCGCTCGGGCGGCTCGGGCTGGATCGTGACGTGTTCCACGCCGTGCAAGGAATGCAGACGCTCGCCGACACGTTTCGCCACGTCGGTGCCGTGCGCTGCAGGTGTCAGTACGACGTGCGCCGTCAGCATCGGCTCTGTGGGGATCAGGCACCAGACGTGCAAGTCGTGTACTTCGGCGACACCCGGCGTCTCGGCAATCGTGCGGGAAAGCAGCTCGGGATCGATGCCCGCCGGCGTGCCCTCCATGAGGACATCGGAGGCTTCGCGCATCAGGCGCAGGGAGCCAACGCTCATGACGAGCGCGATCACGAGCGACGCGAGCGGATCGGCCAGCGGGAAATCGAACAGCAGGATGCACGCGCCTGCGACGATGGCGGCGACCGAACCGAGCGCATCGCCGGCCACGTGCAGCAGAGCGGCGCGCACGTTGAGGCTCTCGCCGCCGGCGCGTGCGAGAATGAAGCCGGCGAGCAAGTTGACGCCGAGGCCGCACACGGCGGTGTAGAGCAAGCCGGTCGCGCGAATGGCGTGCGGCGCGTGCAGGCGCTCGAGCGCCTCGACCACGATGAAGATGGAGATGCCGAGCATCGCGCTGGAGTTGATCAGCGCGCCCATGACCTCGGCGCGGCGATAGCCGAAGGTGTTCTTGGCCGAGCGCGGGCGCAGCGCGATGCGCGCAGCCGCGAGCGAGAGGACCAGCGCGCCCGAGTCAGTGATCATGTGCCCGGCGTCCGCGAGCAGCGACAAGCTGCCCGACCAGATCGCCATCACGACCTCGACCCCGGAGTACGCGAGCGTCAGGGCCAGGGTCAGGGCCAGGGCACGGGTCGGCGTGTGGGCGTGGGAATGCGCGTGTGAGGCCGAGCCATGCTCGTGCGACGAACCAGGTCCGTGTGTGTGTGGGTGGTGATGGTCGTGATGACCGTGATCCGCAGGGCCGAGCTGCGCCCCCGCTTGCATACCGGTGCCTGTCGCTGGAGCGCTCACGTGTCGAACCTGCCGTTCAAGATGGGATGAAGCCGTCGCAGACACAAGCAGCCTGGTAGGATGAACCGGCTCCCATGACTGTGACCCCTCTTCGTTCTGTAGCACCCACAGCGACCGCGACGCCCGCAACGCCGGTTCGTCTGCGCGCGCCGCTGGTCGGACGCGACGCCGAGCTCGCCCGGCTGGAGAGCACGCTCGGCGACACGCTCAACCTGCGCGCGCCGCGGACGCTAGTTGTCATGGGCGGCGCGGGCATCGGCAAGTCGCGGCTGATTCGAGAATTCTTGGCGGACGCGCGCATCAAGCACCCCGAGCTGCACGTGCTGTCCGGGCAGTGCCGCGAGGGCGGGGAGCGCTACGGCGTGATGCGGGGCCTCTTGCGCAACCGCCTGGGCCTCGTGGACGGCATGGATCCCGAGACGGCCGGGCGCACGCTGCGTGGCACCGTCAGTGAGGTCATGGGTGATCGCCGCGTGGGCGAGCTCGTGCATTTCCTCGGCAGCTTCTTGGATCTGGAATCGCCGGGCTCGCAGCTGGCGCAGGCGATGAGCGACGATCCCGATCAGCTGCGCCAAGTCGGGCGCAGCGTGCTGCGACGGTTCTTGGAAGCCGACGCGATGCGGCAACCTTTGCTGCTGGCGCTGGACGACTTTCACTTGGCGCATGCGGACGCGGCTAGCCTCGTTCACTACCTCGTACGCAGCGTCTCTGCGGCGCCGATCTTATTCGTAATCGTGGCGCGACCCGAGCTGTTCGATCGTCATGCAGAGTGGCTGGAGCTGAGCGGCGGCGCGGCTCGCCTCGATCTGCAACCGCTCGACGGAGACGACACGGCGCGCATGACCGAGCACCTGCTCGCGCCCACGGGCGATATTCCCCCGGAGCTGGTCGACGAAGCGACCGAGCTCGCCGCCGGCAATCCGTTCCTGGTCGAGCAGATCGTGCGCGCCTTCATCGATCAGGGCGTGATCGATACGAGCCAACCCAAACGGTGGACCGTGCATCTGGAACGGCTCGACGAGGTGCAGCTGCCGTTGAGCGTGGACGACGCGATCGCCGCGCGCATCGCGGGCTTGTCCGGCGAGCAGCGCCGCGTCCTCGAGCTGGCAGCGACCATGGGCGGCGTGTTCTGGCTTGGCGCGCTGGTCGCGCTCCAGCGCACGGCGGGAACGCCGCCGCGACTGTGGGCCGACCCGAAGCGCGATCGCGAGCACCTCGCCGCGCTGCTCGAGGAGCTCGTCGAGCGGGACTACGTGATGCGTCTTCCGGACGCGAGCATCGCGGGCGAAAACGAGTATGCGTTCAAGCACAACCTCGAGCGCGAGGCGCTGCAGCGCTATACGAGCCGGCAGCTGCTCGCCCAGCATCATCGCGTGATCGCGCAGTGGCTCGAGGTGCATCTGGGCGAGAGCAGCGAGGAGCAGCACGAGCTGTTGGCGCAGCACTACGACTTGGGCGGAGCCGCGCTACGCGCAGGACACCACTATCTGAGCGCGGCCGAGCGCGCGCGCGGGCGGTTCGCGTATGCGCGCGCAGCCGAATACTACCGGCGAGCGCTCTCGTTGCTAGGCGACGCGGAGGGACTGACCCGCCTGTCCGCGCTCGAGCATTTCGGCGATGCGCTCGCGCACTCGGGGCAGCGCGATCACGCGCTCGCGGTGTTCGAACAGATGCGCTGCCTGGCGTATCAGGTCGACTTCGTCGCGCAGGCTGCCGTGGCGCATGCGCGGATCGGTCAGTTGCATCGGGATTTGGCCCATCTCGATCAAGCGCTCGAGCATCTGGAGACCGCACAAGCGTTGCGCGAGAGCACGGGTGACCGAAAAGGCAGCTCGCTCGCGATGGCGCAGCTCGCGAGCATTCACCTGCTCAAAGGCAACTTCGACGCGGCCGACCACATGTTCCGTGACGCGATCGGCACGTTCGAACAGGGTGGTGACGAGCGAGCGCTCGTGCGGGCGCTGATCGGGCAGGCATGCCTGCAGCGCGAGCGCCTGCAGCTCGAGCCCGCGCAGGACACGCTCGTGCGCGCGCTCGCACTGGCGCGCAAGCTCGACGACGACGCCGGCAGCGCCGACGCGCTGATTCAGCTGGGCGCGGTGCGCGACCGGCTGGGCCAGACGGATCGTGCGCTGGCGCTCTGGCACGAGGCGCTCAGCATCGCGCAGCGCGTGAGCGACCGCGTGCGACAGGCAAGCGCTCTGGTGTGTCTCGGCGCGTCGGCGTATCGAGACGGGGCGCACGCGGAAGCGGTCGCGCATCTGGCGCAAGCGGCCAGCTTGGCGAGCGCGCTCGACGATCACTTGCTAGAGGCCGACGTGCTGCGCTCGCTCGCGAAGGCGCGCGCGTTCACGGGCGACGCCCAGGGAGGCCTCGCCGACGCGCAGCGGGCGACCGAGATCCTCGAGGGCGCCAAGAGCAAGCCCGAGCTCGCAGTCGCGCTGCGCACGTGCGCCGAGATCCTGGGCAGCCTGGGCGCGAGCGCAGACGCCATCGAGCTGCTGGAACGGGCGTGCGGGCTGTTCGAGGAACTGGGCAGCGACATGGAGCTGGCGCGCGCGTCGCTGTTGCTCGCCGAGCAGCTAGGGCAGGGGAGCGCGGAGCGTGCCGAAGGGCGGGATCGGGCAGTGCGCGCGGAAAGCCTGCGGACACGCGCTCGCCTGTTGCTCGAACGCCATGCTGGCCTCACGATGCGCGCCGGCGCGATGCCAAAGAGGGCGTGACACGCGATGGTGCTGCAAGCAGTCAAGGCCGGAACGGTTCCCGAAGCCGTAGTGGCACTGTGTCAGCGCATCCACGACGGCGGCTTCAAAGCCTGGCTCGTGGGCGGCAGCCTGCGCGACATCCTGATCGAGCGCAGCCCCAAAGATTGGGATATCGCAACGACGGCGACACCGGCCGAGATGATGCGCCTGTTCAAGCGCGTGATCCCGACCGGCATCGCGCACGGCACCGTGACAGTGCTGTTCCGCGAGGGCGCGTACGAGATCACCACGCTGCGCGGTGAAGGCGCATACTCGGACAGCCGCAGGCCCGACGAAATCTTCTTCGTCAAAGACATCGAAGAAGATCTCGCACGGCGTGACTTCACCGTGAACGCCGTAGCGTACGATCCGCTGACGGATCGACTGATCGATCCGTTCGGCGGCATCGCCGACATGCAGCGCAAGCTGCTTCGTACCGTGGGCAAGCCGGAGGAGCGTTTCGCGGAGGATGGGCTGCGTGTGCTGCGTGCGGCGCGCTTCGTGGCCACGCTCGAGTTCGCGCTGGAGGCCGACACCGAGCGCGCGATTCCGCAGGCTCTGCCCGCGTTCGCGCGCGTTTCCAACGAACGCGTGCGCGACGAATGGCTGCGCACCATGGAAGCGCGTGCGCCATCGCGCGCTTTCGAGGTGATGCGCACGACCGGCATTCTCGACATCACGTGCCCCGAGCTCGGTGCGCAGTTCGGCTGCACGCAGAACAAGTTCCACGCGTACGACGTGTGGCAGCACTCGCTGCAGTGCCTTGACGCGATCACGCCCGAGCCGGTGCAGCGTGTGGCCGCGCTGTTGCACGACCTCGGCAAGCCCCGCACGCGCGTGCTGTCCGACAAGACCGGCGACTACACGTTCTACAACCACGAAACCGTCGGCGCGGACATGGCCGACGAGTGGCTGCGCAAGTACCGCTTCTCCAACGAAGAGCGCGCGCGCGTGGTGCATCTCGTGCGGCACCACTTGGTTTGCTACTCGAGCGAGTGGAGCGACGCTGCGGTGCGTAGGTTCGTGAAGCGCGTCGGCCTGGGCGAGGTGGACCACCTGCTCGAGTTGGCGCGAGCCGATGCGCTCGCGAAGGGGCGTCCCGTGGACAGCGAGCTTGCCGCGCTCCACGAGCTGCGCGGGCGCATCGACGAGGTGCGCACGCAAGGCGCGGCGCTCAGCACCAAAGACTTGGCGGTGTCGGGCCACGACGTGATGCAGCACCTGGGCACGCCTCCGGGGCGGGTCATCGGCTTGGTGCTGGAGAAGCTTTTGGAACGCGTGCTCGACGAGCCCGCGCTCAATCAGCGTGACACACTGCTCGGCTTGGTTGCGGGCTGCGCCGCGGAAGCGTCGGCAACGCTCCCAGCCGCGAACGGCAACACGAACACGAACAGAGGCGGCGAGCCGTGAGTCTCTCGGGCCTGTGCGATCTGCATTGTCACTACTTACCCGCGATCGACGACGGCGTACGTTCGATCGAGGAAGGCGTCGAGCTGTGCCGCGGCCTCTGCGCGCTCGGCTACGACACGGTCGTCGCCACGCCGCACATACGCAGCGGCATGTTCGAGAATCGCAAGCCTGGGCTCGAGAGCGTGTTTGCGACGTTCACAGAGCACGTCGCCGAAATGGCAGGGCTACCCAGCATCGGCCTTGCGGCAGAACACTTCTGCGACGACGTGTTCCTGCAGCTGTTCGATCGCGGCGAAGCGCTGCCATATCCCGGCGGTCACGCCGCACTCGTCGAGTTTCCACCCGAGCGTATGCCGCTTCGGGTTTCCGACTGTTTTTTTCGCATGAGCGTGCGCGGGGTGCGCCCGGTGATCGCGCACCCGGAGCGCTACAACCAATCGTTTCGTGACTCCGCTGCGATCGCGGATCTGGTCGAGCGCGGCGCGCTTGCCCAGCTCGACGTGATGTCGCTGATCGGCAAATATGGCCGCAAGCCCGAGAAGGCCGCCGAGCGCATGCTGGAAGAGGGCTTGTACTACTTGGCGTGCACCGACAGCCACAAGCCGGCCGATTTGCCAAACGTGGCCAAGGCGCTGCAGCGGCTGACCCAGCTCGTGGGTGAAGAAGACGCCCTCTTGCTGCTTTCGGAACATCCGAAGAACATCCTGGCCGGAACGATGCGCGAGTGATGCCGGCGGATCCACACATCGAGCACGCGGCGGCTGTGGAGGCTGAGCCGGGCGAACCCGCAGCGGCCGAGGCACCGCTCCTCCGGCGTGTGCTGCCCAAGTTGCTCGTGTCGATCGCGCTCGGCGCGCTGTTCGGCTGGCTGGCCGCACGCGGCGGAGTGCCGCTTCTGCCGTCGCGCAGCGCGCTCTCGCTGGTGGCTCCGTGGACCGTGCCGGTCTATTTGCTGTCGCTTGCCTTCGTGCACTGGTTTCGCGCCAGCCGCTGGCGCTTCTTGATCGCGCCGATCAAGCGCGTCCCGCTGCGCGACGTGATCCTGCTCAACTGGATCGGCTTCTTCGCCATCTTCGCGTTGCCACTGCGCCTGGGCGAGCTTGCGCGCCCCACGCTCACCAAGCTGCGGCACGGCATTCCGATCTCGGTGGGCTTCGGGACCGTCGCGGTGGAACGCGTGCTCGACGGCTTGCTGACGAGCCTGTGTGTGGCGTGGGCACTGTTCGCCTTGCCACGCATCGGCACGACCGATCCGGTCGCCAAGCATCTGCCAGCCTACGGCTACGCCGCGCTGACCCTGTTCTCGTGCGCGTTCGTCGCGCTCGGCATGTTCCTCTGGCAGCGCGCGCTCGCCGTGCGCTTGACGGAGTGGGGCGTGGGCCTTTTGTCGAAGAAGCTCGCGCGCCTGCTGGCAGAGAAGGTAGGCAACGTCGCGGACGGCCTGCGTTCAATCCGCTCCGCCCGACTCGCCGCGGGATTTCTCGGAGAATCGTTCGTGTATTGGAGCGTAAATGCGCTCGGTGTTTGGGCTCTTGGGCGCGGCTGCGGTCTGCGGATGGAGCTCGGTCACGCGGTCGCGGTGATGGGCGTCCTGGCCATCGGCATCCTCATGCCGACGGGTCCAGGCCTGTTCGGCAACTTTCAGCTCGCGGTGTTCGCGTGCCTGCGCCTGTACTTCCCGGAGAGCGTCGTCGCGACCCAGGGCGCCGTGTTCGTGTTCTTGCTGTACGTGCTGCAGTCGCTGGTCATGGTGGTCGCCGGCGTGATCCCGCTCTACGCCATGAAGCTGCGGCTCGCGGACCTGGTGCGCGTTCCACCGGAGTCGGTTCGCCCGCCCGAGGTTGCTCCGGACGCCTGACGGAGCCACTGACCGAAAACTTGGCGTGTACGGTTCGGTCTGAGATACCGGACGCATGCGCAGCCGCTCGTCCAAATTCGTGACCGCGCTCGTCGCGCTGCTGCTTGGGCTCGCCGGAGCGGCCGCGCTCCCGAGCAGCGCCCTCGCTCGTCGCGAGCAGACCTTCAGCTATCCGTTCTCGCGCGTGTGGACGACCGCGGTTCGCCTGCTACGAGTCGACTTCGAGTGTCCGATCACGGAGAAAGATCGCGACGAGGGCTACTTCTTGTTCTCGTACACGGACTCGGGCACGGAGGCCGCCAAAGCCGTTCCGGGCAGCGTCGAGCTGGTCACCAGCCACGAGAACGGTGTCGAGCAGGTACGCGTGGTCATCCAAGTGCCCGCGATGCCGAGCTACGTAGAAGCGATGATGCTCGATCACCTCGAACGCAAGCTGCAGGAGGACTTCGGCTCGCCGAAGGGTACTCCCGAGGCACCCAAACCGGATGCCCCGAAACCGGACGCGCCGGGCAATCCGCCGGCCGGCGGCGGGGCCGCCAAGCCGGCAGCCCCCAAGCCCGCGCCTAAGCCCGCGAGCTGACGCGCCGAACCACGGCGAACTTTTCGCATTGCAGTTGCCTTTCGCACGGCGGCCCGTAGGATGGCCGCCCCGTGACGCTCATCGTCCAGAAGTATGGTGGCACCAGCGTTGGCACGCTGGAGCGAATCCGCGCAGTCGCCGAACGAGTCGCGGCCGCCCGCGCCAAGGGCAACGACGTCGTGGCCGTCGTGAGCGCGATGTCCGGCGAGACGAACCGCTTGCTCGGGCTCGGCAAGGAGCTTGCGAAGCTGCCTGCCGAGCGCGAAATGGACTCTCTGGTCGCGACCGGCGAACAGGTCAGCGCGGCACTGCTCGCGATCGCGCTCACGGAGCTCGGCGTGAAGGCGCGCTCGCTGGTGGGTCATCAAACGCGCATCTTCACGGACGGCGTGTACACGAAGGCACGCATCCGCTCGATCGACGTCGAGACATTCCGCGCGACGATCGCCGACGGCATCGTGCCCGTCGTCGCCGGCTTCCAGGGCGTGGATCAGCATGGCAACATCACGACGCTCGGCCGCGGTGGCAGTGACACGACCGGCGTTGCGATCGCCGCCGCGCTCAAGGCCGACGTCTGCGAGATCTACACGGACGTCGAGGGGATGTTCACGACCGATCCGAACATCTGCAAGGAAGCCAAGAAGCTCGATCGCATCACGTTCGAGGAAATGCTCGAGCTGGCCTCGCTCGGCGCGAAGGTGTTGCAGCTGCGTTCGGTGGAGATAGCTATGAAATACGGCATTCCGATTCACGTGCGTTCAAGCTTCAGCGATGCCACCGGCACCTTGGTCGGCGCCGACGACGACTCGCTCGAATCGGTCGTGGTGACCGGCGTCGCCTGCGACAAGAACGAAGTCAAAGTCACGGTGCGCGATCTGCCGGACAAGCCCGGTGTGGTGGCGCGTGTGTTCGGCGTGCTGGCCGAGGAGAACGTGTCGGTCGACATGATCATCCAGAGCGAGTCGCGCGGCGGCAAGGCCGACCTCACGTTCACGGTCACGCACACCGACCTGATGAAGACCAAGGACGTCGCCGAGCGCGTCTCGAAAGAGATCGGCGCGGGCGCGGTGCAGATCGAAGACAACGTCGCGAAGGTGTCGATCGTCGGCGCCGGGATGCGCAGCCATGCAGGCGTCGCCGCCAAGATGTTCCGCTTGCTGGCGGAGCAGAAGGTGAACATCCAAGCGATCACGACCAGCGAGATTCGTGTGTCGTGTCTGATCGACAAGGCGCACGCGGACCAAGTGGTTCGCTCGCTGCACAAGGGCTTCGGCCTCGGCTGAGACACGCTCCGGGCTTGGCACGCGCTCCGGGCTTGGCACGCGCTCCGGGCTTGGCAC
>JADGRF010000331.1 GCA_017881055.1 Sandaracinaceae bacterium
CCTCGCGCTGCGTGGTGCGCCGCTCCGCGATGCGACGCATCGACGCCAACCGTGTCAGCTCTTTGGTACTCATCGTGATCAGGTTTGTTGGCATGTCGGCAGCGGCAGTAGCCCAAACCCGACATTTCTACTTTGCACAAACCCGACATTTGCACTTTGGCCCTACACACGCAGAAGCTCGCCGACTGGATCGATGCGCTACCGAAGTGATCACGCGCGGCGCGGCGCAGTGGAAGTGCCGACCCTGCCCGCCGTGAAGTTCTACGTCAGCGTCCTTCGTGCGCGAGGAACGCAACGAAGCGTTCGCGCGCGACTCGCAGTCGTGAGTAGACTGTGTTCAAATTCGTGCCGAGCGCGCTGCTGATCTCAGGCACGCTCATGCCTTCCAGCTCGGTCAGCACGAAGACTTCTCGTCTGTCGTCGTCCAGCGTAGTCAAGAACCGTTCCAGCAGACGACCAGCTTGGGCGATTGCGCTGGTCTCGAACGGGCTTTTTTCCGATGACGTCACCGTATCGGTGTCCAAGCTCAGCGCCGGCTTTCGGCGCGCTGTTCGGCGGTAGTCGTGCGCGACCCGCAGCGCGATGCCGAACAGCCACGCCTTCTCGCTAGCGTCGGGGCGCAGGTCCGGCATGCGACGATGGACGACGATGAAAGCGTCCTGTGCGGCGTCATCGACGAAACTCCGGGGCACACCGAGCCGACGCAGGCTGCGCCACACGAAGTCGAAGTGTCGCTTGTAGAGACCCTCAAAGGACGGTGGCGACACACCGCACTCCCGGTTGGGGACGTGGAGCACGAACTCGCGCGGGCTGCGCTTACCATCTTCCCAATGCCAGATGGCCGCGGCGCGGGCGTTCCGTCACGTTGCTTGAGCGGGCGCGGCCGCAGCCTGTTTCTTCGGATCCCCGCCTAGTACGCCGTCGTTTGCCGGCCTTCATCATCTCTTAATGTGCAAGTGCCGCCGCAAGACGCAGATTGATCGACGTGCGCCACCCTCGGCGCAAGGAGAACGCTCGATGAAATACCCCCATGGTCCCGCTCTTGTGTTCACCCTAAGCACGCTCGTGGCCGGTCTCGCTCCCACTGTCGCGCTTGCCCGAGATGGCCACGGTCACCAAGCCAAGATCGCCATCGACGCGGCGCGCGCCACCGCGCTCGCACGTGCCCCCGGCACGGTCGTCGACGAAGAGCTCGAGCACGAGCGCGGCCGCTGGATCTATTCGTTCGAGATCCGGCCGCAAGGCGAGAAGGGCAAGCTGATCCGCGAGGTGAACGTCGATGCCGATAGCGGCGTCATCGTCGATGTGCACACCGAGAAAGACTGATCCAAGCCCAGTAGTTCAACCGAGCGGCGCTGCTCGCAATTGCAACGTAAAGCGCGCGCCGCCGCTCGGTGCTTTGCCGATGCTCACGGTTCCCTCGCAGCTCTCGATACTGCGTTTGACCATCGCGAGGCCTAGGCCGAGGCCGCGCTGACCTTCCACCATGTTGCGGTCGGCAGTGCGGCCCTGCTCGCCGCGTATGAAGGGCTCGAAGATCGCCAGTTGTTCCGCCGGTGCTATGCCGGGCCCGCAGTCGTCGACGTGCAACGCCACCGAAGACGGACTGGCACGCTCGATGATGATTTGGATCCTGCCCGTTGCCGGCGAATAGCGTAGCCCGTTGCGCAGCAGCTCCTGAATAGCGCTCAGCAACAATACCGGGCGCGCGCAGACCCAGGTCGGCGCGTGCGCACCGACCGCGTCGACGCGGCCAGCATCCTGTGGCGCGTGCGCCGCCAGCGCCGATAGTGCTTGGTCGACGACGTCGGATAGGTCGACGGTTTCCAGCTGCTCCGGCGACGAGGCATCGGCGCGCGAAAGATCCAGCAGCGCCTCGACCAACTTGGCCAAGCGTCGTGCCTCGTCTAGTGACGTCGTGGCGATTCGTTGCCATTCCTCGGGCGAACGCGGACGCCGCAGCGCAATCTCGAGCTCACTCACGATGACTGCCAGGGGTGTGCGCAGCTCGTGGGACGCCGCGGCCGCATAGCTTCCGAGGGCTTGGAAGCCCTCGTCGAGCCTACCCAGTAAGCCGTTGAGAGCCTGCGTCAAATCGCGCAGCTCGTCGTCATGCTCGGGGACCTGCAGGCGTTTGTGCAGATCTTGCGCGCTCATGGCCTCGGCGTCGGCGATGACGCGTGTCAGCGGAGAGAGTGCGCGGCGGCTCAACCAAAGCGCGCCACCCACCGAAAGCGCAACGCAAAGCGGCGCTGCGAGGAGCATGGCATGGAACACCTGCTCGCTTGCGTCTTCGGCCGGACCGGATTTTTCGCCTTGGTCGTCGGCGAGCGGCTCGCGTGCTTCGAGCACCACTTGCGTGTACGCGATGGCGGCGAAGGCGGCCAACGTGAACAGCGTGGAGGAGAGCATCCACCACGCGAGCCGGCCTCGCAGCGAGCGACGGGCGTGCCGATTGCGCAGCTCAGTCATTGGTCGTCGCTCCCGCCTGCAACCGAAAGCCACGTCCACGCACTGTCTCCAGATGCGCTGTGCTGCCCATCAGTTTGCGACGCAGGTGAGCGACGTGTACGTCCACTACGTTTGTGCCGGGATCGAAATCGTAGCCGAACGCATCACGATGGATCTCGGGGCGCGTCACCGTCTCTCCCTGTCTGCGCAGAAAGAGCTCGAGCAAGCTGCGTTCGCGTGGCGAAAGAGGCACGGTTCGCTCGGCGATGTGAGCAGCCGACGAGTCTGGCTCTAGTCGCAGATTGCCGCACGATAGCGGTGCCCAGCGCGGCGCGCTCGCGCGGCGCAGCAACGCTTTCAGGCGTGCGAGCAATTCGGCGAACGCGAATGGTTTCACGAGATAGTCGTCCGCGCCGGCTTCGAGCGCTTGCACGCGGGATTCGACAGCATCGCGTGCGGTGAGTACGAGGATCGGCATCTGGTGTCCCGCGGCACGCAACGCCGCCAGAACCTCGATACCATCCAGGTCGGGTAGCCCGAGGTCGAGCACGAGCGCGTCCAAGTCACGCGGCGCAGCGCGGGGCAGCGCGGCGCCGCCGTTGACAACAACCTCTACGGTGAACCCTTCCTCGGTCAAGCCGCGACCGATCGAAGCAGCCAACCGAGCAGTGTCCTCAACGAGCAAGATCTTTGGCATGGTTTGTATCCGAACACGCGCGGAACAATCGTCGCGAAGTGTTACACGGTCGACAGGTTGTCGCGCGATGCAAGCGACCGGAGTCGCCGCGAGCACGCGCCGAACGGACGCGTCAGCATGAACGCGATCCAGAACAGGAGGACGCGGTTCAGCCGAGTCGCGTGGCACGCGAGGACCACGAGCACTAAGCGGACTCCGGTCAGCTCGGCACCGCCGGCGAACCCGAGACCGGAATCGTTCGCCAACTAGTCTCCGAGCGCGACGTACTCAGTTACACGTCGACCTGCGCATGGTGCAGGCGCGCTCGAGTTGCCCGCTCTGCGCGGCCGCGCTGTAAGATGATGTTTCGGTAGCGGCGAATCAGCCGCCGCCGCACGTGTGATCGGGCTGGCAGTAGCCCTGACCACCGCACTGGCTGTTGTCCACGCACTCGACGCACACGCCAAGGCCGAGCGCGCACACGCCGGACGGTCCGCCGCCACCGCGTGGACCACCGCCGCCGCCTCCAGCACACTGCGCGCTGCTGGTGCAGCTCGGCGCGCAGTCACCGCCGGAGCAGGTCGAGCCTTGCGGGCAATCCGTGTTCGCGAGGCAGGCGACGCAGCTGTGCGAGCTCGGGTCGCACTTCTGTCCCATACACTGCGCATCCGTGGCGCATTCGATGCACGTTCCCGTCTGCGTGTCGCAGGTGCGACCGTTGCGGCAATCCGTGTTGGCCGCGCAGCCGCGCACACACGTGTGATCCGACAGACGGCACTTCCGACCGGTCATGCAGGTCGTGTCGTCGAGACACTCGAGGCACGCGCCGCTAACGGTATCGCAGACCAGGCCGAACGCCTGACAGTCGTTGGTCGAGCTGCAGCCGCCGCAGTGTTGCTGCGTCATGTTGCAGGCCGGTACCGCGCCACCGCATTGCGCTGCCGAGGTGCATGCGGTCTGCGCCGTCGGTACTGCCACAGGCGCTCCGCCGTTACCGATACCAGATGCGCCCGCTGCTCCGGCACCGCTGATGCCGCCGCCGCCACTGCCAGCGCCGCCTCCAACTGCGATACCGCCCGCGGCACCGCTCGTGCCCGCCGTGCCCACGAAGCCACTGCCTGCAGAGCCTACCGCGTTCCCGAACGTTCCCCCCGCGCCGGCAATGCCCATCGGCAGCGGGCGGTTCGTGCCGCAGGCGCTCGACCCGAAGAGGATGCTGCTGAAGAAGCAAAACCAGACCAAGCTGCGCTGTTGCATTCGCGTATCTCCCGGCGGGAAAAGCACTGACCCCACTCGCTTAATGGCCGAGCCCGCGGGTTTCCGCGTGCGTGCGTGCGAATTCGATCGTTTCTTTAGATCGGCTCGACTGCTGCAGCGCCTTCACCCTCAGTCGACTCAGCAAGGAGAACGTCCCGGTAAGTGATCGTCGACGAGAGCCGCGTTGATCGCGCGATGTCGATCGATTGAGCCGATTTGCGTGCCCGAAGCACTGCGGGGTTCGGTGCCGAAATCGAGCACAGGAGGTCGCGCTTTGACACAGGCAGGCAAGTCCCAGGTTCGCAGTTTCAACGTTGCCTGCCTCGGGCCCTGGCTAGTCGTTGCACTTGCCGCGGGTTGCTAGGCGGGTTCGTCGGGATCCACCGGCCACCGCGCGGGCGCGCAGCCTGGCACGGGCGCACAGGCCGGTGCGGGAGCGAGCGGCACCGCTGGCGCGAACGGTGGTGCGTTGGGTTCCGGCACTGCGGGCGCTAGCGCGGGCGGCGCAACGACCGGCTGCGGACCGACCTCGAACAACATGGAAGGCTGTTCGTGCAGCGCCGCAGGCGCGACGGCCACGTGTTACCCCGGACCCGCCGCCACGCGCGGGGTTGGCGCTTGCCACGACGGTACGCAGACCTGCGTGAAGACAGGCAGCAACGAGTTCAATCTCAAGTACGGTCCGTGCACCGCGTACGCAATCCCGACTACTTGCGCGATGGGCGTCGATGCGATGTGCAGCGGCAAAGTCGGCTGCGATGATCCGCAGTGCGCCTCCGCGCTCAACTGCCCAGGCGATGCGGGTGTGCCCGTCGCCACGCCCGACTCTGGCAAGAAGAACTGCCACTTCGTGCAGGGCCTCAACGGCATGCTGGTCGACGGCGGTCTGTATTGCGAAGGCGATCCCCCTGTTCCCGAGTCTGTTCGGTGGTGGCGGCGCCGGCACGAGCGGCTGACCTCGACGGCGCACGACGCGTGTGCGATCAGTACTCCCCGTGCGAACCCACGAGAACGTTGCTCCGCGCGCCGAGTCCGACCGGCGAACGCGCCGCCCCGCGTTCATCGCCGCGGCTGCGGGTTGCTACGTGTTGGCTCAGCTGACGGTTCCGCTGTTCGTGCTGCTGCGACCGGGACCCACGTGGCGAGACTTCTCGTGGGACATGTTCAGCCACGGCCTGCACTGCTCCAAGCTCGACGCCATAGCATCCACTCCCAAAGGCCCACTCGGCAGCGTGCGCTTGGACCTCGACTTCTCCAGTCTCGCGCAGGTCCGTCGCGTGCTCGTGCCCGGGCGTTTGGAGGCCTACGCCGCCGGCTTGTGTGCGAAGCTGAGCGAGGAGCAGGGCCAGCCGGTCGAGCTGCGCTTCATCGCGCTGTGCCAAGACGATCGCGACGCGCCTGCTGCGCCGCTCGTCGACCCCCATCGTGACTACTGCGCACCCTCGCCGTGAGCTCCCGTATCTCAGCGTTGTTGCGAGCATGGCAAGCGTGGTTGCTCGTGCCGATCGATCTGCGCGCTCTGGCGATCTTTCGGATGGGCTGGGCCACAGGCATGTTCATATGCGCCGCGTTCGATTGGCAACACGCAGGCCTGTATGGCCCCGAGCGCTACCATCTTGCCCTCGTGCCGTGGGCG
>JADGRF010000332.1 GCA_017881055.1 Sandaracinaceae bacterium
AACATCGTATCGACAGCGCACGGTCCCTACGTCGTCGACTGGTTCGGTGCTGGCCGCGCACACGCGTCCGCAGATGTCGCTCAGACGTGCCTCTTGATCGCAACCGCTCTCTTGCCGGATCTTCCGGTGCAGGCACGGGAACAACTGCAGGCAGGGAGGGACCGCTTCGGCGCGGCCTACCTGCAGCAGTACTTCGCGCATTCTGGCGTCGTGCGCAGTGAGGTGCTGCTATGGATGCGCCCATTGGCCGCAGCGCGGCTCCACGATGAGCAGGGCCTAAAGGCGCCTAGCAGTGACCGTATGCTGCTCGAGGCGATTGCGCGCGGTGCGCGGCAGGTCATCTACGTCGACTGACCGGCGCAGGGACGGTGCACCAGCCCCGTGGCCCAGGCTACCAGGCCCGCTTCGCATAAGTAGTAGCGGTTTGGCGGAGCGCCGCGGGGGCCGATGCGCGCGGTGGCGCCCTTCGCTTCGCCAAACCGCGGTTGAATGAAGCGGTAGCGGCAAGAAGCGCAGGGTGCCGGAGGCTCGCCGTCCATTTCCAGAGGTCCACCGGTAGGTCCTCGGCAACGATTTCCTGCTCGAGCGCGAGGCGCGGCAGCTCGACGCCTGACGCGCGAGCGTTCAGCCGCCGTCGCGCACCGCGTAGATGGTTCGCTCGCCGACGATCGAGTCGCCCTGGTTCCAGGCGGCCGTGACGGTACCGCCCGCATCGATCGCAACGTAGGCTCCGCTCGAACACGTGTCACAGCCGGTATGGAGCGTTACTCTTGGGCGGAAAGCGCCCGCGCGATGCCGGCTGAACACCACGTCGGTGTTGCGGTCCAACCAACCCACGGCGCCTTGACCAGCGTCGTTGAGCGTGACGCTCGGATTGATGCTCCCCGTGCCCAGGGCGCGGGGGGCACCCCAACCACTCCCCGGCAGGTAGATCGCGACGAATGGCTGGTAGCTGCCGGCTGCCGCCTGAAACCAGGCGTTGACGGCCACACCGCGCCGATTGGCGACGATCGTGGGCGAATAGGTTCCCCCGGGTAGCGTGTCGAGCTCCGTCGATACGTCCCACGTGTTCAGCGCCGCGTCGTGGCGGCTCACGAAGATGCCCAACTCCTCGTCACCGCTTGCCACACTGGCAAGTCTGCTGCACGTCACGAACGCATTGCCCGCTCCGTCCATCGTGTTCGAGTTGTAATAGAGAGCGTTGCTCAGTGAAGCGGTGGGGCCCGGCTCGGACCAGCCTGTCCCGGGAGCGTACAGCGAGGCTAGCCATGGCCCTGTGGTCGAACAGCTGGTGCAGCTGACACCGCAGGCGCCTGGGCTTGCACGTCAGCGCTCGCCCCCGCCCCTTCACTTCAGCAATGCGTAGACATTGACGGCGAACATCGAGCCAAAGTGCACGTCTTCGGGGAACGCGGTCAGCGGCAGCGTGATCCCGGCGCCCGTGCCGGTGGTCGTCGTCGCGCCGGCCCACGCGAAGGCTGGATGCGTGGCTGAGCCGCTTGCGATGGCGCGCGGCGACGGAGAGAGCAGGCCGATCCAGTAATAGCCCGGCGCGAGGTTGATGCAGCTGTCGACCTCGACCTCGACGCGGCCAGCTTCGGCAACGCTTCGGACCACGGAGGTCTGCGCCAGCAGCGGACCCGGTCGCGACGCCCAGCCGTTCCAGAAATTCTGGTACAAACCCAATCCGACCTCGGTCTCGGGTGTGCCTGCATCTGCCGCTGCAGGGGGGTGAAGCGCGGAGTACCATGGTCGCGCCGAGCACCGCTGCAGGGCAGTGACGGCGCGGCTTGCGGATCTGAGTTGACCCGGTTCGCCGGCTTTGCTGCTCTTCAGCCGCCCGGAGGCTCGACTTGATGACTCAACGGCGTTTTGTCCTGATCGCGTGGTTGTCGTGCAGCGGGCTCGGTCTTGGGTGCTCGTCGTCGCCGACGGGTGCGCACGCTTCTGACGGCGCGGTTGCCAGTGGCAGCACGGCGGATGCGTCGCCGAGCACGCGCGACGCGGCGCAAGTGATGCACGCGGACGCCGCGCTCGATGCCGCCCACGGCGTGCAAGTGAGCGGCGATGCGGGCGCGAACACGACCGCTGATGCGGCGCTCGATGCTGGCAGCGGCTTGCCGGGCTGGAAGTTGGTTTGGAACGACGAGTTCGAGGGTGCGACCGGAACATCACCCGATGCCACGCATTGGGGCTTCGAGACCGGTGGCACGGGCTGGGGAAACAACGAGCTCGAGTTCTACACCGCGCGTCCCGAGAACGCGTCGCTCGATGGGCAAGGCAACTTGGTGATCACCGCGCGCAAAGAAGCGTACATGGGGCGCGACTACACGTCTGCGCGCATGACCACGCAAGGCAAGCTCGAGCATGGCTACGGCCGGTACGAAGCACGCATGCGCGTGCCGCAGGGACAAGGTGTTTGGCCTGCGTTCTGGATGCTGGGCATGGACATCGGCAGCGCGGGTTGGCCGACCTGCGGCGAGATCGACATCATGGAGAACATCGGCAAAGAGCCGAGCACGGTGCACGGCACGCTGCACGGTCCCGGCTATTCCGGCGACAACGGCATCGCCAAAGCTTTCGATCTGCCGGGCGGCGCGAAGTTCGCCGATGGGTTTCACGTATTCGCGCTCGAGTGGGAAGCAGCAGCAGTGCGCTGGTACGTGGATGGCGCGCTGTATGAGACGCGTACGCCGAGCGACTTGCCGGCGGGCAAGACCTGGGTCTACGACCACCCCTTCTTCTTGATCTTGAATCTCGCTGTAGGCGGCCCATGGCCGGGCAATCCCGATGGCAGCAGCGTGTTTCCGCAGACGCTCACGGTCGACTACGTGCGCGTGTACGAGCCCAACTGAGCTAATGCAGCGCCCGCTTCACTGCGGAATGACTTGTCCGCAGTAGCCGGCGATGCACGGCCACAAGATTCGGCTCTTCGGGCAAAGTCGGGATCAGTGAGCGGCGCTCACGACGGGCGTGGCAGCGAGAACTTGATGATGCGCAGCGCGCGCGAGCGGCCGGTGTAGGTCACGTAGCGGTTGAGACCGCGGGTGACGCGTTGCGCCTGCTCGGGGCTGTCCGCAAACACCGTGCGGACGCCGTAGCGTCGCAGGATCGCCAGGCGCTCTTCGGGCGGCAAGATCCCGCGCATGATGTCGTTGACCGCGTGGCGTCGTTCGGCGGCTTCTTGTCGGCCGAGGCCACGCAAGCCACGGTCGGGCGCAGCGACGAGCACGTTGCAGTCGCAGTGCATCGCAACCATGTAGTCTTCGCCCAGCGGCGCGATGATGGTCTCGCCGCGCTCCACGTTCTTGGCGAAGAAACGGCTGGTCTGTGCGATGGCGCGCGCACGGTGGGCGCTGGTCAGGCGCGTGGCTTGCGCCCAGTAACCCGCTCGGTTCCAAGGCGAAGCGTCGACGCCGAATTCCCAGGCGTAGCCGGCCGACGCGATGACCGCCAACCATGCCCAGGCGAACGATAACCAACGCTGCTTGGCGAAGGGTTGTACGAGCCACAGCAGGGTGTTGGGCACGACCGCGAAGATGATCACGATGAACACCAGCGTCATACGCCACAAGATCCAGCTCTCACCGGCGACGTTCAGCAGCAGAGTGGACAGGGGCGGCACGAAGAGCATCGCGCACCCCGACAGCACGATCGCGCCGATGGCTGCGATGCGCCGACGCCGGACGCTGAACAAGCCGAGCGCGAGCAGCACGACCAGATGCGTGTAGCGGTTGCGCGCCCCGTACAAGCGCAGAGGATCGCCCATGACCATGCCGTGGGGCAGTTGGATGAAGTTGCGGTTCTGTTTGGCGAGCCAGCCCGATACCGCAGGCGCAGCTGTCGCCGGCACGGGGGGCGCCGCTGCGGGCACGCTGACGCTTGCGCCAGGCGCAGCGGTCGCAACGACGGGCGCCGCTGCTGGCGGCGGTGTGGGGAAGAGCTTGGCGTGGATGCGTGGCCACGCCGGCGTAAGCAGCCAAGGCAAGCTGACCCCGAGCGCGAGCGTTGCCGCCATCAGCTGCCGTCGGCCTGGCAGGCGCCGCAGCAGCGCGCGCAGCGCCATCACGCCCAGCGGCGGCCCCACGACCAACGCCAAAAAGAGCGCGAAGAGCATGTGCATCTGCGCGAGCACGACGGCAGCGGCGGCCAGCCACGCGGCCACCCGGTAGCTCGGCTCTGCGGCGAGCGCCTCGACACCGAAGGCGATGCCCATCGACATCAGCCAGTACGGCCCGAGCGTGTTCGGGTAGGGCAGGACCGAGTACGGGGCGACGAAGATGCACGCGCCGATCGCAGCGGCCCACGCGAGTGGGCGCTGCCCGAACACGGCCATCGCCAAGTGAAAGGCGGCCGCAGCGCTCATCAACTTGGCCCAGGGCCATGCCGAGATCCAGAGCGCGCCAGGATGCAGGTTGCAGAGCTGTGCGCCCGCGGCTAGCAACGCGTGGTGGATGTTGGTGTGATAGATGGCTTCGAAGCGGTGGCCAGCCAGCAGCGGATCCCAGTTGTTGAAACCGTGGTCGAGCAGCATGCGTGCGCGCGCGATGTGGAAGCCGGCGTCGCCGCCCAAGTTCGTGCCGACGCGGCCGCCCACCACCATGTCCGCGCCGATCGTCAGCGCGCCCGCCATGCCGACGGTCGTGGGCCGGCCGAGCTCGCGCAGCCAAGCGCGGTCGAAGCACAACCAGAGCACGCTCGCGGTCACGCAGGCGACGATGCCATAGCTGAACACCGTGACGGAGGCGTGCAGCCCGTAGCAGGCGATCGACAGTGGCGTGAGCAGCGCCAGCGTCGCCAGGTAGCTGCGCGCAATCGTCGATAGCGGGCCGTCACGCAGCGCGGCCGGATCGATGCGACGCACCAGCGCAAAACCCGGCAAGAAGAGTGCGATCCAAAATATGAACGCTCGGACCATCGGTGGGCTGCAGCGACCCTGGGCGCGAGTCAGGCGTGCACGCGCGAATCGCCCGCCGAACCGTACTGGATATTTCCCGGTGCTGCCCGTATAAACCGTGTCGCGCGCGCCGCGTTGTGGAGGTCACGGGCGGCTGCTCGGGAGGCGCAGCGTCACTCATGGCCAACGTCGCAATGGTGGTCACGAACCGCTACGAGCCCGACCCGCGCGTGCAGAAGGAAGCAGCGTCGCTCGTGGCCGGTGGCCATCGTGTCCGCGTCTACGCCTTCGATCGCATGTCGGAGGCGCCCCATGCGCTGGAACGGCTCGACGGCGTCGAGATCATTCGCCTGCAGCTAGGTCACTACCCCTACGGCAAAGTCGCCCCGACCGCGCTCGGCCTGCGGAAGTTTCGCCATGCCGTGCGCGAAGCGTTGCTGCGCGACCCGCCCGACGTGCTGCACTGCCACGATCAAGACACCTGCTCGCTCGGGGCGTGGTGGCAAGGTCGGCGTTTGCCCAGCGGTGCGCGCGCGAAGTTCGTCTTCGATGCGCACGACTTCTACTGGACCTATCCACTCTACGTCGACCGGCCCGCGCGCTGGCGCCATGCGCTCTCTGGCGTGCTGAAGGCTCAGGGCTTTCACTACGTGCGCAAAGCCGATCTCTTGATCACCGTTACCGAGGGCGTCGGTCGCCATCCCGGCTACGCCGAGCTCTATCGCGGTTGGGGCGTCGATCCTGTCGTGCTGTGGAACGCACCGCGCGCGGTCGCGCAGATCCCTGCTTTCCCGCCGGTCTTCACGCTCGGCTACTACGGCTACGTCCGCGACGCCGAGATGTTTCGTTGGCTGGTCGCTGCGATCGAGCAGCTGCCACCGGCCGAGCGCCCGGCCGTGCACGTGGCAGGCGCAGGCGTCGCGCATGCGGAGGTCGAGCGCATGCTGCGGGAGGCTTCGGCCCGCCTGGGTTTCGAGGCTCGTGTGACCGGGGCGTTCGACATGCGCGACCTCGGCTCGCTCATGGCCGAGTGCAGCGCGCAGTTCTGCGTGTACAGCTTGGGCAGCGGCAACATGGGGCGCACCGTGCCGGTAAAGCTCTTCGATGCCGTGGCTCATGGCCGACCCGTGATCGGCTCGACCGGCACGCTGATGGCCGACTTCATCGAGCACAACGACTGGGGCTGCGTCGTGGATCAAGGTGATATTTCGGGCCTGGCCGCAGCGCTACGCAGCACGCGCGCCCGGGTGATGGAGAGCGCCCAGCCACTTGCGCTACGGCCCGCGCCCACCTGGGAGCAGCAAGGCCAGCGCTTGTGCGAGGCGTACGCCAAGCTGCTGCAGCAGTGATTGCGACTGTTTCTTTTAGCCCCATGCTCATTCTGTACATCACGGACACGCTCACGCTCTCCGGTGTAGCTCGCAAGAGCGTGGCGCAGGCGGGCGAGTGGGAACGTTGCGGCCATCAGGTGTGGCTTGCCACGGCGCGTCACCCGGAAGCCCGGCCGCTCGCGTCGGTGCTGAGCACCATCGATGTGCCGGTCG
>JADGRF010000333.1 GCA_017881055.1 Sandaracinaceae bacterium
GTGAAAACCGCGAAGGCACAGAGACGGTAGCGTGCTTCGCCAGTGAGTCGCCTCGCGCGTCACAGTGACGGCTTGCTGACTCGATTGCTATCGTCGCAGTACGTCACGGCAGCGCGCCGGCCTCGAAGAGGTCGCCCAGATCGGTGGCGCTAGCGACTTTCGCAAGCACGGGCAAACCGAAGATGCGTTCGACCGTCTTCACCAGTGAGCTGTGGGTGTACTCGACCGAGCTCACGTAGTGCTTCTTGACGCCGGGTCCGATCGCGATGAACGGCATCTTCAGCGTCGCGTCACCCTCGTCCCAGACGACGAAGATGACCCCGTCGTTAGCGTTGACGAAGGAGATCAGCGACGGCAACTGCGCCTTGAGCCAGTCATCGCCGGCTTTGATCGCGTTTATCGGGCAGCCAAACTGACCGTGCATGTCGTTGCACTGGTTCGGTGTGATGAAGTTGTAGCGAGCGACTGAGTTGCTCGCTAAGTCGGCAGCGAACGCGTTGAAGGCTTTGTGATGCGCCACGCAGAATGCGTTGTCGGCCGCCGGTGGATTGCCCGAGACGTCTTTGAAGAACACGAATGGATCGTGTTTCGGCTGGTAGTAGCCGGAAGCGGCGATCGGGCAAAGGCCGGTCGTGGCGTCCAAGTCTTCTTGGTATGAGCGCCAGCTGAGACCGTTGCCCGCGGCCTCGATCTGAGCGGATAGGTGCTCCGTGCTCGCGGTGCTGTTGCTCGCAGACGGCACGGAGTCATCGCTGAAGGTGCGGTCGGAGAAGACGTTCGTGCCGGCTTCCAGCCAGACGTAGTGAGGCTCGCTCGGGATGCCGAGCGGCAATTGATCGACGAAGTTCGACGTGCTCGCGTAGCTGCTGACCAGGGTGCCGTTGATGTACGGCGCATCCGTCATGTCGCCGATGATCTCGACCTCGTCGTGATTCTCCATCGGGAGCACGAATACGTACTTCACAGGGTGCACGCCCGTACCCCCGCTGCCGCCCGTGCCGCCGTTGCCTGCACCGCCCGTGCCTGCGTTACTGCCGCCGCTGCCAGAGCCGGCGTTGCCGCTGCCGCTCTGCCCGCCGCTTCCCGCGCCGCTGCCGCCGTTGCCGCCGTTCCCCACCGCGTTGCCGCCGCTACCGCCGAGCTGACCCGCAGCGCCGCCTGCACCGCTTTGCCCCGCGCCGCCGCCGCTTCCCGCTTGTGGGTTACCCGGAAGACCCGCGCTCGAAGTGGTGCACGCAAGCGCAAACCACGGTCCCAGAAACGTCGCCAGTTGAAACGACCGTCTGAACGCAGTCATCGAGCTCTCCCCGTACGAAGGTTTTTAGGAACCGCACCCACGCGGCGTGATGCTCGATCGGGTGCATCGACGATCGTCAACACCGCGCTCTATTCGGCTATCACGCGCTCGGAACGAACGCAATCGCTCGAAAATGTCCTGTTTCAGGGTACGGGCGCAGCGTTCGGTCTATCGAGGCGCGCGAGGAAATCGAGCACTGCGCTCGTGAAGCGATCGTTGTTGTCGCCCGCGACCATGTGCGCGGCGTCGGAGACATCGGCGAATTCGACGTGCGGTGCGAGCTCCAGAAACTCGCGCACGCCTTGCTCGCTCAGCATGTCGCTCATGCGTCCACGCACGAGCAACGTCGGTACGCGCGGTGCGGCAAGTAGGCGGCGACGACCTCTGCGGCTTGCTCGAGCGAGTCGAAGCCGTTCGGATTTGCGGCCATGAGGCGGTAGCCAGCATTTCATGGAGGTTAGAGCGTTCTGCCGCTCAAGTCCCCCGATGGGAGCTGTGGAGAAGTGCCCTGGAAAGCCTTTGCGAGCGCTGAAGCGCTCAGCGCAGTAGCGTGAGCACTTCTTTTTCGATGGTCGCGTCGTCGCCGGTGCGGAAGCCGCCGTGCACGTAGCGAATCGTGCCTTGCTTGTCGATGATGAACGACGACGGCATGCGTGACGGAGCGTAGAGGGTCGCTGCTGCGTGCGAGGCGTCGTGCACGACGCTGAACTTCACCGGCACCGCGCTCAAGAACTTCTGCCGCAGCAGAAGATGGGTGAGCAGTGCCACAGAATTCCAAAATTCACGTCGTGGTTCGGGCGTTATGTGAACTCCGGCCAGGCCCGATACCCGGTTCAAAGTTCCTATGAGCACCACGACGCCCGATGGGTCGAGCCTGAAGCTGGGATAGCGCTCCGGGTGGCCACGCTCGAAGCGCGGGCCGCGGAACTGCTCGCGCACGAAGTTGTAGGGCTCGACCACACCGAACAGGCGCCTGGCGATCTCGTCGAAGCGCGCCGTGAGCTCCGGGTTCGAGAGCGAGAACTGCACGCGCTTGGGCTCCATCACGTTCTGCAGCAGGCGCATCTTCTGCGCCTCGAACACGAACATCTCGAAGCGGAAGATGGCGAGGCAGTAGAGACCGTTGGCCATCGACAGCTTGGGCACGAAGTCCGCGGCGCTCTCGGGATGCACGAGCACGCGCTCGAACGTGTCGCGGCCTTCGCAGATGATGATATGCATCAGCATCGCGAGGTGCATGTACGCTTTCACATCGAGCTTGGTCTTGCCGAGGCCGAAGATGGGCAGGAAGCCGGCATCGAAGAACAGCGGGTCGAGCACGTCGGCGAGCAGGAAGCTGTAGCGGCCGAGCAGGCGTTCGAAGGAGTGCAGGTCGGCCTTGGTGTGGCGCGCGCGCAGCTCGTCCACGAGATCCGGCAGGCTGTCCCAGGTCGTGCGGTCGGCAGCTTGCAGCCTGGGCACCAGCTCGTTCCAGAAGCGGTCCACGTGTGCAGCGAGCTCGGGTGCGCCGGCCAGCACAGCCGCGTGTGCGTCATCGCCGGCGCGGCGACGCGCGGAAATGTCCCGCAGCCGTGAGCGGCGCTTCCAGATCACTTCTTCGAGGTGCCAGCACTCCGGCGGCAGAAACATGTCCTGCCACAGCGACGGGTCGCTCTGCATCTCGGGCAGGTGCGGGCCGATGTACTCGCGCGTCCACCACTTGCCGGTGGCGGCGTGTTCCTGCAGCGTGGTGGGCGTGAGCAGGTGCGTGGTGACGCGCGCATGGAGCGGCGCAGGGCGCTCTTTGCTCAGCGTGCCCGCCTTGAAGAAGACGTTGCCGTAGTTGGGGCCGTGACCCTCGAGGATGCGCTGCATCAGCACCTGCGAGCCTGTGAACTTGGTGTAGCCGTACGGGTTCCCGCTGCCGATCAAGCTGTGCATGATGCTCGAGTCACCGAGCCCGAAGCCTTCGTAGATGGCCACCTGGTCGCCGCGTGGGTGATGCGGCGCGATGAACTGCGGCGCAGAGTCGGGGGCCGTCGGTGAGTACTGGTGAGGGCACTCCATCCACTCCTTGCCGTCCCAGCTCACTTCGATCAGCGGGATGCCGCGCACGCCGGGCATGGTCTTGGGCGGGAACACGCCGTACGGATGCAGCCAGCGGAACGGGTGCATGATGCGCAGGAACGCGAACGGCCAGCCGAGCCAGCGCGGGGGAGCAGTCCAATTTCTGAACTACTGCTCGGTGGAGCAACGGCACGCCCGCGGTCGTGCTCGGCCCGCTCGTGTTCAGCGCCCGCCTCGGCTCGTTCACCTGCGCCGATTACAACCGCGCGTTCGGCACCGTGAGCTGCGCGTCCAACTGCAACGTCGACTACAGCAAGTGCTACGGCGGCTGCACGATCTTCCAAGGCAAAGTAGTCAGCTGCAACTAAGTGCGGGTACAGGTGGTAGCCAGCATTAAGCACGCGCAGTCTGCCTGCCAGCCCTCCATCCGTCTACGCAGCCTTCCCCCTCGCGGCGGTACGGTAGCCGGCGCCGGACTACTTGCCGAGGCTCGAGCGGATCTCGCTGAAGGCCTTCATCGCGGAGAGCGCGGTGCCCAGCAGGCCGACGCCCCAGCTCAAGGTTGCCTGATGTCGCACGTACCATGGGTCGAGCCTGCCGCGCAGTTTCTCCATGAGCTCGACGGCTCGCATCAACGCACCCTGGCGGTCGGCCGATGCGTTCGCGCGGTCGTACTCGTTGATCATCAGCGCCAGCTCATAGGCACTTTGAAAGGGGTATCGCGACCCGGTCGAGTTTACATATCACCCCAACCACGCCATGAATTTTGTGGCTTTGCTCACCCATCTTCTGCTGCGGCAGGGCGGATGAACGGGTCATCGGGTGGTCGCGAGGCGCGAGGCGGCTGAAAGCTGCAGATACTTGGCCCGACGGACGGACCTCACCCTTGGGGTGGTCCTTGCGAGCCAGCCGCGTACGTCAGGCGACGTGATCGAGTTCGGCCTGCGGCGACGCGCGCGCCTTGGCAGGTCGCGGCGACTCGGAGGGCAAGCCGAGGTGGTTCAAGATTTTGGAGATGACCGCTCGCTGCATGATGCACGCGAGCAGCGCCATCTTCCCGCCACACTTGCCGCAGTTGAGAAGATCGTAACCGAACGCTCGGCGCATCAACTCGGCCCACTGCCGGCGCTTGTGCGGCGGAACGGTGGAGTCGGTCGCGGTGGCAGCCACGGGTTCGGCGGCTTGGGGCTCGCGCGCATAGGCGACTACACGCTTTCGCCAGCGGGCGTGCGGCGAGATCACGCCGTGGTAGACGACGAGGTTCTTGTGTGGTCGTGGCACGAGCGCGGCGAGCTTGGCGATGAAGTCCAGCGGCTCGTAGACAACATGCGTGGTGCCGTCGAACCACGGCGACTTCAGCTGCAGCGCGATGCGCCCGTCGGGCAACTCGTGGAGGCGGTCCTTGGCCAATGGCGGTCGCGCGCAGTAGCGCACGAATTTCTCGAGCATCAGCTGCCCGCCGGGTCGCTCGGTAGCAATGGCCAGCTTCGCGTGGAGATCGAAGCCCGCGATGTGAGCTTGCAGCGCGCCGGTGCGGTCTGATCGGCGTCAACTACCCTGGCCGGTCGCGGACAACTATTCTGGCCGATCTTTTCCAGGGTAATCACGTGGCTTTGTTGTTGTCGTTGTTGTCGTCGTCGGTCTTGGAGATCTCGGGCTGCTCCCGACCGCTCCGGTAGCTCTTCAGCTCCGCGAACTCGAGGATGACGGCGTGATGCACGAGGCGATCGACGGCGGCCGCGGTGGTCATCGGATTTCTGAAGATGCGGTCCCACTGGCTGAAGACCAAGTTGCTCGTGATCATCAGGCTCTTGCGCTCGTAGCGCTCGGCCATGAGCGTGAACAGCACCTCGGCTTCTTCCGGCGACTGCTGCACGTAGCCGAGATCGTCGAGCACCACGAGATCGAAGACGTCGTAGCGTCGCAACGCTCGTGGCAGCGTGAGATCACGCTTGGCCGCGAGCAGGTCCTGCACGATCTCGTACGTCGGCGCGAAGTACACCGAGCGTCCGCGACGGATGAGCTCGTGACCGAGCGCCGCCGCGATGTGACTCTTGCCCACGCCGGGCAATCCGAAGCAGAGCACATTGTCTGCGCGATCGAGGAACTCGCCCTTGGCGAGCTCACGTATCTTCGCAAGCAGCGTGCGCGGCAAGCGCGCGAGCTTGAATGTCTCGAGCGTCTTGCCCGGCGGCAGCTTCGACGCGCGCAGCAGCCGCTCGACGCGACGCTCGCGTCGGTCGCTCGCTTCCATCTCGAATACTTCGAGCGCGACCGGCAGCGCATCCGCGAAGCCCGCCGCCGTCAGCCGCGAGATCAGCTGCGCATTGACCGTCGGCAGCTTGAAGTACACGAGCAGCTCGTCCATGCGCTGGCTCTTGATCTCGTCGAACACCATCGGCTTGCTCATGATGCACCTCCCACGAGCAAACGGTCATACGAAGCCAGGTCGGGAACCAGGACTGCAAGATGTGGAATCGTCGGTCGCTCCGGCTGCGCAAGCACTGTGACCGCCGCGTAGTCGAAGCGCTCTGCACTTGCGAGCAGCGCTTCGAGCGCGCGCTCCACCGTCTCTTGGTACGTGCTGGCCGCGAGATGCAAGATGCGCACGTACTCGACATCGGCGCGATCACCGAAGCCGCGCAGTGCATCGTATGCGCGGCGGAAAACCATCGAAGGAAACAGCTCTTCCCGATACCGATAGCGCGCAAACGCGCCCGGCTTTTTCACGAGTGACCAGATCACATGCCGGTAGTCGATGCGATGGTCTTTCTCGCCGCGGATGCGCGGCATCGTCTCGATGATCTTGCCGCGATAGCGCACCTCGACGACATCTGGATGCTGACGAGCCTCGACCTCATAGCCGATGAGCCGAGACGGAACGGAGTACGTGCGCTTGCCCACGCTGATCGTGCTCCAGCAACTGACGCGCGGGGTGTACGCGGTGAACCCCGGCACCGGCGCGCTCGGCAGTGCA
>JADGRF010000334.1 GCA_017881055.1 Sandaracinaceae bacterium
CGTCGCGGACGCGGTGCCACAGCCGAAACAGCTTCCTGCGCTCGGCGAGCAGGCGCTCACCGAGGAGCTTCGCCTCTGCGCCGTAGTCCAGGAAGGACTTGAAGTCGCGCGTCAGATGGCTCTTATCAAGCGCACCGGATAAGAGCCATTATCCCGAGCCGATCGTTATCAGCAAAACGCGGGTCGAGACCCCTGGTCGCGGCGAGGTGGGCGCAAATTTCTCTGGATAACGTGAAACCTCGAAGCGACATCGAGGCACATCCGATGCGTGACGAGAATTGGACCCGATGACCTGAGCAAGCGTGTTGCCGAGTTCTGGCGTGCCAGCGGCCGTACGCCGGGCACGGTCCAGGTCTACCTACGCTGGGTGCAGCGCTTTCGCGCGCACTGTGCCCATCGCCGCGTGGCAGAGGTCGCGATGCTCACGCGTCGTCGGATAGATGCCTTCGCTGCTCGCTACGTGCGAGCACGAGACTGCCGGCTCGAGACCGCGCGGAGCTCCGCGCGAAGCGCGCTGTGGGCGTGGGCCTGTGCGCTCCGCAACTTTGGCCACCATGTGCCGCCGTGGGTGGAGCCGAAGCGCCCGCGCTCGACGTCGCGTCTCGTCGCGCAATACGTCGAGCACCGCATGAAGCACAGCGGTGTGTCACCAAGGACAGCATCGATCGATGCGCAGCATGCGTCCTCGTTCGTCGCGTTCCTGCGTTCTCGAGCGCGGAGGCCCGACTCAATCCGCGTCGTCGACATCGACGAGTTTGTTGTCTCTTGCTGTTCGCGCATGACCGGCAAGACGGTGGCCGGGATCTGTAGCTCGCTCCGCGCGTTCTTCCGGTTTCTTGTCGTCGTCGGTCGTCTGCATCACGATCTTGCGCCTTCCGTCGTTGCGCCACGCCTCCGCTCGGCGGATCGCCCGCCACGTGCGCTGCCATGGAAGGACGTACAGCGACTGCTGCGTTCGATCAAGGTTCGTGCTCAGCTCGGCCGCCGGGATTTCGCGATGCTTCTCATCATGGCCACCTACGGCATGGGTGCCGGCGAAGTGCTTGGTCTGCAGCTCGATGACGTCGATTGGGAGGCGAGCACTCTCCACGTACGCCGTCCCAAGACTGGCGCCGCAATGGTGCTGCCTCTGCTGGGCCCGATCGCGCGCGCCCTCGCTGACTACTTGCGCCGTGAGCGCCCGGCTCACGCGGAAGCGCGTGAAATCTTCGTCTCGCACAGATTGCCACATGCTCGTCTTTCCGGGGCAAGCGCGATCTGTCATCGCTTGTCCAAGCACGCGACCGCTGCCGGTCTGACACTTACCTTCCTTGGTAGCCACTCTCTGCGGCACTCCCATGCATGCCGCCAGATCGAGCGCGGTGCCCCACCGAAAGTGGTCAGCGACATTCTTGGACATCAGCGCCCGTCATCGACGTCGGCATACGTCCGCGTCGCGACCGATCGCCTTCGGGGTGTTGCTCTGCGCGTGCCGACATGACCAGCTTCGTCAGCCACCTCGGTCCTGAGATCGCGGCGTTCCTCACGTTCAAGCGCGCGTTGGGCTATCCGTACGTCCGCGCCGAGTTCACACTTCGCGACTTCGATCGCTTCGTGGCCGGCCACCACCGCGGTCGCCGTGCCTTTCGTCTCGATGACGCGATCCTCGCCTGGCTCGCCAGCAAGCGGGATCGGAAGCCCGTCACGGTCACCGTCGAGCTTGGGGTGGTGCGTCAGTTCTGCTCGTACCGTCGCCGACAAGATCCGACCGCTTTCGTGCCCGGCCGGATCTGGGCGCCGCAATCAACCAAGTCGCAGTTCCTACCGCACGTGTTCACCGACGAGCAGTTCCGGGAGCTCCTACGCCGAGCGAAGTCGCTCACGCCACCGCCGTTCCGCGGCATCGTGTTCCACACGCTGTTATTGGTGCTGTACTGCACGGGGCTGCGATTCGGTGAAGCGCTTCACCTCCGAATGAGGGACGTCGACACCGATGGCAGGCTGTTCTTCATCACCGAAAGCAAGGGCCGCTCCAGGTGGGTGCCATTCGAGCGCTCGTTGGCGCGCGAGCTCGAGCGATACGTCGCAGCACGCCGCCGCCAGGCTGCCGCTGGTCCGAACGAGCGATTCTTCATCCGGCCCGACGGGCGCGACCTAACGGTGCCCGCCGCGTCGGACACGATCCGCGAGCAGCTGCGCGCCGCAGGGATGAAGCCATCGGCGGGCCGTGTCGGGCCACGACCGTATGACATCCGACACACGTTCGCGGTGCACCGGCTGACTCGGTGGTATCGCGCGGGAGTCGACATCAATGGGCGCCTACCGTGGCTGTCAGCGTACATGGGCCACAACGATCTGCTGGGGACAGAGAGCTACTTGACCGCCACGCCTGAGTTGCTCGCGATCGCTGGCCGCCGCTTCGAACGGCACCTGTCCCGTCGGAGGAGATCCCGATGACACGCTCGCAAAAGGTCACCCTGCTTCAGTGCGTCGAGTCTTACTTTGCCGACCATCTGCGTCGCGTTCGAGGCGCAAGTCAGCACACCACGCGCACCTACGCTCAAGCCTTGCGGTTGTTCTTCGTGTTTCTCGCCGACCGGCTTCGTCGTCCGATCGGTGGCCTTGGGCTTGACGACATCCAGGCTGACGCCGTGCTCGCCTTCCTCGACCACATCGAGGGCACGCGACACAATACGCCGTCTACGCGAAATTGCCGACGCGCAGCGATCCGTGGATTCGCTGCACATCTACTGCGCCACGACATCACGCGTGCAGCACAGTACGAGCGCGTCCTCGCGATTCCACCGAAGAAGGCCCGAGCCCGACCGGTCACATACTGGGAGCCGCAGGTAGTCGCGGCGATTCTTGGCGAGCCTGATCGAGCGACAGCAACTGGCGCGAGAGACCACGCGCTCCTGCTCTTCCTCTACAATACCGGCGCGCGCGTCAGCGAGGCACTTTCTGTTCGTCGACGGGATCTCCTCTTGAGCCGCCCGTACCAGGTCCGATTGCACGGGAAGGGGAGTAAGGACCGCATCTGCCCACTCTGGGCGGACACTGCTGCCGCGCTATCACGACTAATGCCGTGCCAGGGTGCCGAAGATGACTACATCTTCCTGAACAGACGCGATCGGCCACTGACACGAGACGGCGTGGCGTACCTGCTCGAGAAGTACGCTCTTCAGGCATCACGTCGACACCCCGTTCTCCGACGGTCCCGCGTCAGCCCTCACGTCCTTCGCCATAGCTGTGCCGTCGCCTTGCTCCAAGCCGGGGTAGACGTCACCGTCATTCGCGACTACCTCGGGCACGCGAGCATTGCCACCACGAGCCGGTACGTGACCAGCAACCTGCAGATGAAGCGCGACGTGCTCGAGGTGTTCTGGAAGAAGGCCGGCCTCGTCCGGAGCGGCGGCGCACCGTGGCGACCGAAACCCGACTTGCTTCGGTTTCTGTCGACGTTATAGATAGCCCGCGCAATATCTGGAGCATTGAAGCTCGTCGTCGTCGGCCTGCGGGCGACACATGACGACTTCACCGGATAACGATCGGCTCGGGATAATGGCTCTTATCAAGCGCACCGGATAAGAGCCATCTGACGCGCGACTTCAAGTCCTTCCTGGACTACGGCGCAGAGGCGAAGCTCCTCGGTGAGCGCCTGCTCGCCGAGCGCAGGAAGCTGTTTCGGCTGTGGCACCGCGTCCGCGACG
>JADGRF010000001.1 GCA_017881055.1 Sandaracinaceae bacterium
GAGGGCGGCGCCCAGTGAGTGGTTGAGCTGCCGCGCAGAAGAAGCCGGGTAGGGTGGAGGCATGTTATCCGAGGATGACAGCGCCTGGTAGACTGTGCCGCGGGGCGCGGAGCCTCGCGTACGAGGCAGGCCGCGTGGTGCGGCGTGCTTGCACCACACCGCGTGTCGGGACGCGTTCTGCGCCCGCTGCCTGGAGACGCGTACAGCACGGCACGCGGCATCAACGCGCGCGGGCAAGTGGTGGGCCGCGGTATGCGGGCGCTGCCGCTGCCGGCGGACGTCCTGACGTTCTTCTCGACGCCAGCCGTAGGCCGGCGGTCGCTTGCGTTCAGGGCGGCATGCTTGCTGCATCCCCGCTGCCCGTGACCATCAAGTGCGAGAGGAAGAACTCATGATCAACGTGCAACAAATCAAGCCCGACATGCCCGTCGTCTGTTCACAGAATGGCCAATTCGCGGTGGTCGACCACCTGGAAGGCCAGGACAGCATCAAGCTCAAGAAGGACAAGACAGGCAAGCACCATTTCATCCCCGTGAGCTGGGTGACCGTGGTCGACGAGAAGGTCCACATCGACCGCCCGGGCACTCAGGCTATGCAGCAATGGCGCACTGAGAACTGAAACTGACATGCGGCGCCGGTGCGACGAAGCACCGGCGCCACATGTGTCACCTGGTATCCCGAGGTTTCCGTGCGCGATCCGCGCTACGTCATCATCATCGGAGCGGGCACAGCAGGCCTGCACCCGACCAATACCTTGCACGCGCAAGTGACGACGGGCGCTGCGGCGCAGAGCGCTGGGCACAGCCGCTGGAATGTCCGCGTCGAGCTCCGCACCTAACGCGCGGCATTGCGCTCGGTCCAGAGCGCGAAAGCGTCGACGAACTTCTGCAAAAAACCACGAGTCGTATCGTTGATCAGCAAGCCCTTGTCGTCGAAGAGGCCGGCTGCGTTTCCAATGTAGGCTTCGGGCTGTCCCATCGTCGGCATGTCGAGGAACACCAGCGATTGGCGCAGGTGATGGTTGGCACCGAAGGCGCCGATTGCACCTGGTGACACGCTGATGATTGCGGTCGGTTTACCGTTCCAGCTGCTCTTGCCGTAGGGACGCGAGCCGATATCCAACGCGTTCTTCAGCACGCCAGGCACCGACCGGTTGTATTCAGGCGTGACGAACAGCACGGAGCTCATCGACTCCACGCGCGCCTTGAAATCTCGGACGGTCGCGGGTGGATCCGCTTCGTAATCCTGGTTGAAGAGCGGGAGCTGGGCGATCTCGACGATTTCGCACTTCAGCGAGGCGGGTGCCATTGCGATGACAGCGTGCGCGAGCTTGCGACTGAGCGAGCCCTTGCGAAGACTGCCGATGATAACTGCAACCTTGCGAGGCGTAGTCATTTGTATTTCCTTTGTGAACACGGACAGGGACGATCGCGGCGCCTCGGGAGCGCGCCCCGCTGTGTGGCCCCAGGCGGACCAAAGCAACCAGCACTTCGGCGTGCACGACGCGTGCCAGGCTCTTCGAGCGTGACAAGCGCTGCCTCGCGTTCGCTTACGGCTGGGCCAGGACGAGACAGAACGGTGTGCTGGGACATTTTGCGCATGGGCCGCGAAGGCAGGTGCAGGGCGACGCTTCAGGTCAGCTCAAGCAATACCTCCCGTGCGCGGCACAGCCACCTTCGATCGCATTAGTCACATCGAGTTGCACCTGGCACACAGCTTGCTCCGAGTTTCACAAGCAATGGTTGAAGACGTGTCACACGCCGTGGCTCAGATCTCGCTGGCGCTCGCGTACTATGCGGGCCTCGTCGTGCTCATGCGCGTCTCGGGCAAGCGTCTTGCAGGCCAGACCACCACCTTCGACCTCATCGTCCTGATTTGCCTTGGGGTCGTGCTTCAAGACATTGCGCTGCGCAAAGGCACCCTCAATGGGTGGCTCTTCATTGTCACGGTATTTTCGGCGCACCGTGGCCTCGCCGCCTGGTGTGCGAGATCTCGTTGGGTGCGCCGGCTTGCCCGGGGCTCGCCCCGACCCTTGGTGCGCGACGGTCAGATCGACTTTGGCGCCTTGCAGGACGAAGCACTCAGCCCTGACGACCTCATGGCCGGCTTGCGCAAGCTCGGCTACGCCACGCCCGACATCATCCACCTCGCAGTGCTCGAAGAGACGGGACAGATCAGCGCCATCCCTATGAACCGCCCCGAATTTCCCGGAGGCTCCCAATGTTGAGAGGATGGGACCATGGGAAGGCGAACCAAGTTTTCGGCAGAGGTTCGGGAGCGAGCGGTGCGGTTGGTGCTCGACAACGAGGCGCAGCACGAGTCTCGGTGGGCAGCGATCACGTCGGTGGCGACCAAGCTCGGCTGCACACCGGAGACCCTGCGCAAGTGAGTGCTGCGCCAGAGATCGATCTCGGCAAGCGTGCTGGGCTCAGTCCACGAGCGCGTCGTGCGATACCGCCCGGCGCCTCAGCATCTCGACGCGCTCGACCCGATGACGAACATGCTCACCGGCACGGCGCTGGGCAAAGCCCAGCGCCCCTCGAGATCGAGAAGGAACGTCTCAAGCAGCGACATCGGCGGCGATAGCCCGCACAAACACCACCCAGTCTGCCAGCCCTCCAGCCCCACGTCACCCGCGTGCGCAGCCTCCCCGTCGCGGCGGTGCGCATGCGCACGGGCGCGAGACTGCAGAACGGCGCGGGCAACGCCGCGAGCGTGATGCCGACGCGCAGGCTCGCCAGCGCGAACGCAGGCAAGAGGTGCGAGAACGGCAACAGGAAGGCGGGCACGCTCACATCCTCGCCAGCGCGGTGGACACCGCGGTCGTGAAGTGCGCGAGCTCGGCCAGCATCCACCGGCCCGAGCCTCAAGGCCGAGTCGGTCCTCTGCACGACCGTGACTGCGCCGGTATGCGCGTGCGCAACGCTGGGCAGCGCGTGCGCCTGTTTGGCTCGCCGCCGATAGCTGCGCGGCAGATCCTTCACGAACGCATTGAGCACGGCGCCGCACAGCTCTCGGTCGTAGCCGAGCAAGTGGCGCAGTCGATTTGTGATGATGTCTGCCTGCTGGCTGGCTAACGCCCGCTCGCCCCAGCGTCAGTTGTCAGCTTGGTCGACGCACTGAAAGCTCGTATCAACGGCCGGAGGCGGCTGACCCCACATTGGCGTCCCAACCAACACGTTACAGTTGCGATTGTAGTCTGCCGTTTGCGAGTATTGGCCGACCTGACGTGGCACGCAGCTGGAGTCCGTCTCGAAGTACGAGTACGCGTGATTTACGCAACCGCTCTCGCAATCATCGCTGCCACGCGCCACCACGATCGCGAATCCATCCGACGTCGCAAACACATAGAAACCCGCAACGATGCCGCCGTCGGTCGTCGTTGCGGTTGGGTCGCACACCACGTGCACGTCGGCAAGCTCTGGATAGCGCGCGTGCAATGCCGCCAACACATCGCTGAGCCGCTCGTGAGAGCACGCGCCCGCGCCGAGCGGGTCATCGCTGATGACCAACCGCCCGGGAGCGAGAGGCCCTGCATCACCCGCTACACGCATCGCGTCCAGCGCAGGGCCCGAAGCATCGCGCGGAGATCGCTGCAACTGTTTGACCTTGCCAGGTGATTTCTGCGGGCGCGCCCAGAACGGGCATTGGACCTGTGCGAACTTCTAGGAAGCTCCATGCCGCTCGAACGTGCTCGAATTCTGGTTGTGTGCTTCGGCCTCACGCTCGGCGCGTGCACGCAGGTGCATCAAGGAGCTTTGCACGCTGATGGCGGCAGCTTGCCGACGCACACGTTGCTGACCGAGGAATCGCAGCGCGGGTTGCCAAGGCCGCAATCGGGCGCACCCGAATCGGCTCCGTCCGCGTTTGTCGTGGCTCCATCAGCAGCGTGAGCATTGCCCGAACTCTGGCCCCCGTCGGTTGCGTGCCCACCAGTTGAACCACTGTCCACCTGAGTATGCGCGCCTGAATCATGAGCTGCTGCATCGTTGCCCGTGTCGCCGTGTGCCGCTCCAGCCCGTGCAGCGCTGCAGGCCGTCGTGGCAAGCACGAGAGCCAAGAGCCGCAGGGCGAGCGCAGGCAAGGTTGTGCCGGAGTGAGTCACATGGAACCTGGGACTCGATACCAAGCAAGGCCTGTGCCGAGCGTGCACCAGCCGTGGTGGGGTTGCCGCTTTGTTGCGCGGCGCCACGAGCACCAGAGTGGAGACGATCGCAGCGATCCGCGGTCCGACA
>JADGRF010000068.1 GCA_017881055.1 Sandaracinaceae bacterium
GATCCACATTCGCAGTTCTGCGTGAAGTTCCCGCAGGTTTGCCCAGTGGGGCATTGGGTGCACACGCCCCCCTCGTCGACCTGACCGTTGCAGTTGTTGTCGATCCCGTCGCAGCTCGTGTCGCTTGCCGCAGATGTGCCCGCGTTGCAGTTCGCATGCACAGCTCCGGCCACGCAGCTCGAAGTTCCCGTCGCCGCGCAGGCACCCACGCCGCAGCTCGTCGCCACAGGCGCATAGCCTTCGTCAACTTGGCCGTTGCAATTGTTATCGATCCCATCACAGCTCGTGTCGCTCGCAGCGGGAGTACCCGCCGCGCAGCTGTTCTGCACCGCGCCCGCCACACAGCTGGTCGCTCCGGTGCGGCCACACGCGCCGACGCCGCAGCTCGTCGCAACTGGCGCGTAGCCCTCGTCGACCTGACCGTTGCAGTTGTTGTCCACGCCATCGCAGCTCGTGTCGCTCGCCGCGGGTGTGCCCGCGTGACAGCTGTTCTGCACGGCGCCCGTCACACAGCTCGTGACACCGGTCGCAGCGCACGCGCCCACGCCGCAGCTCGTCGCCACAGGCGCGTAGCCTTCGTCGACTTGGCCGTTGCAGTTATCATCGAGCCCGTTGCAGATCGTGTCGTTGGCGGCTGGAATACCCGCAACGCAGCTGTTCTGCACCGCGCCCGTCACGCAGCTCGTCGCTCCAGTTCGGCCGCATGCGCCTACACCGCAGCTCGTCGCCACCGATACGTAGCCTTCGTCGACCTGACCGTTGCAGTTGTTGTCGACGCCGTCGCAGGTCGTGTCGCTCGCCGCGGGCGTACCCGCCACGCAGCTGTTCTGCACGGCGCCCGCGACGCAGCTGGTCGCGCCCGTTCGGCCGCACGCGCCTACACCGCAGCTCGTCGCGACAGACACGTAGCCTTCGTCGACCTGACCGTTGCAGTTGTTGTCCACGCCATCGCAGCTCGTGTCGCTCGCCGCGGGCGTCCCTGCATGACAGCTGTTCTGCACCGCGCCCGCTACACAGCTCGTCGCACCACTGGCGGCACAGGCGCCGACGCCGCAGCTGGTCACCAGCGACACGTAGCCCTCGTCGGTTTGGCCGTTGCAATTGTCGTCGATGCCATTGCACGACGTATCGCTTGCCGCAGGCGTGCCGGCCACGCAGCTGTTCTTCACGCTGCCGGCCACGCAACTGGTCGCACCTGTCCTTCCGCAGCCGCCCACGCCGCAGCTCGTGACCAGCGACACGTAGCCTTCGTCCGTTTGACCGTTGCAATTGTCGTCGATGCCGTTGCACGTAGTGTCACTAGCCGCGGGTGTGCCAGCTTTACAGCTGTTCTTGATCGTGGCACTGACGCAGCTCGTCACGCCCGTCGAGCCGCATGCGCCCACGCCGCAGCTCGTCGCCACCCCGACGTAGCCTTCGTCGACTTGACCGTTGCAGTTGTCGTCGATGCCGTCGCAGGTGGTGTCGGTCGGCGCGTTCGTCCCCGCGTGACAGCTGTCAGTCACGTGTCCAGCGACACAGTCGGTGATACCCGTGGACTTGCACGCGCCGATGCCGCACGTCGTTGCGACTTGCACGTAGTCCTGATCGATCGCGCCGTCGCAATCGTCGTCGATCCCGTTGCACGTCGCGTCGCTGCCGGCCGGGTTGCCAGGAACGCAGCTATCCAGGACGGCGCCCGCCACGCAGCTCGTGACACCCATGCGACCGCACGCGCCGACACCGCAGCCGGTGGCGACAGGCGCATAATTCTCGTCGATCTTGCCATCGCAGTCGTCGTCACGGCCATCGCACGTCGGATCGTTCGGAGCGGGCGTTGCGCCCACGCAGCTGTCCTTGACCACGCCGGCCACACAGCTGGTCATGCCCATCGCGGCGCACGCGCCCACGGCGCAGGTGGTGACCTGCGGTGTGAAGCCATCATCGACGCGGCCGTTGCAGTCGTCATCGATACCGTTGCAGCTGGCATCGTTGGCAGCCGGTGAGCCCGCGGCACAGCTGTTCACGAGGCTGCCGGCGACACACGTCTGCGTGCCGCTACGGGCACACGCGCCGACGCCGCAGTTCGTGGCGATCGGCACGTAGGTCGCCGGATTGCACACGCCGACCGTGAGCACCGCCGCGGAGCTGGTCAGCGAGCCGACCGTGTTCGAGACCACGACCGTGAACGAAGCGCCGGAGTCGCTGAGCGCAACGCTCGGCAGCGTGTACGTGCCGCTGGTGGCACCCGCAATCGCGACGCCGTTGCGCTTCCACTGGAGCGCGATATCCGTACCATCGGCGGCCACGGCATACGTCGCGCTCTGGCCTGCGACGACCAGGCCACCCACGGGCTGCGTCTGAATCGCCGGCGCAATTTCGGTCGTGCCGGCGCGCTGCGTCGTGCTGCTGCCGCCCAAACGAATGTCGCGTGCGATGAAGCGGCCCTTCATGACCGTGCTGGTGTTGCTGGCGAGCGTACCGCGTGGCGCGAAGATGAAGGCGTTGACTTGGTTGCTGCTGCCGAACGAGACCGCGAACGGTGTCGTGCCCGGGGTTGTGCTCGTCAGCTGGTTGACGAACACGGTCACTTGCTTTGGATCGACGCCGGTCGCGGCACCGAAGCTCGAGTTGTCGCCGACGGTGAGCGCATTACTGACGTGGATCTCGCAAGCCGCCGTGCACTGCAGCGTGCAGTAGCTACCCATCGTGATGGTCCGGAACTCGTAGACGCCACCGCCCAGCGTGAGCACCGTGGGGTCGGTGCTGATGCCAGACGTGAGCGTGAGCGTGCGGTAACGACCGGCCGCGAGCGTGGTATCGACGCGCGTCGCGATCGTCGGGCTCGACGAGCCGGTGGTGATTACCGGGAACACCGGCACGCGAATGTCGAGCGGCAACGCCAGCGGCGTGACGGCCGTGCCCACGGTGCCGGAGTTGACGATGGTGTTGTAGCTGGCGGCGCCCGTGATCTTGCCGTTGGTCTTGAGCTCGATCTTGTTCGCGCTGACGCCGCCCGCGATCGTCGAGTTCGTGCCGATCACGGCTTCGGACGTGTTGAGGAACGAGCCCGCCCCGGTCTGGATGACGCCCACGTCGCCCGTCAGGTTCGTACCGGACGTGAAGTCGATGCTGTTCAGCGCCGTGACCACGTTGCTGGGCCAGGTCGGGCCGACCTCCCAGTTGTCGACGAGCACGCGCTGCGTGTTGGCGCCGTTCATCAGTTCGACGTTCGACCCGATGTCGACGTCCTTCGCGACGAACTTACCCACGCCGCTCAAGCCCGAGCCGAGCGCCAGCGTGCCATTGGGCACGAACGTGAAGGCCTTCAGCTCGGCGAACGTTCCGAACGAGGCCGCCGCCGGTAAGCCCGTGGGCAACGACACGCCGTTGGTACCTTCGATGTACAGCTTGACCATGTCCAGCGTCAGCGTGGTGCTGCTCGCGGCGCCCGGTCCCACGTAGCCGTGGTTGCCAACAGTCAGTCGGCCTTTGATGTCGATCTGGCACGCCGCCTTGCACTCGATGCGCGCGTAATCGCCGAGCGTGACATCGCCGAAGTTGTAGGTGCCGGCGGCGAGACGAAGAATCGTGGGTGCCGGGCCCGTGCCCGCGGCCAGAGTCACCGCTCCGTAGCTGCCAGCGGTCTTGTTGACGGTGGCGCCGGCTGTGAGCGTGATCGCCGTCGTGCCCGCGTTGAAGTTTGCAGCTGCTACGACCGGGATCGCGACCGGGATCGTCAACGACGCCGTCTTGGCTCCGTCGATCGTACCGTAGCCCGTCAGCTGGTTATAGGCCGCCGTGCCGTACACATGCGCGGACGACTGCATGTCGATCGAGTCGGCGCGCACTTTGCCGGTGACCTCGGCGTTGGTGCTCATCGACAGCTCGGAGGTACCGCTCAGAAACGAGCTTGCCGAGCTGAGCACCGCGAGATCACCGTTGACGAGTGACGTGGAGCGCGCCGCGATGCTGTTGAGCGCAACCACCGTCTCGGTCGGCCACGTCGTGCCCGTCACCCAACCGGGCGCGAGCACCATGTGGCCCTCGGTCGCTTCGACGTTGCGTTGATCGATGTGCGTCTGCGCGCACGCGCTCGCAAACAGTGCAACCACGATCGGCAACGCCCACGCCAGGCGACGCGACGGCGACGCGCGGCGCGCATCATCGGCGATCCTTAGGCGGGAGTGTGTAATCAGGGATGCCAAGCGAGCCGCTGAACCCTCTCCGAAGTACCTTCACGCTACAAGTTTGTAGCCAAAGCGTAACTTGAAGTGGCCTCGATCGCTAGCCTGATCAGGTTCGAGAGATGCCGTTTTGAGCGAGAAAATGGACGCCACGGAGGGGCATGTTCCCGTCTTCCCGCGTTCGGGCGGTTCCCACATCTGCGGCGAGCGGCGCCAAGGTGCGCTGCTCATCGCTCGTTACAGGCTACTGCTCTTGGAGGTCTGATCCTTCTTCAATTGTCGGACCAGATACGCGGCGATCGCGACGTTCAGCGCGACTGTGACTGCCTTCGCGGCGCTCGGATGCTCGACCAGCTCGAAGACCTCCACCGGAACGAACGAGAGCGTGATCGCAACGGTCAGATACTCCGCCCAGCGCTTGCCACGCAAAAGGCCGATCCCTTCGGTGACGAACACGGCGGCATACAGAAACGTGCCCGCATCGATCTCCTGGAGGTGCCGGTGGTCGATCCCGAGCACGCGCGCCACCGCGCGATGCACCAGCCGGTTGTTGGGATCGACACGCAGCACCGCGACCCAACGCGCGAGCGTGTCAGCCACATCGTGACGCACGAGCTGCAGCACACCGAGAGCGACGACGAGCAAGAGCGTCGCTTTGAAGAGCTTGAAGACGCCGATCACGACGAGGCCGCGGTCGCGCTTTGCATGATGCGACGGCATGCGTGCGCTCAGAGCGAGAAGAACTCGCGCAGCCCACGCAGGAAGCGCTGCTTGTGCTCGGCGATGGACACCCGATGGTCCGCGGACGGCGCATGATCGGCCTCTTCGATCGAGGCTTGTCGCTCCGCCATGCGATCGCTGATCACGTCGGCAAACCCTGGATTCTGGCCCAGCACCTGCGCGAACGCGTCCTTCGCGATCACCGCCAGCTCGCACGTGGCCACGGCTTGCACCGTCGCAGTCCGCGGCTCGCCGGTCATCAGGGCCAGCTCGCCGAACATGCTGCCGTGGTGCAAGCGAGCCAGCTCGCGCGCGCGTCCCTGCGGCGGCGTGTGCACGACGACCAGCTCACCGGATAAGCACAGGTACAGCTCGCCGCCGATCTCGCCCTGGCGCACCACGATCTCGCCGGGCTGATACGTCTCGGTGCGCGCACCGCGAGCCAGCATCTCGATCGCGCCGGCCGGCAAGTCCTGCAGAAAGTCGATGCCGCGGATCGTGGTCACACGCGCGTCGAGCTCCGCACGCTCGGCCGCGTCCGGCTCCGCGGCAGAGGGCGCGCCGGGCTCGTTGACCAATCGGGTGGAGCGCTCCGGTCGCTGCGGCGCGTTCGTCGAGAGCATCACGTCGGCGCGCGCGAGCGCGTACCAGACCCGGTCCCGCACAGCGCCGTCGATCGCCTCGCGCTCGCGAAATTTCTCGATGTAGTAACGCACGACGTACTGCACGCCCAGATCTCGGAAGTCGTGCGTGGTCACCGTGGGCGCCGGCTCGCTGCGCACGCCCGGCAGCTTCGCGATCGCTTTCGACACGATCTCGTGCACGCGATGCGGAGGCACCTCGCACGGCACCGTGACGGTGATGCTGCGGCGCATCTCGCCGTTGGGGCGGCTGTAGTTGAGCAGCGAGGCCCGAGCCATCTGTGCATTCGGCACGATCAGCTCGGCGTCGTCGACCGTTCGTAGCCGCGTCGCCCGCCAGTTGATCTCCACGACTTCGCCCACTTGAAAGCCGTCGTGATCGAGCTGCAGCCATTCACCGACCGAGAACGGCTGCTGCAGCTGCAACGACAGGCCGGCGATCAAGTTGCCGAGCGTGTCCTGCAACGACAAGCCGACGATGGCCGTGAGCAAGGCCGACGTAGTGAGCAGCGACGCCGCATCGACACCGCTGCGCCGCAGCGTGATCAACACGGCCACGACCACGAACACGCCTTGGATGATGTCGCGCACGATGCGCGACGGCGCTCGGCGACGACCAAACAAGAAGTCGACGAAGAACAGCGTCGAGAGCCGCCCGATCGCGAGCAGGAGCAAGAAGAGCGCGCCGATGCCCAAGTAGCGACGGGTCGGTGAATGCACCGCCAGCAGATCCGCGGCCACGCTCACGCCGAGCTGCCCGATCAGCAAGGCCAGAGGCAGACGCACCCGAGCGCGCTGAGCTTGCGGCAGGAGCGCGCGCAGCACGAACGAGAACAGCCCGAGCACGACCGCCGACACCGCCGCGAGCTCGGCTTCGTCGCCGCGCAACACGCCCACGAGCCAGCTGTGGATGCTGAACGTATCCATCGCGTGACAGTTATGCACCCCAATTTAGAATCGGCCAGCCGCGTCGCTTCGCGACGAACGCCAGCTTGGGATCCGGGTGCACGGCGTAGGGAAAACCCACGCGCTCGAGCAACGGCAGATCGGAGTGCGAATCGGAATAGAACGAAGAGCGTGCCAGCGAGATGCCGTGCGTGCGCGCCCAGGCCTCTGTCTTGCTCACCTTGCCGGGTCCGTAGCACAGCGGAGTTTCCAGCTGACCCGAAATGCGACCCTGCTCATCGAGCGGAATGCCGTTTGCGAGCCACGCGTCCATGTTCCAGGCTGTGCACGCCGCAGCAGCGATGAATTCGGTCGAGTTGGTCACGAGCACCAGGGCCTGGCCGTGCGCGCGATGCGCCTGCAGCGCCGCCGCACCCCCGGGGCGCAAGCGTGCACGCGCGTACGTGTCGAACCAGTACGCCGCCTCGGCCTTCA
>JADGRF010000335.1 GCA_017881055.1 Sandaracinaceae bacterium
GCCAACTTGGGACGCGCAGCAGGGCGATGGGTGCATTGCGCATTCTGGTGACCGACATGCCCGGTAAATTCTCGGAAGTCGCCGCACGCTTCCTCGGACGCAGCGTGGAAGGCCTCGACGTGACGGCGATCGATCTCTGACTGCTTTCGGCGGAGACATGAACGTGGGCCCGCGCCGAGCTGGCGGAGGACAGCGGATGCGAGCTTCAATCGATAGGCGGCCGGCGGTGGGCGGCGTGGGCACGGCACCTGTGCGTGGTAGGCTGCGGCCGTCGCTAGCGCCGCGTCTGCGGCAGGAGGCCTCATGCGCTGCACACTCGTGCCTTCGTCGGTCGCCCGCTGGCGTGTGCTCGCGGCACTCGTCAGCTGCGCGCTGCGGCCGCCCACCGCCGCACAGGCTGCGCCGCCGAGCTTCGAGGTCGTGGGTCAGTCGCTGCGCGGCTACGCTGCCTCGCTACTCATGGACGGCACGCGCGCCTACGTGATGATGGGCTCGGCGCTCGTCGTCTTCGACGTCGCAAACCCTGCTGCGCCCAAAGAGCTGGGACGTGCGTACTCGCAAAATTGCTTCGATGGCGCGCCTGCGCTTGCCAAGTTTGCGGGCGGCACCTACTTGCTCGCGCCCTCCGATCTCTTTGGCGTGCGCATCTTCGACGTGACGGACCCAAGCCATCCGCACTACCTGAGCTCGGTCTTCCATCCTCCGGCTTCGGCGAGCGTGGACTCGGGCGGCGGCGTGTTCGTGCAGGGCGATCTCTTATTTCAAGCCTCGGGAGGACGCGGGCTCAAGATCTACCGCGCGCAGCTCTCAAAGACGGGCGCGTTGCTGGGCTACGACCCCGTGGGTCAGTACCCCAAGCCCGAGAACCCGTACCTCGTCGATTACTGCACCAACGTCTACGTCGAAGGCACTACGGCCTACGTGGCAGCACGCACCAAGGGTTTGATCGTGCTCGACGTGAGCTATCCGAGCGCGCCCGTGCTGCTCGGTCAGTACCCCGGCTCGCTCTCCAAGACCACGTGGAGCGTGCGCCCCGAGGGCAAGATGGCCATTGTCTCGAACGGCATCGTGCTCTCGGGCTGCGGCGTGGAGACGGTGTCCGTCGCGGACCCGAAGAACCCCACGCAACTCGCATGCTTCACCAACAACAACACCTTCGACGCCTTTCGCAACATCAGCCGCGACGGAAGCCTCGTCGCGGTGTCAGCGTTCGTGCAAGGGCTCTTCATGTTCGAGATCCCGCCCGACGGAAGCAACATCAAGCTCGTCGCTCGTTGGTCCGACACCAAGGGCTTGTCGATGCTTTCGATGAAGCTGCCCCATGTGTACGTGGCCGACGCGCTCGGCGGCCTGCGCATCGTCGATCATCAGGGAACCAGTGCGATCGCAGAGGTGGGTCACGCCGCGGCGGACTGGGCTCGCGACGTGGTGATCGTCGATCACACGGCCTACTTGGCCGATGGCTCACGCGGCGTTGCAGCTGTCGACGTGCAGAACCCTTCGGCGCCTGGCACCGAGACGATCGTCTCTGCCGCAGGTGAGCTCGAGGTTGGCAGTGCGATCGCGCAGTCGGGCGCTTACCTGTACGTCGCCGACGACATCGCGGCCGCGAACCGAGGCAAGCTCGCCGCCTATACGCACAGCGGCACGGCGCCGCTGCACCGCGTCTCCACGGTCGATATAGCGGGTGATCCCACGGAGCTCATCATCGAGGGTGACACGTTGTTCGTCGCGGGCGGCTCGGGCGGCGTGTTCGCCTTCCAGCTCGACGGCGCAGGGGGCCTGTCAGCGCGTGGCATGACGACCGCCGCGGGCACCGTCAGTCGAGTCGAAGCATTCGAGGGCAAGCTCTACGCCCTGTCCGAGTCGGGCACGGTGAGCGTGCTCTCGCCCAAGGATCTCTCTTTGCTCGGTCACTTCGACACGGGAGTGACGCGCAGCAACGACATCGCGTGGAAGCGCGTGGGTGGCACGCTCTACGCCTACGTCGCGTGCACGGGCTGGGCGAACAGCAAGACGGCAGCCATCAAGGTGCTCGATGTCAGCGACCCGGCGGCGATCGTGGATCTCGGCTGGAAGACTTTCACGCCTACCCTCACCTTCGGCATGGGCGCGCCGCAGACGTTGAAGTCGATCGAGGTGCTCGGCGAGCGACTCTTCGTGGTGCACGAGAACGACGGCCTGTTCGCCTTCGACCTTAGCGATCCGGCAAACCCGACGGTGCTCACGGAGTATCTGCTCAGCGCGAACAACAACACCTACGAGCTGATCTTCCGCGACGGCTACTTCTACAACGCGCACGGCGACGCGGGTCTGTACGTGTTCCAGTATCACGAGGACGGCGCTGCGTGCACCGCAGCCAACGGTTGTGCACCGGCCGGTTCAGCGACGGCCGATGCGGGCACCGCCACCAGCCAAGCAGACGCCGCCACGAGCCGAGCAAGCGCCGACGCGGGCGAGCGTGATGCCGCCAGCACACCGAGCGGCTCCGATGCCGGCGCTGCGCGGAGCCACACCGCGGGCTCGCACTCAAAATCCGGCTGCGGTTGTCATACGGTCAGCGACGGCCGTCGCGGTGGGCTCGCGGCGCTGGGGTCGATCGCGCTCGTGTTTTGGCTAGGCCGACGCAGGCTGCGCAGCCTCGACTGAGACCATGGCGTGCTTGCCAGCCCAGCTCCGCGTCAGGACCTTCCGCACTTGCCCGTCCGCAACGACAACTCCATCACCGTCTTGGCGGACATGCCGGAAGTGAAGGCTGAAGACTTGAAGATCGACCTGCGCGACAACACGCTGACGCTGATCGGTCGCGTCACAGCGTACGAGAACGCGAAGGTGTCGGACGTTCTGCGGGAGTACCAGTCAGGCACGTTCTTGCGGCAGTTCACGCTGTCGGAGACGATCGATCAGGCGAAGATCGACGCGAAGCTCACGGACGGTGTGCTCAGGCTCGAGCTGCCGAAGGTCGAGAAGGCGCGGCCGCGCCAGATCACCGTGAAACCGAATTGAGTCCGGTTACGCAGGCGCAGCGGAGAACGCCAGAAAGTCGGGTCGGGAGCCGGCGCTATGCCGCGAGTGTGGGACGGCGGGTGTCATCTTCGTGCCCGTCGATATCGACGACCCCATCGCCGGCGATCCGGAGGTAGACAGCTTGAGGCGCGTTCAGTCCCGCAATGCCGGCACCGAGGAAGCACAGATCGCACGACAGCTCTTCGACGCGTGATGGGCTCGGCTCGTGCTCGACTTGCATGGTCCGGCAACCATAACGTGTATCGCGGCGCGGCCAAGGGGGGCGGCGGCGGCGTTGCTGTTTCCAGCAGTCACAACCGTCAGCCTCGGGAGTGCTGCGACGTCAGCTCCCAGAACGCGCTCAGCGTGCGGCGTGCCAGGTTGCGACCCTTGGCGCATAGCGCCACCGAGAAGCCCTTGGGCGGATGCTCGATGCCCAGCACATGGATGCTGCCGCGCA
>JADGRF010000069.1 GCA_017881055.1 Sandaracinaceae bacterium
CCATGCCGAGGGTTACTACGCGGACGAGCCGGTCGACCGCGATCCGCCCGAACCGAAGAACAAGCGACCGGTGGCGCAGGCATGATCAGTGCAGTCTCTGCGTTCGCGGTGGCGATGTTGGTTGCGATCGCGCTGACGCCGCTGGTGCGTCGCTTCGCCCTCGCAGTTGGCGCGGTCGACACGCCCGGTGGCCGGCGCGTGAACGCCAGCGCAATCCCGCGCCTGGGCGGCATCGCGATCGCCGCGGCGTTCTTCGTGCCGCTCTTGTGCATGTTCGCGTTCGAAACGCAGGTCGCGCACGCCTTCTTCACGCACCCAATGCACATCTTGGGTCTGACACTCGGCGGGTTGCTCGTGTGCGGCCTCGGCGTCTTCGACGACGTAAGTGGAGTTCGGGCTTGGCACAAGCTCTGGGTACAAGCAGCGGCCGGCGGCATCGCCTACCTATGCGGGTATCGCCTCGATGCGATTGCGTTGCCGTTCGTCGGCAATCTCGACATGGGCATCTTCGGCCTGCCCGTGACCGTGCTGTGGGTCGTCACGATCATCAACGCGATCAATCTGATCGACGGCCTCGATGGCCTCGCCGGCGGCATTGCGTTCTTCGCCTGCATCACGAACTTCGTCGTGGCTGCGATCAACGGCGACCCCGTCGTGATGCTCTTGTCTGCGAGCCTGGGCGGCGCCCTACTCGGCTTTCTGCTCTACAATTTCAACCCCGCCAGCATCTTCATGGGTGACTCGGGGAGCATGTTTCTGGGCTTCGTGCTCGCCACCACGTCCATTCTCGGCAACTCGGTGAAGAGCTCGACGACCGTGGCGATTCTTGCGCCGCTGATCGCCCTCGGCCTGCCGATTATCGACACGCTGTTCGCCATGGTGCGGCGTTTCCTCGAGCGTCGGCCTATCTTCGCGGCCGACCGCGGGCACATCCACCACCGCTTGCTCGCGATGGGTCTCACGCACCGTCGCGCCGTGCTGCTGCTCTACGGCTGCTCGATCACGTTCACGGCCAGCGCGATCATCGTGTCGATCGGTCGCAACTGGCAGGTCGGAACTGCGCTCGCGGTTCTCAGCTTCATGATTATCGGCGTCATGCGCGCGATGGGTAATCTGCAGGTGGCCGTGCGCCGCTGGCGGCGCAACGAGCGTATCCGGCCGCTGGTCGTGGAGCGCATGCGCACCGCGGTCCCGGCCGTGTTGCCACGGCTTTCGGCGGCTCGCGAGCTGCGCGACCTGCAAGCGATCGTGGCTGACTTCGCCGAGCGCATCGAGCTGACCTGCGTCGAGCTGTGTACGGGCGATGGTTCTGTCGTGGATGCGTTCACGTGGCAACCCGCCGGCAAGCCGGTCTCGACGGACGCCGAGCCGGAAGGCGAGATCGTTTGCGCCAGCTATCCGCTTGTCGGGGCCGGCGAAGCTGCCACCGTGCACTTCTCCTGGCGCGCAGAGCAGAACGAAATCGTTCCCGAAGCCGAGATCCTCTTGCAGTTGATCGTCGACGTGTGGAGCCAGCGGCTGCAGCGCGCAGCCGAAGCGCGCCGTGCCGCGTCCTCCACGGGCCATCTGCGACCGGTATCGTGACCGCGCTTGTGGCGTCAGCCCGCCTCTTCACCAAAGTAATGCGCCCGCACGGCTTTGCGGATCTCCGACGCGGGCGCAATCAGCGGCCGCACGTGCATCCCGGTGATCTCCGAGACGCGCTCCATGGCCGGCACGTTGGTCGGGTCATCCACGGCGACATAGAGAATTTTCTCTTTGCGCTCGCCGACCCGAAACAGCACGGGGATCAGCGTCAGCTCCAGCGCGAGCTCAGCGGGAATCAGGCTCAGGAGCTCGCGCCGGAACTCCACATGCGTCAGTGAAACCCACGCGACACTCAGCTGGTTCGACAAGATCTGCGTGAGCGCGCCTTCCGTGACGAACGCACGGCGCACCAGGATCTCGCCGAGCCGTCCCCCGGACTGCGTCTGTTCTTCGAGCGCTTGTTCGAGCTGCGGCGGTGTGATGAGCCCGGCCGCTACGAGCAGCTCTCCGATGCGCTGGCCCTGAGTCATCGTCTTTTCAAGCTTACCACAGGGCGCTTGCCCGGCGCGCCCGCTCTCAACGCGTACGCTCAACCGTCGGTGCGTTGCCCCGCGCATGCTCGAGCGCTGTGGCTTTGGCCCGGTCAACGGCGCCGACGACCTCGGATTCGAACTCGTGCGCCTCGTGCGTACCGGCGATGCGGCGCGCGTGCTCGAAGGTGGTCAGCTTGCCGAGCTTCACGAAGCACACGACGTAAACCAAACCCGCCAGGATCACCGTCTTGACGGCGGCACGTACGAGGAATGCGATCATACGTCTGGCTTTTTACCACGCGTGCCGGGCGCCGCGAAAAAACCGGATCGCAGGCTGGAACAGGCTCAAAACACGCGTTCGGGGACGAACACGATGTCGCCGGCTTGCAGCGCGAAGTCGTCCTGGCGGCCCTCGGTCACCAGCCGGACGGGCACGGTGTAGCGCTCCAGCTTCTTGCCAACGTTTCGCCGGGTCACGATCGTCTCGTTCGGACTGGCGAGCGGCGTGAGGCCGCCGGCCAAGCTGAGCGCTTGCACGACCGTCATGCCTGTCGTGATGGGGAAGCTGCCAGCGTGCGCGACGGCGCCGACCACGCTGATGCGCTTGCTCGCGTAGTCGGTCACGAACACCGATACACTCGGGCTGCGCAGCACACCTTTGTCGCGGAGCGCGGCTTCCAGCTGTCGAGCAACTTCGTTCGGCCCTTGACCCGCGACCGAGATCAAGCCGATCAGCGGAAAGTTGATCTGGCCGTCGTCCGCGACGCGGTACTTACCCGAGAGCTCTTTTTCCTCGTACACGGTGACTTCGAACGCATCGCCGGGCCCGAGTGAGGCGTCGGGAGGAGCTGCGTTGAGCGCGTGTGGCGTATTGCGGACGCCGGCCGCACACGCCGCCAGCACCGTCGTACAAGCCAGCACGATGGCAACGAGCCCAGTCCGGTTGCGCCGTGTCATTCGACGATCAGTAGAACGCACGCAGACCCAGCCACGCTTCGACGCTGACGTACTTCGCTGGGTCGACGATGGTCATGGCCGGGGTCGTCCCGGACGCTGGGATCATCGTGACGAACTTGAAGTTGGTGGCGTCGTCGATCACGCCAACTTGGCCGGTGGCCGCGAGCCAGCTGACGAAGCGATACTCGCCGGAGAGATCGGCGAAGTAGCGCTGGTCACTACGCTTGCCCTGGAACTGGTCGACACCGAACTTGATGAACTCGATGCCTGCCTTGCCGTTGATCACGAACGCGCCGCCCGACATCCAACGACCGCGCAAGTAGACACGGTCACGGGTTTGGTGACCGCCCTGATAGGCCGTGGAGATCGTGCGGTCGTAACCGACGGCGGTCTCGGTATCGGTCCCCGGCACGTAGCGCGCTTCGGCGTTCGCGTTGACGCCTTCGTAGTCGTTGCCGTCGTGCGCGAAGCCGGCCGAGTAACCCGCGGCCAACGTGGCTGAGATGCGCGAGGTGATGGCGCCGTTCAAGCCCAAGCGCGTCGAGATCTGGTCGTTGTCCGAGACCTTGGTCGTGTGCACGAACTTGGGACCGTCGTTGGTGTAGTTCTGATGCGAGTACGTCGCGTCGTAGAAGAGCGCGGTCTTCGGCAAGAACTCCCAGTTCGCGTTCAAGTTGATGTTGTGCGTGAGGTTGTTGTTCGCTTTGAAGTCGGCACCTTCGAAGAAATCGAAGCCGAACCGATAGCCGAGCGAGCTCTTCAGCAGGCCGCCCGGCGTCATGAAGACGAACTTGGCGCCGATGTTCTCTTGATCGCGGGCGTAGTTCGGAATGTTCGAGGCGCCCTTTGGCAGGCCCGATTCCGTAAACGGCTGCGCGGTGCGACCGAAGCCCTCGGTGATCACGAACGACACCGGACGCTTCGGCGCCAGCGTTAGCTCGAAGTCGGCGTTCGTGCCTATGACGGTCATCTTCGACGCCGAGAAGTAGTGCAGCAGCGACGCCGACAAGCCACCGCGGAATGCCACGAAGCCGGGCCGTACGGGAACGCCGTCCTGGTTGTCTGCACCAAGACGCTCTTCGCCGAGCGTCGAGAGCAAGAGGTGCGGCGAGAGCCGCAGCGCAAAGCTGTCTTGCAGGTTCTTATCGGCGTTGAAGACGTTCGAGAAGTAACCGCCCTCGGCGCCTAGGCCGGGGTGCAACTCGAGGTCGCCGACACGAATGCCGCTGCCCTCCGTTCGCTTGCGATCGGAGAGCCAAGCCTGAGCATGCACATCTGCGCTAACGCAGACGATGAAGCCGCAGACCAATAAACCAAGCCATGAATGACAGCTGCGCACACGCATTGTCCCGGTCGTCTCCGTGGGGGCCGGGAACTGCTCCCCCCTAAGGTTCGAAGTGATCTGGCGAGAGCCTAGTCGGTTCCGCTACTTAGTACCACTAGCAGGATGCGGAAATGAAGGCACTCCCGGCGGAATCAAAGAGGGCAACGTGGAGGAGCTGTTGTCGAACGGCAGCATCGAGTTGTTGATCTCGGTCTGCACCTTGGTCGCACCGGTCTCGTAGAGATCCTGGCCGACGCATTGGTTGGCTTCCTGATCCAGAGTTTGGAACTTCTGGCCGATCACCGAGAGCACCGTGAACTCGTGCGCGCGCGAGTCGCCGTCGGTTGCTTTCGCGAGGGCGTCGAGCCGGGCCTGTGCCGTACCGACGTTCGCGTTCGCCTGCTGGAGCTTGTCGTTGAGGCACGCGAGCTTGATCATGTCGCCTTCGCGCCGCGCTTCATCGACCATGTGCATGAGGCGCTGCGCGAGTTCCTGACCGCGGCTGACGATCGAAGACGCCATCTGCGACTGCTGCTGCGGCGTCAGCGGCACGGGGCGGGGTTTTCTGTCACCCGTGTTGCCCGCATTGGCCGTGTTACTCGCGTCCGGCTTCTTGTCTTCGGCGCGAGCGAAACCCGACCCGATCAGCAAAACGAGCGCTGCAACAGCGAGCTGCGTTCGGCCTGGTGCATTGACTTTCGTGATCGTCATCGCTGTCACTCCCCTGGGGCGGCGGTCAGTATATAGTGCGGACCTGGCGTGTCAATACACAAGAATATCGAAGACTTGCGCAGCAGACCTAAAACGTGTTCTGGACTGCTTTTGACACCCAACCAGCTAGTTGCTCGGGAACAGCGCCGCGTTCAGCCTCGTGACTCAGATGCCGTAGCATCTCCCACATAGTTCCCTAGTTCTGAGGCGCAAACACAAACGGGTACGAATACTGGACGCTGCCGCCCTCGGGGCCCGGATTGAAGCGCAAGCCGCTCATGACTCCGACCACGCATTGAGCTACCTGCGGATCGCCCATGGTGTTGTCGGCGGCCTTGGCCCCTGTCACGTTGCCCCGCTGCTCGATCGTGAACTGCACGACGATCTTGCCGGCCAGCGTGGGGTTGCGGCGGAGCTGCTGCTCGTAGCACATCTGAACCGCGCGGATTCGCGCCATGATCATCTTCACCACCGTGCTGGAGTCGAACGTACCGGAGCCACCCTCGTCTGCGGCTTCTCCTCGCGGGATCGACTTGGCGTGAACGACGCGCTCGGCGACAGCCCCACCCTCGCCTGTGGCGTTGGTCGTGCCCGCTTTGGTTGCGAGACTACCGAGGCCGCCTTGGCCGCTACCCGTTCCACCGCCCGCGCGCGTGCGCAGATCACCGCCGCCGCCGGACTTCGCCACGCCGACGCCAGTCGCCTGCGAAAGGATATCGGCCGCGTTGCCGGTCACGGCACCACCGGCGAGCACGTCCGCCAGCGCGCCACTGGTCTCGGACCCGAGCGCGCCCACGATCAGCGCTTCTGCTTGCTGCGCCGCTTCCTGCGCGATGCGCGCCGACTTGTCCGCTACGGCCTGCTCTTCGGACGGCTTGTCCGCCGCCGGTGCAGCATCTTCCTTCTTCGACGGTGCTTCCTTCTTGGCCTCGGGCGCCGGCGCGGCCTTCGGCGCGTTTTCGGCCGGCGCGTCCGTCGCCTTCTCGTCAGCTGGAACGGGCGGGGGAGGCGGCTCTTCGAAGATCATCTTCGCGATGTCTTCCGGTACGGCGGCAAGACCCGACTCGATCGGCGGATCCCAGTTCTCTGCAATCACGATGAAGCCGAACATGCTCATGAACGTGAAGACCATGAACGCCGTGAACAGCCAGTCGATGCTGCGCACGAAGCCGGCGCGCGCAGCCGCGGGCAGCTGTGGTCGCGGCTGCACGGGCGGAGGCGTCACGAACTGGAACAGCAACGTGACGCCGCCGAGCACGACCTTGCCCCGCGAATTGTCGTTGATCTTGACTTGGAAATGCGTGCCCGCGTTGCGCGCCGCGCCGCTCGCACGCATCTGCGCGAGATCTTGAACGCCGCCCGGCAAACCGACGCGGCCGGTCATGATGTCGGTGAAGTTCAGGATGTAGTCGTTGCCTACGAGCTGAAAGAGCTCGAAGCGTGCAGGCATGCCTTCGGTGTTAACGACGAAGTGATTCTTCTCTGAGCTACCGACGGTGACCGTCTCGCGCTTTCGAATCACGCGCTCTTCGACGATCTTGCCCGCCTGAATCAGGCCGATGCGAAGCACCTTCGGGCCGGTTGGCTTCACCTGCACGGCCTGCATGGCCATGGTCATCGCGCCGGGACGGCCACGCGGTGCGGACTGTCCGGATTGCGTCGTGTTCTCGGGCTTTTCGATGCTCATCGCGCGGTTTCCGTGGTTGGTGGCGCGGCCAAGTAGATGACGTATAGACCCGCGACGGGGTCAAAAGTTTTGCTGCGCTCGCACTGCCGTTGCGGTTTTCGAGCCGGCCAACATTACCATCCGGTCCGGATTACGGTCCAGCTTGGCGAACAGTGCGGCAACGACGCGCACCTTTCCTCACTGCGCATCACGTTGCAGCGCGGAGCTCATCGAGCAACGCGACTGCGCGCTGCAGGTCGCCCAGTAACCGAGCTCCCCGCCGACTCAGAAGATCGATCGCGAAGCGGCACACGAGCGAAATCGTGGTTCCCGTCGCGATCGCGAGGACCGCCTGGTTGACCGCGATGCTCTCGGCGAGACCCTTCTGTAGCGACAGGAGCCCCGCGTCGTGCCGGAGCGCGGTTGCCATCGTCACGATCGCCGCCATGAAGGCGAGCGGTGGAGCCACCCGACCAAGCACGTTCACCGTCAGAAGCGAGTGTGTCGTGCGCGCGCGCAAGTCCATCAGCGCTTCGTCGATCGCGTCATCGGCCGGCTGCCCTTCGGCACGCGCTTGTGCCCCGACCCGCAACAGCTCCGCGACCCAGCTCGGCTCCAGCGTTCGTGCGAGCAGCGCGCTGGAAGTCGCATCGCTGCGGGCCTCGCGCAGCGCCCGATCGAGTAGCTCATGGTCGACCGGCGCGCGCCAGCAAAGCTCTCTTGCACGCGCGGCGATCACGAGGCCCGCGCAGAGGCCGACGAGAGCCAGGACTCCGTACAAGATCGCGAACACGCGTTGGCGCCCAAATCAGAACGCGTCGTTGTTGACCGAGCGGACCACGTCGCGCACGAAGCTCGTGCGGAGGTCCATCACTTCGTAGCCGAGGTTGGAGCGATTCAAGATGTAGAACGCATTCGGCTTCTGAACGCGGCCCTCGATCTTGATCTCTTCGAGCTGGATGACCTTGGGTGCGCGCTTGGGCTTGCTCTGCGCGTGCGCGCTCTGGGCACCCGTGAGCATCGCGACTCCAAACACCGCTGTCATGAACATGCGCATGGCTAGCCTCCGATTAGGGTCACGGCTCACTTCTTGGTCCCAGGAGCAGGCGCAGGCGCGGGCGCAGGCGCAGGCGCGGGCGCAGGCGCGGGCGCGGGACCGGCGGGGGCTGCTGCGGGCTTCGCGGGCGCTGCGGGCTTCGCGGCTTTGCGTGCGGCGTCGCGCGCAGCATTCGCTTTTTCGCGTTCGATGCGCTTCTTTTCACGGTCTTCTAGGCGTTGAATGTCCGCCATGTACGCGGCGGAGGGGTCATCCGACTGCAGCTTCGGACCCATCTGCTGACGGTACTGGTTGAACTCGGACAGAGCGCGGTCGAGGGCGTCGAGCAGCGTGAGGCTCGGGAAGCTCGCACCCGCGCTCATGTACATTAGCGCGAGATCGAAGTGCGCCTCGGGCAAGGTCACCTGCATGCGCACGGCCTTGTCGAACTGCTTCTTGGCGTCGGTCCAGCGCTTGAGCGCACGGTAGCCGTCACCGAGATTGAGCTGGGCCGCAACGAGCGTTGGTACCAACTTCACAGTGGCTTCGAACTGCGTCACGGCGTCGCTGTAATTGCCGGAGGCCATGTACTGCATACCGAGCGCGATGCGCGCCTCGGCGTAGTCAGGATTCAAGTCGACGGCCTTGCGATACGAGGTCAAGGCCTGGGCCAGATCGCCCTTCTCCTGGAAAGCCTTCCCCTGCAGGAAGTGGGCTTCGGCGTACTTCGGATCGATCTCCACCGCTTGCTCGAGCATCGATGCCGCGAGCTCGACGCGACCACGCGCCAGGCTGGCTTTCGCGAGTGACACGATCGCGGGTACGAAGCGCTCGTCGCGGCGGAGCGCCTTGCGTGCCGCCTGCTCGCCCTCGTCGCCGCGACCGGCGCGCACGAGCACGTCCGCGAGAATCGCCTGCAAGTACAGGTTGCGCTCCCACTTCGTCGCAATCGGCTGCACATACCCGACAGCAGCGTCTGCGGGCCCGCGACGCTCCATGATCGCGACGGAACCCGCGACCGCGAGCTCGTAGTCCGGCTGGAGCTTGAGTGCTTTGCCGTAGTGCTGGAGCGCTTCGTCGGGTTGGCCGGCGCGATCCGCCGTCACGCCCGCGTTGTACTCCGCCTCGAATGCCTTGGCGTTGTTGCGCTTCGGAAGCGGTGCGCCCGACTCGGCGTCCGGCGCGCCCCACAGGCTCGGTCCAGTCGACTTCCCGTTGTCAGCTGCAACAGCGACCAGCTGCACCGGCTTCGCCGCAGGTACGTTCAGCTTCGCGAGCGTTGGCTTGGGCGCCAGACCGTCTTGAGGCGTGCCCGGGGCACCCTTCGGCACCGGCTTCGCTTTGGCGGTCATCGACTCTTCGGCGTCGTCACCGCCGCTCGTGGCGGCGGCCCCCCCAGCGGCGGTCGACGACTTCGCGTCGCTGCCGCAGGCCCCGGCCAACGACAGCACGAAGAACAGCGCGCATTGGCCGCACGCGAGAGCGGATTTCGAGTGAAGACGCATCAGCGGCCCCCTCCCGCGGTAGGCGGCGGCGCCACGCCCGCCGGAATGTCGAGATCGAGTCCGCGCGGCGCGCGGGTGAATTCGCCAGACTGGTAGGCGGCGAAGCTCGGGTCGGCCGCAGCGGCTTGCGCCACGCACTCGGCGATGCGCTCGTCACCGTACGCATTGATGCGGTCAGTTGCTTCACGCGTGTAGCGGTCGTCGATGTTACCCGCGCGACCGGCGCGCGACGCCAGCGCGTAGCGCGCCACGGCGAGGCACTCGATCGGTCGGACCTGCGCATCGAGCAGCTGGTGGATGGCGTCTTCGACCTGCACTTTGATGTCGTCCTTGGCGTAGTCGGGCAGGCCCTTCATCTTCTTCTGAAGGTCGACCGGCACGACGAACGGTGTGTTGAGCACCGCGCGCGCGAGGATCTCGTAGATGCGGCCTTGGCGCACGAAGGCGGCGATCGTCCAGGTGGGCCGACGATACGGCGGAATGACGTTGTACGCCTCAGCCTTGGTCTTGGCCTGCTTCGCGCCGCCGTCAATCTGCCCCTTCACGCCGTCCACGTACGCTTTGAGCGACCCGGGTTTGCCAGGCGTGATCGCGAATTTCTCGAAGTCGGTCGTGGTCTTGTCGACCAGGGTGAACTGACTCTGCGCGGCATGCTCGGCGGCGTACGAGCCGGCGGCCTGGCCCGAGCGGGCATAGCCAGCGACCACGTCACGCAGTGCGGCGTCGTACTCGCGCGTCTGGCCACCGAGGCGCTTGGCTTCGGCGATCTGCCAGTAGGCTTCGACGACGAGCTCACCTGCGTCTTTGTCCGACTGGTAGCGCGTGATGAAGTCGCGCATTTCCTTCTGCGCGCGCGTCCACTGCTTGAGCTTGAACGCCATCTGTGCGACGCGGAAATAGGCGGCCCGCTTGTCAGCTGGCACTTTGAGCGAGTCGGCCGCGCGCTGATAGTATTGCGCCGCGCGATCGTACTGCTGCTGGTACTCGAGGATCTTGGCTGCGTTGATCAGCGCGCCTTCGCGCCACTCGACGACGTTCGGCGAGGTCGACTTCGCGAAGCGATCCGAGTCGGCTAGGATCCGGTAGCTCTCGACGGCGCGATCGTAGTCGAAGAATCGATTCGCGTTGTAGGCCAAGCGGAAGTAGGCGTTGCCCAGAATGGCGTCCAGCTGAGCCTGCTCTTCGGGGGTCTTGCCCTTGCGCGGGCCGATCTCGTCGACGATGCGCTGATAGAGCCGCGCCGCGGATTCGTAGCGACTGGTGCGCTCGAGCGCGATGGCAGCCTTCTCGAGGGCCAGCGGTGCTTGCGGATGGTTCGGCTCGTCGTTGACGGCTTTCACCAACTCGGTCGCTGCGCGCTCATATAGCTTGCGCTGGTCGTCACCCTTGGCGCCTTCCGCCTTGGTGAAGATCGCAACGGCGTCGCGATAGCGCAGGTTCGTGAGATCCTGACCGGCGATGCAGCGCGGCTTATCTTTGTTTTCCGGCTTGCTGCAGTCGAGCGCGACGCCGGCGCCGGCGTCCGCCGAGAACGTGCACTGCCGCGTGCCAAGGTCGACGCCCAGCTGACGGACTTCGTCGGTGTGCTCGAGCGCGATCGCCATGTTGCGCAGATTGAACCACGCGACCTGACCGGTCTCGTCGGCCTTGGCGCCTTTGCAGTGCGAGTCGTACGTAACCAGGAAGCGCTCCTTCGCGAGGTCCCAGTAACCGTACAGATAGAGCAGGAGCGTGTTGTTGTAGTAGTAGGACTCGCGCACGTGCTCGCTGTCGTGCGTCTCGTCGACGCGCGCCAGGTACATCTCGCGCGCGCCCGCCAAGCGCTGCAGCAGATTCGGCATCGGAATCGGCGTGATCCGCGCCGGCGAGCCCGCCGCCGTCGGCGGATCGGTGCGAATCTGCAGCGTTCCTGCTTTCACCTGCTGATCGACGAGCTGTTTGATCGATTCGACCACGAGCCGGGCGGAGGTGGACAGGTAGGTGTCGTCCAGGTTCGAGTCACGCACGGCCGCATACTGTGTCGCGGCCTCTTCGTAGTTCTGCGCCCAATACAGCGTGTCGGCCAGGTTGTACTGAAGCTCGTAGGCCTGCGGATTGTTGGGGTAGCGCTTGATGTAGCTGCGGTACGCCAGCGCCGCGAGGCCGTACTCGGCCTGTGCCTGTGTGCACAGCTCGAGATCCTGGTTCGCGACGCAATTGCGACGCAGCTGCTGTGCGCGCTGATGATGTGAGATGGCGCTGTTGATCAGCGCGTCCTCGGCCAGCTCTTCAGCGTGACGCTGCTCGACCGGGTGATCCTTGTTGGCTTCCCACCATGCTGAACCTTCGCCGTAGTTGCTCAGGTTCGCCCGCGCAGCGATCGCGTTCTCAGGCTCGTTGTGCCGCGTGTAGGCACGCGCGATCTGATCTTGAATCTCCGGCGCCTGCGGATCGTTCGGCCAGCGCTTGAGCGCGAGCTTCCAGATCTCGACGGCCTCGGGGTACTTGGCTTCATCGAAATAGATGTAGCCGAGGCGCTGATAGACCTCGGATGTCCAAGGACGATCCTGCGGTAGGAGCTTGGGGTCCTGCACGCGCTGAGTGCCGGTGGGCTGGCCTTCCTGCGGATCCGGGATCTGGTTCTCGTTCCAGTCGTCGTAGGCGAAGCCGATGCCCAGGTACTGGATCGCCTCGTCACGAAGCTCGGAGCCCTTGCCCGTGCGCTTACGCTCGTCGTCCGACCACTGGACCAGCATCCAGAAGTTCTTCATCGCTTCCGGATAGCGGCTGGCGCGGTAGTACGCCCACGCGACCTTGTACAACGCGAGGTTGTAGTTGCGGTCTTCCGGGTGCTCGAGAACCTTGTTGTACGCGCTGATCGAGCGCGAGAGACCGTGCTCGCTGAAGTCGAAATCGAAGTGATACTCACCGATGCGCAGCCACGTCTCGGCGAAGAACTTCGAGCCCGGCACCGCGGGGGTGCAGTCGAGATAGGGATCGTCGAAGTTCGTAGCGGGCTCTTTGGTCGGATCGAGACCGAGAGCGGGATGCGCGGCCTTGGCTGCGGCCTTCGGGTCGTCTTTGACGTCGCTCGGAGGCGCTTCGCCCGTGTAGTGATAGTGGTTCGCACAGACGAGGTTGAGCCACGCCAGGCGCGCCTCGTTCGTTTGGCCCATCTCGTTCAAGCAGTACCCGATCAGGTAGTAGACGCCGTCGAGCTTGCCGTAGCTCGGGAACTGCCGAACTAGCGTGCGGTACAGATCGATGGTCGCGCCGAAGTCTTTCGCAGGCTCGTCCCCGCTCTCGGCGTTGGGGTTGTCGCTGCGCGCCTGCATGTAGGCTTCCATGGCCTGCTGCTGGCGGATCGAGTCGCGCTCGAAGTACAGCTCGCCCAAACGAAACATTGCGTCCGGCGTGTAGCGAGCGTCGTCCGGGTACTTCGCGATGAACTTCTCGAACAGCTCGATGGCGGCGAGGCGCGCTTTGTCCTCTTCGGATTCTTCGGCCGAAACCTGGCGCGCGAAATTCTGGTCCTGAATGTTGCGCTTGCGCAGGTATTCGCGGCGCAGGAGCGCCAGGAGCGTGTCGCGGTAGGCGCCACCGATCTTGGCGAAGCGCCCGGCCTCAGCCTCGATCGCGCGCAGTGCAGCAACCTCTTCCTTGGTCGGCGCGGGGCGTTCGTCACGAATCCGCTTATCGGCGGTGTCCATGAAGCCGGGCGGTGCGGCCGGGCTGGCGCCAGTAGCAGCGGACCACGGTAGCGCTGCGCCAGCGGCTGGTGCCGCGGCAGGGGTAGCTGGAGTGGCGGGCTTGGCGGCAGGCGCGGCAGCGGGTGTTGCAGCTGACGGCGTGGCGGGCTTCGCAGGCGCTGCGGTGGGAGCTGCAGCCGGCGTCGCAGGCTTGGCGGGCGCGGGCGCGCTCGTCGGTTTTGTCGCCGGGGCTGCGATCGGTACCGGCCCCTGCGCCGACGCCGATGTGGCCATCATTCCGACGACGATTACGGCTGCGCCGCTCCATGCCGCACGCCAACTCATTTCGAGCCTCGCTCGTCCATGATCTCATGGAACTCGTCGTCCAGCGCCTGCAGCGTCCGTGAACGCTCACGCGTCAACGCATCGATGCGTTGGCTGTGCTCTTCCCGTTGCGCCCAACCCACGTCGATCGTCCCGACATCGGCCTTGAGCACGAGGTCGTAGAAGCGCTTTTGGACCTGGCGATAGTTCGCGTAGGCGATGCCGCCGACGACCACCTCGGTCTCACCATCGAGCGCAGCGAGCTTCGCGCGGTAGCCCACGAGCTTCGCGCTCTCCTCGTCGAGCACCTTCTGCATGTCCGCAGCGCGCTCCTCGACTACTCGATCAATCTTCGCGTCATGCTCTGCGATCAACACCTCGGCAGCGTCGGCGCGCTGAAACAGCGAGTCGAGCTCCGGATCGGGCCGGCCGCCCAGGCCAACGATCAGCTGACGCTCGCGCACAACCAGCTGCTTGTGCTCTTCGCGCAGCTGGTCGTCCCGGAGGTAGTTGCCGTCGCCCACGCCGACCTGAATTCGGCCGGCTTCGACCTCCATGCGCAGCTTCGCGAGCTGATCACGGTAGTCGACGACCGCCTTCTGCTGCGTCCCGAGCTCCGCCTTGTAGGCCTGCACGCCCGCAAGTTGCTCGGGCTTCTGCATGGAATCCGTCATGAAGCGATCGGTCGCCACGATGCGCGCATCCAGGCCCATCAGCTGGACGTCGAGCTCGGCGAGCTGCTTGTTGAGTGCTTCGAAGCCGGAGTCGACTTGACCGTTGCGGCTCGAGAAGTCGCTATCCTTCACAGGCAAACCGGTCAGCATGCGCTCGAGGTCGTGGCGCCGTACGCGCACGGCGGTGAGCTCTGCGCTGTTGTACTGCTTGCTGGCGGCTTCATCCTTGGCGATCAGTTTTTCACGGACGCGCGCGAGTCGATTGCGCATGGCCAGGGTCTGCTCGCGATGGTGGCGCAGGTCGGGGAAGATGTTGACGCGATTCGGGGCCCGCAGCGCGCCCTGCAGACGCTCGACCACGTTGCCGGTCTCCGCAGTCAGCTTGCGCGCGTGGCTCAGGTCGGCGACGGCACCGAGCGCGCGCTCCATGTCGCCCTCGACGGTGGCCCAGCGCAGCGCCAAGGGTGGCAGGAACGCCTGTGCGTCGAACTCGTCCAAGTTGTCGTGGACCAAGTTGCGGAAGAACTGCTGCGGGTCGGCCTGTTCCGTCAAAAGCTGCTGAAGTTGTTCGCGCACCGGCTGGAACTCTTTCACCACGTGGGCGAACGCACCGGTGGCCGCGTCGAAACGACCGTCGCGTAGTAACAGGTTACCGCGCAGCAGAGTCGCATCGGGAATGTAGCGACTACCTGGCGCGGCAACGCTGAGCACTTCGAGCGCACGTTCGGCACGCGTGGAGTCACCCTGTCGAATGTAGGTCCAGGCGATCTCGTAGAGCGCGACATCGAAATAGCGCGAGGTGCGCGGCAGGCCCTGATACGCGTCGACGGAGTTGTCGAGCTGGTTCATCTCGTAATAGATGCGACCGAGCGCCAGGCGGGCGAGCTCGACGATGTCGCGCTGCTGGTCCGTGGTCGCAGTGACTTGCACCACACGGCCGAACGCATCGACCGCTTGGTTGTACTGCGCGCGCAGCGTGTAGATGACACCGATGAAGTAGCGCGCCTGCGGGTAGTACGGGCTGCGCTGGCTGACAGCTTCGAACGCGAGCCGTGCGGTCTCCAACTTTTGCGGATCCGACTGAGGCATCGGCGCGTCCGGATCGTTCCACGCGTCTGCGGACACTGCGACGCTGTAGAGATACTTCGCGCGGAAGTACGCGGTCGCGGCCTCGACCTCGCTCGGCGGTAGCTGCGCGAGCTTCTCGAAGTAGCGATCGATGCCGTCGAAGTCGCGGATGTGAATCGCGATCTCGATCAAGCGGCCGAGCGCACTCTGCAGATGCGGCCGGTAGCGCGCCTCATCGGCGTGATCGAGGATCAGCCGGTAGCGCGCGCGCGCGCCCAGGAAGTCGCCCGCTTGAAACAGCGATTCCGAGAGCAAGAACAGCGCGTCGGGGTAGCTCGCGTGGTTCGGGTAGTTGTCGACGATGTCCGTGAAGATGATGCTGGCGCGCACGTAGTCGCGCAGGCGGTAAAAGAGCTCGCCATCGGTGAGGCGTTCTTCGACGTAGGTCGCGCTACGGAGCTGCGAGCCGGTCAGCGGCAGTTGCCGCAGCTGCGTGGCCGACGTTTCGATGTCGGACAGCTCGCGCTTCGTGGGCGTGAGATCGTCTGCGCGGGCGTAGTTTTCGTGCATGACGGCGCCGACGAGCGACACCATCACGACGACGACAGCCGGCAGCCGCGATGGCCGCGGCGACATCAGCCTGCCCCCCCTCCGGGAGGTGCAGCAACGGGAGCTGCGCGAGTCGGCGCTGCAGCGGGTGCGGGTGCCGCTGCGGGAGCCGCAGGCGCGGCAGACGGAGCGGCGGTGGGCGCGGGTTCCATGCTGGTCGAGACGCGCTCGACATAGCGAATCGCCGGACGATCCTCGAGCGGAGCGGTCGCGCCGCCGTTCTCGTACCCGACCACACGCACCGTCGTGGCTTTGCCTTCCGGTGCGGTGAACGTGTGGCTGCTGCTGACCTTGAAGCGATAACCCTTCAAGTACGAGAAGATGCCGTACCCGTTGCCGCGGTACTCGAGCTTGATGGTCAGCGTGTGCTCGCCGGGGACGATGCTTCCGTTGTAGACATCGAACTCGTCGCGATCGCCGAGGCTGCCCTCTTCGTCCGCCTTGTTGAAGATCGGCGCGCCGTCGAGCGCGTACACGACCTTCACGAGCTTGTACGAGTTGCCCATCTTGTTCTCATGAATGATGCGGGCCTGGCCACCGGCCACGACGCCCTGCAGCACCGTCTCGGCCAGCAGCGATAGCCGCGCCTTCGAGCGGAAGATCTGCTCTTTCAGCTCGTTGATCCGCTGCTCGAGGTCGCGCAGCCGCACCCCGTACGTGCTGGCATCGACCGTGTCGTCCTTGACCGCAGTATTGGTCGTGGCGCCGACGACGCCTTCGGGTGCCGTGCCTGCCGCCGGCGTTCCGGCGGCCGCTGGAGCCGCAGCCGTTGCTGCGGGCGCAGGTGTTGCCGGCGCAGCGGGGGCCGGAGCCGCCGTAGCGCTGACTTTGGCGGTGGGCGCATTCGCCGTACCGGCTCCGGCTTTCAGAGAAACGCCGGAGGAAACTGGTGTTTGTACAGGCTGGGCCGCCGACGTCCCGACAACGAACATCAGCATTGCCACAGACAACGGCGCGGCCATCAGTCTGCGCATTGCGAGTATCCCCTTATTCACGGACGGGCTAAAAAGACGCGCACTTTCAAGGAATGCGCGCGTTTATAACAAGCGCACCCGGTACGGTCAACGACAACGGCACCGGGTCCAAGCGGTCTAACTCATTGGAATGCCCAATGATTGACCTTGCAAGTTGCGAACGCGCGTGCGCGCTGTGGGATTCTGCCATGCGGCGACCCCGATAAACTCGGCAACGGACGGCCCTCGACGGTACACTTGCCGCCGACCTTCGAAGTAGATCCTTGGGGCCGCCCGTACGTCGACAATGAGGACGGCGTCGACCGGGTCAACCTTGGGGTGGTCCCGAAACCCAGGGAAGACGTGTGCCTCTCGAGCGAGCCGACGACATCCAGGATCTGGATCTCTTGGACCGCTTTCATGCCGGTGACGCCGCAGCGTTCGCGCGGCTCCTGCGCCGCTACGAACGCCCTATCTACAACTTCCTGCTTCGGTCAGTGCGCGATCGAACGGCTGCAGAGGATCTCGCGCAGGAGGTCTTCATGCGCGTGATTCAAGGTTCTCAGGCGTTCAATCGCACAGCGAAGTTCTCCACGTGGCTGTACACGATCGCGCGAAACCTCTGCATCGATCACACGAGGAAGATGAAGCACCGCCGGCACGCCTCCCTCGACGGTCACGGCCCGGACACCGATGACGGTCCCGGTGCGCGTCTCGCCGAGCGCATCGCGCACGACGGCCCGGGCACCGATCGCCACGCGGACTCCGAGCAGATGCGCGAACGGATCACGCGCGCGGTCGAGGCCCTGCCCGAGGAACAGCGCGAGGTGTTCTTGATGCGGCAAGTCGAGAGCCTGCCTTTCGCCGAGATCGCCGTGATCTGCGGCGTTCCAGAGAACACGGTGAAGAGTCGGATGCGCTACGCGCTCGAGCGCTTGCAAAGCACGCTCGGTGATTATCAGGACTACGCCCAAGCGTTGGGCTCGGCATGACGATGGCGGCGAAACACTGCGAAGAGCTGTTGCTGGACCTGGCCTACGGAGAGTTGTCTTCGACGGTCGAGGCCGAGGCTCGGGCGCACTTGGCGGTGTGTCCGCAGTGTGCTGCAGTGCTGAAACGCATCGAGGGCGGCCTGCAGCTCGCTCGCCGGTTGCCGCTCGAGGACCCGCCGGCCTCGCTCTCGCACCGCTTGATGGAAGCGGCGCGCGCGAGCGCCCACGCGAGCACGGAGAATGCGGTCCGCACGGAGACGCGCCCCTCGGTTGCGCCCTGGCATGCGGTCGCCGAGTGGCTGCGGCGCTTTCCGATGGTGCGTCAGGTGCAAATGGCCATCGTGATGCTGCTGATCGTGGGTGTCGGGCTTTGGTCGGTGCCGCAGATGACGCGCAAGCTGCGCGCCCCGGGACAGACCGTCGTCAGCCCGGATCATGACGGCGAAGCCGCGCCGTCGGCAGCGCTCGCGCCGGCCAAGCCGCTCGATCTCGCGGTCGATCCGTATACGCGCAGGATAAGAGCCAAGGGCGAGCGCAACGCCAGCGCGCGCGTCGCACGAGAAGTCAAGGAACCCGCCGTGCCCAGTGACATGGCGGCGTCCGAGAAACGGAAGGAGGGCGCGGACCTCGCTGCGGCGGAGCCGAGCGGCGATGCGCGCGAAGCGCTAGCCGAGCCGGCCGCGACAGCGCAGGCCGAAGGAGAAGCTGCCCCCGAAGCTCCTGCGGCAGCGCCAGCGGAAGAAGCGGCGGCTCCGGTCGAAGCGGACAAGGCCGTGGCGGCGAAAGACGCGCCTGCGCTCGACGAGCTCGCCGCGGGCCCGGCGAAGAAGGAACGAGCGTTCGCCCCGCCGCCGCCATCAGCTGCGGTGGCGAGCGCGGAGAAGTCCGTAGCTGCCGCGAAGCGAGCGCCGCCCAGCGCGAAGAGCGCGGCCTACGGTGGCGGCGGGCAGGACGACCCGATGGTCAACCCCTACGCCTCCGGTAACGAGGCTGCGAGCTCGCGCCTGGCGGCCCGCGCAGCTGGAAGTCTTGGCAAGGTGAGCGTCGGCGCGGCGCAACCGGCGACTGCGCCGGACGGAACGGGATCGGTCAGCGCGCTCTACGCACGCGCCCTCGAGCGCTATCGCGCCGGCGATTACTCGAGCGCGCGCTCCCTGCTGGAGGCGCTGCTGGCGCGCAGCGATCTCGGCAAGGAGCGCTCGTCCGCCCTGCTCTACCAAGCGCGCAGTCTGCGTGCGCTCGGGCGCTGTGACCTTGCGGTCGCACCCTACGCGGCCCTGGCCTCCCGCTATTTAGGCACGGCTGAAGCGGCCGCCGCCGTACGCGAAGGTGCTGCCTGCTACGAGGTGCTCGGTCAGTCGGACAAGGCGGCCGCGCTGCTGCAACGCGACAAGACCAAAGCGAAGCCGACGGCGGCAGCCGCGCCTGCAGAACGCAAGTGATGGCAACCGCAGGGTCGCAGCGGGCCCTCGTCTGCCGCGCTGCGCGCGAAGCCGGCGTGGTATACGCAAGACGATGAGCGCATCGATTCTCATCTGTGACGACGAGAAGAACATCCGTCGCACCCTGCGCATGGTGCTCGAGGGCCTGGGCCATCGCGTCCACGAGGCGGGCAGCGCCGAGGATGCCCTCGCGACTCTCGAAACGGATGAAATCGACCTCTTGATCCTCGACGTGCGTCTGCCGGGCATCAGCGGTATCGAAGCGCTGCAGACGATCCGCGCGCGTCCCGGACAGAGCGAGCTCCCTGTGATCGTGATCTCGGGCCACGCCTCGCTTGCCGAGGCGGTGCACGCGGTGCAACTCGGCGCAACCGACTTTCTCGAGAAGCCGCTGGACCGCGATCGCGTACTAGTGAGCGTGACGAACGCGCTGAAGAGCCATCGCTTGCTGCGCGAAGTGAATCGCTTGCGCGCCGAAGTCGAAGATCGCTTCCAGATGATCGGCCAGACATCCGTCATGCGCGAGCTCTACGCGCAGATCGAAAAGGTCGCGCCAACCAAGGGTCGCGTGCTCATCACGGGTGAGAGCGGCACCGGCAAGGAGTTGATCGCGCGTGCGGTGCACCGCCTGAGCGATCGGCGTGATCATCCGTTCGTGATGCTCAACTGCGCCGCGATTCCGGCGGAGCTGATCGAGAGCGAGCTCTTCGGCCACGAGCGCGGCGCGTTCACCGGTGCGATCCAGCGCAAGAAGGGTATGTTCGAGTTGGCCGACGGGGGCACGTTGTTCCTCGACGAAATCGGCGACATGAGCGTGGGCGCTCAAGCGAAGGTGCTGCGCGCGCTGCAGAGCGGCGAGATCAGTCGCGTCGGCGGCGAGCGCGCCATCGCGGTGGACGTTCGCGTGATCGCGGCGACCAACAAAGATCTGACGGCCGAGGTCGAAAAGGGGCGCTTCCGCGACGACCTGTATTTTCGCTTGAATGTAGTACCGATTCGTAGCCCCGCGCTGCGCGAGCGTACCGACGACATTCCTCTGCTCGCGCACTCGTTCCTGGAAGACTTCAGTCGCGAGTATGGTGGGCGTGCGAAACACGCGGCGCCGGAGGTCTTCGACCTTCTGCAACGACGGCCTTGGCCCGGCAACGTGCGGGAGCTACGCAACGTGATCGAGCGCATGGTGATCCTGAGTGGCGCGTCGATCACGGCGGACGACGTGCCGCAGACGGGCATCGTCCGCGATGCGAGCGCGCTCAAGGCAGCCGAGCCCGCAGCCAACAGCGGCGCGAACCATCACGGAGTCGATGTGCCGCTTGCGCCGGGCGAAGTGCTGTCGCTGCGCGAGTTCCGCGATCGGGCCGAGAGTGAGTACATCCGCGCGACGCTGCGCGCGTGCGACTGGAACATCTCGAAAGCCGCCACCCAACTGGGCGTCGAACGGACGAACCTGCACAAGAAGATGCGCTCGCTGGGCGTGGCCCGCGAGGAGTAGTCGGGCCGTAGTCAGCCGATCGCTTGGCGCGCGAGATTGTTGCGTAGAAAGCTCGCGAGCGCGTCGAGATCGTAGGGCTTCGGCACGAACGCGAGCACGCGCAGGCCGGCACGCTCGAGTTGCTTGCGCCCCAGCTCGTATCCGCTCGTGAGCACTACAGGCAACGAGGGGAAGCTCGCGTGCACGTGACGCACCAACTGCAGCCCACTCACGCCAGGCATCATGAGGTCCGTGATCATGAGATCGATCGGCTGTTCGTCCAGGACCTGGATCGCGGCGCTGCCGCCATCAGCTTCGACGGTCGAGAAGCCGGCGACGCGAAGTCCGAGGCCCAAGCTGCGACGCTGATGCGGATCGTCGTCGACTAGGAGAATGCGAGGGGCCACGTGTTGAACCTCGAAGGCCTCAAAAAAGAAGCCGAGCTCGCACAGGGGGGGCAGTACGAGCTCGGCCTCCGTGGCAAAACAAAGCAAGTCGTGTGCCGTCGCGCAACCGGCCTCGCAGCACGGCATGTTCGTGGTGCGCGACCTGTCAGATGCGAACTCAAGGAGCGTTCAAGCTGCTAGAATCACAGGAAGATCCCCGGTGCACCGAGCCCGTGACCAGCAGCTGCCGGCGAGCTTCGGGGCATCTGGAAACCGCGTCGCGTTCTAGGCGTGAAACACCACCTTGCAGACGTGAAATGCCACAGTCGCCGCTCGGTGAGCCGTGTACAGGCGATCGCGCGTACTCAGACGGGCCGATCGAGCTCGATGCGCAGGCGCTTCATTTTGCGCCAGAGCGTAGTCGCGCTCAGGCCGAGCATCTCGGCGGCTCGCTCGCGATTGCCCTGCACGTCGCGCAGCGCATCGAGGATTGCCGCGGCTTCCGCTTCATCGACGACATCCTGCATCACTTTGGACCGCGGGCGCGGAGCCTTCGCCGTGGACGTCTCGAGCGGGATCACGTCTTCGAGACGAATCACGCTGTTCTCGGCGAGCGCAACGCCCTGCTCCATCATGTTCTCGAGCTCGCGCACGTTGCCGGTGAAGTCGTAGCGCATGAGGTAATCGACGACACCTTCGCCGAGCTCGGCGCGGCGCCCCAGCTTGCGCGCGAACTTGTCGAGGAAATGATCCACGAGTAGCGGGATGTCTTCACGGCGGTCGCGCAGCGCTGGTAGGATGAAACGCGCGACGTTCAAGCGGTAGTACAGATCCTGGCGAAAACGTTTCTCGGCGATCGCCTCCTGCAGATCCTGATTGGTCGCAGCGATCATGCGCACGTCGACCTTCACCACGCGACTGTCGCCCAGGCGACGAATCTCGCCTTCTTGAATGGCGCGCAGCAGCTTCGCCTGGAACGCGGGCGGAGTTTCGGCGATCTCGTCGAAGAAGAACGTGCCGCCGTTGGCCTCTTCGAATAAGCCTTTGCGCGCGCCCACTGCGCCGGTGAATGCACCGCGCACGTGACCGAACAGCTCGCTCTCGAGGAGCGTCTCGCTGATCGCGGCGCAGTTGACCGTCACGAACGGACGGTCGGCGCGCTTGCTGTTGGCGTGAATGGCTTTCGCCACGAGCTCTTTGCCTGTGCCGCTCTCGCCCGTGATCAGCACGGTTGCTTCGGTGGGCGCGATACGCACGATGCGACCGAGCACGTCGCGAATTGCACCCGAGCGACCGATGATGTTCTCGAAGCGATAGCGCTCGCGGAACTCGGCGGCGAGCACGCTGACCTCACCGGCGAGCATCCGCTTCTCGAGCGCGCGCAGCACCTTGACGAGCAACTCCTGTTCGCTGAACGGCTTCTGAATGTAGTCGTGGGCGCCCAGGCGCATGGCTTCGACCGCGCTCTCGATCGTGCCAAACGCCGTCATCACGATCACTTCGGTCAGAGGCGCGACTTCTTTCGTATGACGCAGCACCTGCATGCCGTCGATCGTGCCCATGCGTAGATCCGTGATCACCAGATCGAAGCTGTCGGCGGCGACGCGGTCGGTGGCGATCTCGCCGCTCGCGGCGTCTTCCACCTCGTAGCCAGCGTCCCGCAGCATGAGCGCGAGTGTCGTGCGCATGTTGCGCTGATCGTCGACGACGAGAACCTTCGACATGCCTCTCCCCACCCCGCGCCCGGAACACCCGCCGGGTCGAAAACTATGCACCGATCCCGAGCGCTCCAGCAACCCCGCGCGAGGGGCGTGAAGCATGCATGGGCCAGCTACCCGATCACACCTTCGAGCGCCGCGAGCACTTCGCTGCGGACCTCGGCGGGGAAGATCAGGCGCGGCCGCTCCATTTGCTTGTTGCGTAGCTCGCCCAGGAGAAACGAGGTCCGACCGAGACGTGCGATCGGCTGGTGGCGGATTGCGACCCAGAGGCCCTCGGGCGAGTCATCGTCCGGCTCGCTGTACGGCGCCTCGGAGGGCACGTCGAGGCGCACGCTCAGCTCGGGGTCGAGCCCGTGGCGCGCCACGACCTCGCGCGCGCGTTCGAGCGCGAGCTGCCACGTGCCCGTGGCGCGTCCTTCGAGTGGAAGCGGAACGGTCTTCGGCAAGCGCCGAGTAGCCAAGCGCTGCGTGAGATCTGCGAGCACCGGGTCCTTGCCGCGCTCCCAGGCGCGAAACGCACCGAGCACAGCAACGTCATCGAGCGCGAGGTAGTCGCCGACCGAGACCGTCTCGCCACTGGCAGCTGCTGCGATGGCAGGCGGCGTCTCGGCGGGCGCAACGCCCTGCTGCGCCAGCGCAGCCACTCTCGCGAAGATTGCGCGAATCAGCGCTTCCGCCGCGCGCGTCGCTTTGTGGTGATAGACCTGTTGGTACATGAACAGGCGCGCCAAGAAGAAGCCTTCAATCGGCGGCAGACCCTTGCGACCTTCGATCGCGATCACCCACGAATCGGGACCACCGGCCTTCACTTGGCCGAACGAGAGCGCGCGCAGCAGCCACTCGAGATCGTAGATCCCGTAGCGCACACCCGTCATGTGACTGTCGCGCAGTAGGTAGTCACAGCGATCGACATCGAGAGTTCCGCTCACGCTGCGACCGAGATAGCCGAGACGATGACGACCGTTGAGCATCGCCACGACGCGCTCCGGCATGCCCACGGAGAGCTCGCTGAGCGCGCGATGCACGTCTGTGTCGGGGTCGAGCAAAATGTCGCTCGTCCAGGCTTCATGATGACGCGCGTGCGGCAGCACTTCCTCGGACAAGTGCGAGAACGGACCGTGCCCGAGATCATGTACGAGCGATGCGGCGAGCGCGTCGGCTTCGGCTTCGTCGTCGATGCGCAGCTCGATCGGCAGCGCGTCTTGCACCGCACGCAGGCGCGCGAGCAAGCGCACCATCACGTGCGTCGCACCGACGCAGTGCGAGAACCGCGAGTGCTCTGCGCCGGGAAAGACGAGCGAGGTGAAGCCCAGTTGGCGCACGTGCCGGAGCCGCTGGATCTCGCGCGTGGCGAGCAGTCGCCCCACGACGCGCTCGGCGACTCCTTCGAAGGCAACGAGCCCATGCACGGGGTCACGTAGGATCATGCGTTCCAGCGCTCATACACTACGCGCACCGCGCCCTCAACACGTCATCGTGCCAGCGTCGAGAAGCGCCCGTCGCGAGGCACCACGAAGGCCTTCGCGCGCGCCGAGCGCACGGCGATCACATCCTCGTGCCACAGCGGAATGATCGGCAGCTGCTGCGCGAGGATGAGCTGGGCGTCGCGATAGGCGGCAATTCGCTCGGAACGCACGACCGTCTGGCGCCCGCGCTCCAACGCCGCGTCGAGCGCCGCGTCCGAGAACCGCCAGCGATTGGCGCCCTCGCGACCTGGCGCCGGAATGTGATCCGTGCCGAAGAACCAGGTGAGCACATGCGGTTCGATCAGCTCCGGCAGCTGCAGCATGGTCAGCTCGAACTGACCGCGATCGAGCTGCGCGATCAGCGTCGCCGTCTCGCTTGGACGCAACTCCGCCTCGATACCGACGTCGTGAAGCATCGCGGCGATCGCGCGCGCCACCGACAAGCGAAAGCGCTCGCTGCCGCAGCGCAAGGAGACGTGCAGGCGCACACCCGCGGCGTCGGCGTGCAAGCCTGCTGCTTCGAGCAGCGCGCTCGCCTTTTCGGGATCGAACGCGTAGAGCGGCGTGTTCGGATCGAATGCCCAGTGGCCCGGCGGAATCGGCGTGCGTGCCAGCTGCGCACGACCGCCAAGCTTTGCTCTGATCAACGCCGGGCGATCGATCGCATAGGCGATTGCCTGTCGAACACGCGCATCCGCGAGCGGCCCAGCCTTGGTGTTGATGCCGATGTACGTGGTGCTGATGCCGCGCGCGCTGGTCACGTCGAGCCCGGCCGGCGCGAACAGCGGCAAGAGCTGCGTCGGCACCGCGCTCAAGGCCAAGTCGCCGGCTCCCGCCAGAAGCCTCAGTGTGCGGATGTTGTCGTCGCGAACGACGAGCATCGTAACCTCGGGGAAGATCGGCACGCCGGCATACCAGCGAGGGTTCTTCTCCAGCACGACCCGTCCCGTCTCGCGTCGTAGAAGCCGATACGGTCCAGCGCCGATCGGCTCCGGGCCGCCCAGCATGCCGATGCGGTGTCCGGCATCTTCTGCACGCAAGATCGGCAGCTCGAGGTCCGTCAGGAACGTGGCGTGCGGGCCGTCGAGCTGGAACACGACGGTCCGCGCATCTGCAGCAAAGACCTTGGCGATGCGACGATACGTGGCTGCGTAACGCGTAGCGAGACGCGGATCCACGATGCTGTGAAAGGTCGCAACGACGTCGTCGGCATCGAGCGCGGAGCCGTCGCTGAACGACAGTCCTGGGCGCAGCGTTGCGCGGTACTCGTTCGGCGCGGTCACGTCCACGCGCTCCGCGAGATCCGGAATCACCTCGAGTGTCTGCGGATCGATCGTGACCAGGGACGCGAACAGCAGGCGCGACAGCTTGTGACCGTAGGGGTCGCTGACGAAGCGCGGGTCGATCTCCTGGACGTCGCGGGGCAAAAGCACGATGAGGCCGCTCGCGGCGCGCGAGGCGTCGGAACGGCAGCCGCAAACGGCGAGCAGTGCGGCGGTCAGCACGAGCGAAATCCGCTTCGGCGCGCACGAGCCGGCGTGCGGTTGCGACGCGCGCGGGTTCCCGCTAGAAGCCAGCACCCGGCACCCGCCGGCCGTGTCGTTCGCGCCTTCCGAATTCGCCATGCGCCACCGCTACTTTGCACGCGCGTTCCGGTTCTCGATAGAGCTTTGCCTCGGTCTTGCGCTGCTGTCCTGCGCGAGGCCGGCGCTTGCAGAAGACCACGCGCCCGCGAAGACAGCCGCGCAGACTGCGCAACACATCGAAGCGGTGATCGCCGCATCGAAACTGTCGGATAAGATCTCGCTCGCCGTCGTCGATCTCGCGTCGGGCCAAGCGCTCGTCAGTCATGCCGCAAACACGCCGCGCAACCCCGCCTCCAACATGAAGCTGCTGACGGCATCGACCGCGATGGTCGAGCTCGGCCCCGACTTCCGCATGCGCACGGGCGTCTACGGTCGGATCCAAGATAGCGCGGTCGTCGGTGGCCTGTGCTTGCAAGGACGCGGCGACCCCACGCTGACGAGCGAAGACTTCGTGATGCTGGCGACGCGCCTGGTCGAGGAAGGCGTGCATCAGGTCGATGAAGTGATCGTCGACGGGAGCTACTTCGACGCGCAGGTGCTGCCGCCTTCGTTCGACGAGCAGCCCAACGAAGTCGCGCCCTTTCGTGCTGCGGTCGGCGCCGTCTCGGTCAACGCCAATGCGTATACGTTGCGCGTGCGCCCGGGCCCGAGCGATGGCGCCCCCTCGAACATCAGCCTCGACGGTTCCGGCTACTTCGACGTCGACAACGGGTTGCTCACGAGCTCGAAGGCCGGTCCGAACGTGATCGCGGCCGAGCGCGTGACGGGTGACAAAGTCGCGCTCACGCTGCGCGGAACACTGCCGCTCGGCGGCGCCAGTCTCGCCTACGAACGACGCGTCGAATCGCCGCTCCCGTACGCGGGCTACGTGTTCATCGATGCGCTGCGCACACTGCGCATCCAGGTTCCGAAGCGCGTCGTGCTCGGCGCCTGTCCGAGTGGCGCGCCGTTGATCACCTCGAAGCAGTCGCAACCGCTGGCCGAGATCCTCACGCGGCTCGGCAAAGAGAGCGACAACTTCGTCGCTGAGATGGTGCTGAAGGTGATCGGCGCCGAGCGCAAGCGACATCCCGGCAGCAGCGCGGACGGCGTGGCTGTGGTGCTCGACACGCTCAAGCGCTTGCACGTAGCCACGACCGGACTCTCGATGGTGAACGGCTCGGGTCTGTTCCACGGCAACCGCGTCGCGGCGGCGCACTTCGCGGGCGTGCTCGCTGCGATGTACGCAAACCCGTCGCTGCGCGACGACTTCATCGCGCACTTGGCGGTCGGCGGGGTGGACGGAACCCTGGCGCGCCGTTTCAAGAACCTGCCCGCGCCCCGCATCGTGCGCGCCAAGACTGGAACGCTCGAGGACGTGATCGCCCTCTCCGGCTACGTCCTCGGCCCTACGCCCAACCGCGCCATCGCCTTCAGCTACCTCGCGAACGGCGTCAGCGGAAAACACACGGAGGCGCGCGAGCTCATCGACAAGATTGTCGACGAGCTCGCAGCCTACCTCTACGGGAAGTAGCAGCCTGTGATCGGCGTGAATTGGGTGCCAGGCGCGAGCGCGCCCGCAACGACCGAACGAGCGCTACTCACGTAGCGCGACCGAGGGAGTGAGGACGTAAGCCGCGCCTGGCACCCAAGGCGCGCCGATCACGCGTATTCGCGGATCTGCCGACGGATCTTGCCGAGCGCCTGCTCTTGCAGCTGACGGATGCGCTCGCGCGACAGGTTGTACTTGTCGCCGATCTCCTTGAGCGTGAGCTCGTCCTCGTCGTCGAGGCCAAAGCGCCAGCGCAGGATGCGCGCCTCCATCGGGCTGAGCGTGCCGAGCAAACGTCGAACCTCGTCGTTCCACGTCTGACTCACCAGACTCTCGTACGGGTTCGGCGTGTTCTCTTCTTCGATGAAGTCGATGAACTTGCGGCCGTCCTCGTCGTTCACCGGACGATCGAGCGAGAACGGCGTCTCGGCCCAGTAGCCACGGATCTTCTCCAGCTTCTCTGCCGAGATGCCCGTCTCCTCCGCCAGCTCAGCGGGCGACGGCTCGTGCCCGGTACGCGTCGCAATCGCTTGCGTGGCACGCGCGACACGGTTGTAGGTGTCGAGCATGTGGACAGGGATGCGCACGGCACGACCCTTGTCCGCCAACGCACGGCTGATCGCGTGGCGAATCCACCACGACGCATACGTGCTGAAGCGATAGCCACGGGTGTGATCGAAGCGCTCCACGGCTTTCATCAAGCCGATGTTGCCCTCTTGGATGAGATCGATCAGCGGCAAACGGCCGCGGTTGTAGCGACGCGCGATCGACACGACCAAGCGCAGGTTCGCCGCGACGAAGCGGTTCTTCGAGTCGTGCTGCGCGCGCCGCGCGCCTTCGACGCGCGCTAAGTACTTTTTGAACGCCGCGGTGATGCGGATGTCGTCGCCCTCGATGTCGCGCTCGGACTCGTACATGCCGGCGAGCCGATGCACTGCGCGGTCCGACTGCACCACGAACAGACGATCGGCGTCGGCCACGCGCAGCAGCTTGGCCAGGTCGGTCGCGGCACTCGTCCAGCGCGGGGATTCGCCCTTCTTCGCGCTGGGCGTGGTCTTCTTCGCGGTGCGCGCCATGCGACGCAGCGCCGCGACTTCGGCTGGTACGGTGCCCGCTTCCATTTCGCGCTCAAGCACCGACGCCACGGTCTCGTACGCAGGCGAATAGGAGAACAGCGCTTGCCAGTAGCCGATCTCGAGCCGCTGGACTTCCTGCGCAGCCTCGACTTCTTCACGCGGCGTGAGCACGCGGTGATGCGCCATCTCGCGGAAGTACGTGGACAGCGTGCTGTCGCCGCCGACATCGGTGCGTAGCTGCTTCAGCACCTTCTCGGTGTCGACCTCGACTTCCGTGTCGTTCTGGGCCACGGAGTCGGCGAGCGCGACTTCGATGTCAGAGGGCGCGGCTTCTTCGCGCTCTTCGCGCTCCGACCCATCGTCCTGCTCGGGCTTTTCTTCTTCGACTGCGGCTGCAGTCGCCGTACTCTTCACAGCACTCTTCACCGCACTCTTGCCCGTAACTTTTCCCGTGCCGGACGCTTGCTTCTGCGCCCGGTTCTGCAGTCGGCTCTGCACGCGGTTTTGTACTTGGCTCATGTCCGGCTCACTTCTAGCGCCTCGACCGGCACGCGATCTGCGTTCCGGCAAGTTCGCCTTGACTTTATTACGTGCACGTTTCGTGCCGTGTTTTCGCGCAGTTGTGCCGCGTGATGCGGACCGAGAACCGACGGCGGATTTGCCAGTTTTTGCGGCCGACATCAGCGACTCCGAATCACAGCAGGCTCTAAACATTTTGCGCTGCTCGAAAAAACTTCCGTGCGTTGATCCGCACCCCGACTCGATTGCAATCCGCGCAGCTCAAGAGTGCACGTTCGGGCTCTCTCCTCTGTACGGGCGAACACCCTCGTTCGTTGCGCCGCGCAAGCCGGTTTTTCAGCGGCCTCTCTCGAAACAGTCGTAATTGCGACCGCGTGTACACCTTTCCTTACACGTGGTCAACCCAGCTTGGGGACTCTTGACGAGCCCCTACTCTTCTCTCTCTGAGTGGCCGAACAGGAGGCAATTCCGTGCCCGTGAACCTTCCCGACATCAGACCTCGTTCCACTTTTCGCGTCCGGAAGGCCCTCGCCGCCGCATTCCTGTTCCTCGCCGCCGCCGGGTCTGCGTTGTTGCCGCGCGCGGTTGCGCACGCAGAGCCCGGCGAGACCAAACCGGCGCCAGCAGTCGCGAAGCGACAGCTCGCGCTGAAGATCGGCAAGCCCGGCGGCGCCGTGACGGTACGCGCGACGGTCGCCAAGGACGGTGTTGCGCTGCAACTTGGCAGCGCGCGTATCCTGCTGCCGCTCGCTTCGTTGTCCGACCTGAAAGCGGAACCCGTGTTGCTGCGCGGTGGCATTGCGGCTGCGATCGTTCGGGCCAAAGGCGATGGTGCCGAGGCGGCGGCACTCGTGGCGCCCGACGCTCACGGCAAAGCGGCTCTCCTCTGGAGCGGCCGGGTGGACCTGCACGGCGACCCTGGCGAGCGTGTCGCGGATGGCATCGAAGTTGCCGATCGCGATGGCGACGGCAGTGCAGACGTCGTCGTCGGCTCCTACGACGAACGCAGTCGAATCTGCGGCCAAAACCGAACCTTGCTGCGCCCGCAGATCCTCGACGCGGCGACCGGTCAGCTGCACTCCGCGTCCCTGCTTCCGCTGGGTGCGTCCTCGACGCCGGTCGAGCAGTTGTCCGCGACGGCACGCACCGGCAGCGCGGGGTCGGCCGCACCCCTTCTGCGAGCGCTGCGTGTAGTTGGAAGCTCCAGCTCCCGCGCGGGCGGCGATGCGCGCTTCGCCGCCGACGGAAATCCCGCAACAGCGTGGGTCGACGGCGGTTCTTCGTCGGGGCTCTTCGAGTTTCTCAGCTTGCGCTGGGATGCACCCGAGCAGCATGTGCTGTCGTTCGCAGTCACGTTCGCCGCCGGAGCACAGGCAGGAAAGATCAGCGTCGTCGCGGAGCACGGGGAACGCCTCGAGGTGGCCTTTCCCGCGGATCTGAAGCCAGGTGAGCGGCAGTGGATCACGCCGAAGTCACCACTCCAAGGCGGCTGTTTTTCGTTCGTGATCCAGGCTGTGAACGCGACGGATCCAAAGAGTCACGTCGCAATCGCCGAGATCGAGGCGTACACGGAGCTCGACGCTGGAGGTGGTGCTGCAGCGCTGGTGGCCGCGCTCGCCAGTGATGGACCGAGCGGCGCGGACGCAACCGAGTTGATCACGCGCGCCGGGCTCGAGGTCACTCAGGCGCTGCTGGACGCATGGCCACACTTCGGTCCAACGGGCAAGCGACGCGCACTGCGTGTGGTTGTCGCGCGGGATAAGCGCGATCCGTTGGCGCTGTCGCTACTCGAGCGGGGGCTTGCCGATGCCGACGCCGAGGTGCACACGTCCGCGCTCGAAGCTGCAGTGGCCGCGCTGCCCATGACGGCGGCGCTCCTCGCTGCGGCGTGCAGGCCGGCGAATCCCAGAGCCGACGCTGTCGCGATCGCGCTTGCGCGCCGCGCCCGGACCGCGGCGTTGCCCGCGCTGGTCACCGCGCTGGCTGCCCCGGGCGGCGTTGATCGTCCTGCGCTGCGCCAGGCACTCCAGCTCGCGCTTGCGCACGCGGCACCCGGCGCGCTCGCGGAGCTGGCGCCTTCCGACAAGACTGTGTCGGTTCGTGCGGCGCTCGCGCTCGCGCTCGTCGATATCCCTCCGCACAGAACGGACGCATTGCCACTGATCCTGTCGAGCACGCCAGTCGCGACGGAGTTCGCCGATCGCTGGCGGCTGGTTCAAGCCAGCGCGGCGGCGCCGGAAAGCGCTGATCTGGACGCCTGGCTCGTGACGGTGGCCGGCACTGCGACTGAGTGGATGCTGCGCGCGGCAGCCATCGACGCGCTGTCGCGCCGCGCGTCCCCGCACGCGCTCGAGGCAGCGCGCAGCGGGCTGGCCGACGAATACCCACGCGTGCGGGGCGCGGCCCTACAGGCCCTCGAGAAGGCCCCAGAAAATTTCGAGCTTCTCTCGAAATCCGCGCGAAATGACTCGTGGTTTCTCGTGCGCATCGCGGCACTCGAAGCACTCCCGAACGAGCCCCGCGCCACGGCGGTTGCGAGCGCCGCATTGGCCGATCACACGGCGGTCGTGCGGGCCGCGGCCATCCGCTCGCTGCGGCGTGAGCGCGCCATGGATGCCTGGCCTGCGATCGAGCCGCACGTCGCCAGCGCACAGGAGTTCCCGGAAGTGATTGGCGAAGGGATCACGTTCGCGAAGGGGCTCTGTGTCGCCAACGCTGTCCCGGCCCTGCAAGCGGTCGTCGTTCGTGGGCTGCGCCCGGATGCGTGGTCGCCGGACCAAGATCTCGCCTTGAGCGCCCTCGACGCGCTGGTGTCGCTCGGGGGTGACGCCGCGCGTTGGGCACTCGATCAGGCTCGCTCTCCGCTCGTCCCAGAACCGGTACGGGTGGCAATTCAGAAGCGGACGACGACGGGTGGCGCCTGCCAACCTGAGTGATATCGCCCAGGAAAACGGCGCTCGTCGGGGCGATTGTAGGCCGTTGTGATCCGTTCGTACAGCGTGGTAGCGTTCCCGCGCTCTGGCATCGGTGGCTCGGCTGAAAGGGACGGCTATGAAGCGGCTTTCACGGATCCTTTGTGTATGTGCGCTCGCGGGGCTCGCTGCGTGCGAGGGAACAGCTCAGGCTAAGATCCCAGTCGAGAAGTTGCCCGAGGTGAAGCCGAGTCTTCCCGCGGTTCCGACCATCCCCCCTGCTCCGTATCCGGTTCAATACGGCGACCAGAGCTACAGCGTGTACGGCTTGCGCCGTGCGTTGCGCAGGACGATCAATACCGACGTAAACGTCACAGCCTACATCGCGAAGGTGTTCGTGCCGCCGGAATGTCCTCCCAAGGAGAAGTGTCCGCTGCCGCCGGCGCCGCACTTCTTCCTCGCGGACACCAAGACCGAGACCGATCCTGGCAAGCAAGTGATCGTCGCCGGCTACGCCGAGAATCAGAAAGCGATCGACGACGCGATCAAGGCGGCGGGGCACGGCAAGAGCAAAGCGGCTCCCGAGGACACGGGCCTTCTGCCGGTCCCGACCGACTTCTTCGAGGGCGCGAAGATCAAGCTCAAGGGCAAGTTCTCGTTCATGTCGGGCGCAGGCTTCCAGTCCAGCGAAGGCGTGCTCGACTACGCCGGTCACGAGACGCTGGAGCCTGGTGTCCCGCCGGTGCCCGCGAAGAAGAAGTGAGCTGACCGGGGTGGCGGCGCGGTCAGTGCGGCGTGGCACTGGCTGGCGCGGCTGCGGCAGGCACCCGACTCAGTAGCTCGTCGACCGCCCGAGTCGGAACCGTGAACGCGACGGCGAGGTCGCTGCGGCGCACGGGTACGTCTGCGTTCGCGGCGGCACCTGGGGCAGCGTTACCGATCAACAGCGTGTACGAGGCCGGCTGGGCGTTGCCGACCCGCGTCACGACGATCCGAGCTGCGGAGTGGTCGAGGCCTTCGCCCGAGCTCGGCGCTCCGTAGGCCGGCACGTGGCTAGCTCGCAGCGTCGCGAGCGCACGCGCCAAGGCTTCTGCGCGCGCAGCGTCGCCCGCGCTGCCTTTGCTCGGTACGAATGCGTTGCCGCTGCGCTCGATCTCGAGGATGTAGTGGCCCTGCTCCACCCGCACGCGCTGGATTTGCTCGAGCGGTGTCGCGAGCGCAGCGTGCGAGACGAGCGGCTCGCGCAGCTGCGACACGAGCGCGGTCGGCGCGATGAACACCTGCGGATCCGCGTCGAGCTGGGCGTAGCGACCGGCGTCGATCTCGGAGCCTAGGCGCAGCACGTGACGGGTCTGACTGCCGCCGTCAGCTGCATACTGGAGCTCGAGCACGAACGCGGGGTCGGCCAGGCCGTGCACGGGGCTCGGCGCGTCCGCCACGAAGCGCGCTGCTTCCAGCTTCGAGAATACGCGCACGATCTCATCGACGGTGGCGCGCTCGGGTTCTGTCGATACAGGGGCCTCGAAGCGATAGGCTGCGCCAACTTTGGTCACGGTCTCGCGAACACCGCCCTTGCGCGTGAGCGATAGGCTCCGCCAGTCGTCCTCTTTCTCGTCGAGCAGCGCGTGCTTGCGGAAGCGTGCCGTCGAGGTGTCGACCAACTCGAGCACCGAGGTCGCGAACAGCAGCGTCATCGGCTCGTCGGTGCGTGCGACGCCGATGTGTCCCGCGGCGCCGTCTCCGAAGCACACGCGGTACGCGGGCTTGTCCTTGCCACGATCGAACGTGATCACGGTTGCATCGCCAACGACGTCGCCGACGACGCGCGGTGGCGGAGCGCCGGAGATCGAATCGGCGGTGACCGTCGAGAGCGCTTTCAGCCAATCGGCAACAGCCGCTGGGTCCGCAGCACCCGCCGCAATTTCTTTGCCATGGTCGAGTCGCTTGTAGTGCCAGCTGTCGCCGTCCTGCGTCAGCACGAGCTCGCGACTCGCCGCTTGCACGCGCACGCCGTGGATCTGCGAGCCGTCGAGCGCCAACAGGCGCAGGTCGCGCAGCGCGCCCATCTGCGCCTTCAGCTTGTCGAGGTCGGCGTTGGCCGCGCACATGATCGGACCGTCGTCGACGCGAATGTAGCTCTCTCCGTCGTGCTCTGCGCAGGCCTTGCCGACGCGGAGCCAGAGCGCTTGCGCGTGCGCTTTGTCGCCCGGCTTGGGCAGTGGGCCGTAGGTTTGGGACTCGAGGTGTGCGTCGAACGTCGGCGCATCGAGTCCAAATTCCACGAGGCTCTTGGGCTGCGCCGTCACGAAGCGTTGCGCACGCAGGCCATCGAGACCCGACACGAGGTCTCCCATGACGGCTTCGGAGGCCAAGCATTGCTCCGGCTTCGTGAGCCAGAAGTAGTCACCGCGCTTTTCGACGACGTGTTCACCGTGCGCGTCGTGCACCGTGAGCTTGCGTGCGCCGTAGATGCTGAAGTTGTCCTCGTGCAGCTCTTTGGTGTGGAAGTACGCCGCGTCGTGGTCGAGCGCTTCGGTCGCGTCTTTGCCCACGACGTAGACCGTCTTGGGATCGTCGGCTTGTAGATAGATGCTGCCGCCTTCGGGCGTCTCGCTGCCGATCGAGAACGTGCTCCGTGCGCGGCCGATCATGAACGACACGCGATAGCGGGGCTTTCCGAGGCCGAACTTCGCCATGTCGTCTGCGGTCACGTCGTGCAGGGTGCGGCGCGCGTCGATCCATTCGATTGCGCCGAGCAGGCTGTCCACGGCATCCGCTTCCGCCTTGGCATGGTACGGCGCGCTCACCTCCCACGCCCCGAGCGGCAGACCCAGCGACTCCGCGGGCTTGCGTTCGAGCACGGTGGTGACGCCTTTACGTTGCACTTCGAGGCGCGTGATCTTGTCGCGCACGAAGGTCTCGAGCACGTGACCACGACGCTGCTCGCGTTCGGTCGTGCTGAGACTGCCGCGCTCGAAGAACAGGATGAACCCGAGCATGAGCAGTGCGAGCACGCCGAGTATCACGGGGGTGCGCTGCATCTTCGCCCTTTCGCTTCCAGTCGCCGCAGCTACTGGCGGCGGTTCAACCAAACCGCGAGCCCGAGAATGAACGCCGCTGCGGGCACCAGCACGGCCACGCGAAAGCGCAGCGCGCTCAAGTCATCTTGCGTGAACACGATGTTGCCGGTCTTGACCTTCTTCGGTGGGATCGCAATCAGCGCGGGCCGCTCGGTGAGCCAGCCGGTCCATGCGCTGGCCAAATGGAAGTTCGCGAGCTCGGCGGACTCGAGCAGCGGCGCCTGCAGCAAGTCGCTGTCGCCGACGACGATAAGACGACCGCCCGGCGTGTGCTCGCCTTTGGCAGCGGCCTCGGCGCTCTTGCCGACCCGCGTTGCCACGGCGAGTGACGCGGGACCTTCGATGTCGCCAGGACCACGCTTGAGGTCGCTGCCCGCTTTGATGTCCGAGATCGTGGTCTCGCCGAACCCTTTGTCGCTGGTGCGCAGCAGAATGTCGAGGCCGGCGTGCTCCGGCAGCGCCGTCACGCTGCGCGACAGCGTCATGAACACGCGCGCGGAGTGTTGCAGCGGACGCGTGGTCTCGTGATCACCGAACTCGGTGACGATGAACTCGGCGGCGTTCGGCGACAGCAGGCGATCCTGCGCGAGCTCGAGCACGAGATCGCGGTCGAGGCGAATGCCCAGCTCGTGCAGCGGATCTTCGAAGCCCGTCAGCGCGACCTGATCGAGCTCGATCACGGGATCGAGCGCGAGCCACAGGTTGCCGCCGTTGTTCAGGTAGTCGAACAGGAGCTTGGTCTCGGCGCTGCTGAATGCGCGCAACGGACCGAGCACGAACACCGCATCGCACTCCCTCGGCACGCTGGTCTTGCCGAGCGTCTCGAAGGCTTGCCAGTTGACGTTGTCGTGGCGCAGCCCGGTCTTGAACGCCGAGAGCGAGCGCTCGGCGGAGTCCTCGAGGCTCCACTCGCCGTGCCCCTGGGTGACACAGACTTGCGTTGCTCGGCCGGAGGTTACCTGGACGATGGCGCCGCTCAGCGCTTGCTCGGCCTTGATGCTCACCTGCTCTTGGCCAGCGCCCTGCTCGCCGGGCATCGGCCCAATGTCGAGCGCGACGAGGTCTTCGCGCTTGATGTGCCAGTTCTTATCGCCCACCGCGACGACGGCGGCGACATCGGCCACGGCCGCACCGGATTCGATCACACCGGCCGCAACGCCGAAGCGCTGCGCGAGCAGCTTGAACTGCGTCGGCTCGCGATCCGGATCCACGTAATGAACGTGCACGTGGGACGACGACGCGACGTAGCGCTTGAGCAGCTCGTCCGTCTGCTCGAAGCTCGACTCGCCTCGCGACAGGAACACATAGATGTCGAGATCCTTGTTGAGCCCGCGCAGCACCTCTTTGGACTTTGCCGAGAGCGTGAAGATGTTCTGCGAGGTCCAATCGAAGCGCTGGTAGTGGCGGTACGCGAGGTAATTCGCCATCAGCACGATCGCGACCACGAACAGCGTCGTGAACGAACCGGCGATCTTCGAAACGGTGCGCTCGTTCATTGCATGCCTCGGTTGGACTCGAGGGCGCGCACCGAGAGGAACAGCGCCAGCACGGTGATCGACGCATCGAAAACGAGATAGCGCGTGTCGACGATGCCTTTCGCGAACGCGGACATCTGCGTCCACAAGCCCAGGTATTCGAAGAAGCCGCGCATTTCATCGCTCACGTTCAGAAAGCCGAGCAGGCCGATCACGAACAAGCTGCCGAGCGCGAGGAAGGTCAGGAGCGCCGCGATGATCTGGTTGCGCGCGATCGAGCTCATGAACAAACCGATGGCCATGTAGAACGAACCCACGCCGAACAAGCCGAGATACGTCGCGCCGATCGCGCCCCAGTCGACGGCGTTCTCGCCGGTGCGAGCCACCAGCCAAACGTAGGAGAGCGTGGGCGCCCAGAGCGTCATCCAGAAGACGAGCGCGGCGAGATACTTGCCCAGCACGACGGAGACTTCACTGACCGGAGCCGTGAGCAGCGCCTCGATCGTGCCCGACGAGCGCTCCTCCGCGAGCAAGCGCATGGTCATGAGCGGCGCGAACACCAGGAGCGGCAGATAGAACAGCGTGGTGCCACCGAAGAACGCCGTGAGCAGGTTGGTCTCGGCCGTGGCTTGCTGACTGAACGCAAACGCCAGCACGCAGAACACGACGCCGAAGAACAACAGCCAGACCGTGAGCACCACGTAGGCGATCGGCGAGACGAAGAACGCGAACACTTCGCGCTTGGCGATGGTCCAGATCGCGGTCATGGCTTCACTCCGGCTGCGCTGGTCGAGGGCGGTGGCTCCGCGTCGCTCGCGCTCACGGCTGCAGCGTCCGCGGTGGTCAGGCTCGCAAACACGTCTTCCAGCGAGGTCTGTTCGCGGCGCAGCTCGCGCAACGGGAAGCCTGCCTGTGCCATGGCCGCGAAGACGGCTTCGGCCACGTCGGGGCCTTCGATGCCGAGGCGCACGCGCACGACGGGTGGCTCGCGATCCGCTGCCGCAAGCGAGCTGTCGATGATGCGCTTCACACCCGCGACCGAGCTCAGCATTGCCTCCAGTTCGCTGCGCGGTGCACGGGCTTCGACAACCAGCACTTGGCCGCCTTGCTCGGCGATCCGTAACTCGCCCGGGGCGCCCTCGCCCACGACGTGTCCCTTGTTGATGATCAGCACGCGCCCGCAGGTGGACTCGACTTCGGGCAAGATGTGCGTGGAGAGCAGCACGGTCTTATCGCCCGCCATACCGCGCACGAGATCGCGCACTTGGCGGATCTGGTTGGGATCGAGACCTGCCGTCGGCTCGTCGAGCACCAGCAACGGAGGATCGGCCACGACCGCATCGGCCAAACCGACGCGCGAACGGTAGCCCTTCGAGAGCTGACCGATGATGCGGTAGCGAACGTCGCCGATGTTGGCGAGACCGAGCGCGATGTCGACGCGCTTGCCCACGTCCACGCGCGACACGCCCTTGAGACGCGCCCGATAGCGCAAGTACTCGTCGACGCGCATCTCCTTATAGAGAGGAACCGACTCCGGCATGTAGCCGATGAAGCGACGCGCTCCGATCGGATCCTTCACGGCATCGACGCCACCGACCCGGATCGAGCCCGTGGTGGGCGTCAAGTAGCCGGTCAACATGCGCAGCGTCGTGCTCTTGCCGGCGCCGTTTGGGCCGAGAAAGCCGATCACTTCGCCCTTCTTGACGGAAAAGCTCACGCCGCCGACTGCCAGGCGATCGCCGTATTTCTTGGTGAGGTTCTCGACTTCGATCACGAGGAAGATCTCCGGACACCCCGTTCGCGCCCCGAATGCGGCGAACGCGGCGTGCCAGTGCCGGACGCGAAGTATCCGAACCAGGGTGGCTGCGCAAGATCAACCCGGAATCGGGGGGCTTGTTCCGGGGCAACCCGGATTCGTCAGCGATTCCGCCAAGGAGGCCGCGACCGTGAACGCGGCTGCGCGGCGCGGCAACGTATCGAGGGAGAGCGCTCATGATATCGTCCGCAGCACCCCAATGGGCCCAGGTGGCCGATGCGCCCGTTTTGGGTGCTCGCCGGGGATTGCTCCTCATGGACGGTGTCGATCCTCTGGTGCGCCGAGCGCAGGCTGGCGATGAGCGCGCCTACCACGAGCTGTTCGTGCGCCATCAAAAGGACGTGGTCCGGATCGTGTACCGGACGCTCGGCCCCGACGCCGATCTGGACGACATCGTCCAAGAAGCGTTCGTGCAGATCTTTCGTTCGCTCGCGCGCTTTCGCGGCGACGCGAAGCTCACGACCTGGATCTATCGCATCGTCACCAACGTCGCGCGCATGCACCTGCGCAGCCGACGAGCGCGGCCCACGCTGACGAGCGCTAGCGCACGTGACCTGGCGATTGCAGATGACACGCAGGATCCGTCCGAAATCAGCCAACGCAACGCGCGCCTGCGCGCGCTGTACAAGCACTTGGACCTGCTGAGTGACAAGAAGCGCACGGTGCTCGTGCTGCACGATTTCGAAGGCCTTTTGCCGGTCGAGATTGCGAAGATCGTGGAAGCACCGGTGCTCACCGTGCGCACGCGCTTGTTCTATGCACGTCGCGAGCTGTACGCAGCGCTGGCTGCCGACCCCGAGCTTGCCGAAGTGCTGCGCGAGCTCGGGATTGCAGAGGAGAAGCCATGAGCCCCGTCGCCGAGCAGGAGCGACATACGCACGCGGCGAAGCTGGCCGCGCTGGCAGCGCTCGCCGCGGGGCAGCTGTCGACGACGGGGCGTGCGCGCATCGAGCGGCATCTCGCGAGCTGCGACGTGTGTCGGAGCACGCATCAAGGCATGCGTCTGCACCATGCATTGACGCGCGAGCTGCAGCAGGCAGAGCCGGCTGTCGATTTCGGCAAGATGGAGCTCGCGTTGCGCCGCGAGGCACGGCGTGCCGTCGAGCGAGAGCGCGCCGGCTCGCGCGTGCTGCCGCGGTTGGCGGTTGCAGCCGCGATTTTGCTCGGACTCGTGGTCGCGCAGCACTGGTACGCGACTCGATCCCCGGGACCCACGGCTCAACACGCAAAGACGCAGCAGACGGCTGGCTCGACGCGCAACTTCACGAACGAAGGTGCGCAGCTGACAGCAGAGGTTACCGCGCTGGCAGGGCACGGGCAGGTTCATGACGCGGCGGGCACGACGCGCGACCTGACACCGACCAGTGTGCTCGCCGAAGGCGATCGGCTCGAGCTTGCGGCCGGGTCGCAGGCGCACGTGCGGGTCGCGGACGCGACGGGTTTCGTCGTGGAGGAAGGCACGCAGCTCGGGCTCTCCAAGCTACGGACGAACGGGGTGATTCTCGACTTGAGCGGCGGCTCCGTGACGAGCCAGGTGCGGCATCTGGAGGTGAACCAGCGCTACGAGGTCCATGCCGGCGGTTACAGGGTCGCGGTGCGCGGGACGCATTTTCGTGTGAGCTTCGCGGTCGCGAAGGCGCAGCTGACGGCGGAGGTCAGCGAGGGTCACGTCGTCGTGAGCGATGCCTCGGGCACGGTCGTGTCGGATTTGATCGCGCCAGCGCGCTTTGCCGTCAACGAGGGGCAACGCGCTGCTCCGAATCTCGCTCTGGCTGCACCCCGTCTACCGGCCCAGCCCCTGACGAGCTGGCCCGTCCTGCGACTGGCGGCGTGGCCCGAGGCGGTTGCGTTCACTGTCGACGGCGGCCGGATCCTTGGTGGCGCTGGGCTCGCGATGCGCGTGCCTGTGGGTGATGTGACGCTGCGCGCGGAGCTGCGTGACGGACGCACGCGGCAGTGGACCGAGCAGGTGCCCGAGGCCGGGCTGTCAATCGAGCACGATGCGCTCGACCGCTTGCTGCATGCGCCCAGCGTGTCCACTGCGACGGCGAGCCTCGATGCCTCGAGCATTCGCGGCGTCGTGACGGCTGGCATGCCCGAGCTGCAGCGCTGCTACGAGCGGAGCTTGAAGCAGCGACCGGATCTCGGTGGACGCTTCGGGTTGCGCATCGAGGTCACCGGGGGCGGCCAAGTGCGCCGCGTGACGCCGCACCCCGAAGCCGAGGGCGCGAACCTGCCCGACGACCTGCTGCGCTGCATCCGCGCGGCCACCCTTCATTGGCATTTTCCTGCGCCCGGCGGCGCCGGCGTGACCTTCGATGCGCCGATCCGGCTGACGCAAGGCAAGTAAGTACGAGACGCCTTGCATTCCGCCTCGCGGCTTTTTCGCGTCCGAGGCCAAGGGCTTACTACGATCGCGGCATGGCTCGGCGCTCGCTCGCCCGCTCCCCGTATTACCTGCTCGCGCTGGCGTGCGGAGTTGCGCTTGCACATCTGACGGCGCCCTCCGCACCGCGTGCTTCGGCGAGCGGCGTGCCGCGCGCGCTGCCACCGTCGCTGGCGAACGAGCTCGCCCCCGAAGTGGCCCATGCGGTCGACCTACCCGAGCCGCCGGCAGCTCCCCGACAAGACGTGCAGAACGTGCCGGGCACGCCGCTGTCGCCCGATCTCGCGCGCCAGAGCGCCTACGGCAACGGCCTCGTGATCGACGGTGCAACTCCGCATCGCCTGATTCTCTTCTCGTTCGACGACGGCCCGGATCGCCGTACGACTCCGTTGCTGCTCGATCGGCTCGACGCCGTCGGAGTGAAAGCGCTGTTCTTCCTCACGGCGAGCCGCATCGCATCGCGCACCGGCATGGAGCGCGAGCAGGCCGCGCTGGCTCGTGAAATCCTGGCGCGCGGTCACCTGATTGGCAGTCACACGGTCGACCATCTGCAGCTGCCGCTGCTCGACGACGCCGCAGCTACGGAACAGGTCACCGGTGCCGAGGACATCTTCACCCGCGTGCTCGGCTTTCGCCCGACGCTGATTCGCCCGCCCGGCGGTGCACGCTCGCCGCGGATCGATCAGCTGCTGGCGGCACGCGGCTATACCACCGTGCTTTGGAATCTGTGTCCCGGCGACGTGCAGGTTCACAGCGCCGAAGAGGTCCTCGACATCTTCCGCAAGGCGCTGGCCCGTCGCGAGCGCGAAGACGGCGAACGCGGCGGCATCGTGCTGTTGCATGACACCAACATCTGGAGCGTCGATGCGTTCCAGATGATCTGGGGCGAGCTGTGGTCGCGGAACTGCGAGCTACTCGAGCGCGGCGAAGAGCTCTACGACGTGGTGCCCGACCTCTCGTTCTTCTACCAGCCACGCGGCAATGCGCCGCCCGGTTTCATCGCGGCGCCCGCGGAGCCCGACCCTGCCGTGCTGGCAGCGCGTCAGGCGCGTTTGCGCATCGAGACGGCGCAGCGTTGCGCAGCTACCGACGGATTCTGAGTCGCATCAATTCGCGCTCTCGGGCAACGCCGGTGTGCCAGCGGCTGGTCGCGCGCCTCCGGTCGGTGGCAAGGGCAAGCCCGCTTGTTCGCGCACGAAACGGCCTGCTGATTCGATCGCGTCGCGGCCGGGGCTCGACACCAGCACGAACGCTTGGAACACGTGCACCATGTGCTCCATCAGCTCGTGCTTCACGTCCACCCCCGCCGCCCGGGCACGCTCGACGAACGCCAGGTTCTCGCTCACGAACACCTCGGCACCGCCTGTCTGCACCAGCAACGGCGGAAACCCCGCGAGGTCGGCATTGATCGGCGACAGGTGCGGATGGTCGAGTGGCGTGGTGCTCGCATAGAGCTTCGCGGCGCCGGTGATCATCTCCGCCGACAGGTAATCGAACTCCGCATGCGTAGTCAGGGTTTCGCCCTGGCACGTCAGGTCGACCCAAGGTGAAAGCAAGATCGCCGCGCGCGGCAATGGCTCGCCCGCTTCACGGAGGCGCTGCAGCAGCGCTAGACACAGCCCGCCGCCGGCCGAATCGCCTGCGATGAACAACGTGCTCGCAGCGACACCGCTGCCCAGGATCTCGCGATAGCAGGCGACTGCGTCGTCGACGGCAGCTGGAAACACGTGGGCCGGAGCTTTGCGGTAGTTCGGCACGAAGCAGCGCGCACCCGCCGCGATGGCGAGCTGGCGCGTGAGCTCGCGATGCGTGGCGGGAGAGCACGTGACGTACCCGCCGCCGTGCAGATACAAGATCGTGGGCTGTCCCGGCTCGAAGCTGGTCGCGGTGTGGATCTCCGTCGGCAGGCCTGCCAGCTGCGCAGCCTCGGTTCGTACGCGCTTCGAGCTCGCTGGCGCCGACGGAACGAACAGCGGTGAAAGCGAGCCACCGGCGTGCAGCCGATCGGCCCCGCGCCGCACGATGCCGCGAACGATCTCGACACCGCACTCGAACGTGTACGACCAGCCGGGCCGCTTCGGACCTCGAAACAGGCGCCGCACCGCGACCCACGCCGAGATCGCGAGGGCGTACAGCACGATCTGCAAACGGAACCACATCACGGACCTCTACAGCGTGTTCACGACCGCTACGTGCAAGTCTTGTCTTCGCGGCCGAGCACTTGGCCGACGAGTGACTGGGAGACCTTCACGCAGCCGAGATGCGTGGTGTCGTCCAGATAGCCGCACATCCCGGAGTCGTCTCCGCAGGCCACGCCGCCCGAGCGCCACGAGTAAACCGCGCAAGCCAGACAGACCGAAACCGAGGTTGTTGCGTGAGGTCATTCCACCGTCCGTCTTGCCCCCGAAGCTAGCGCATTTCCGCTGGGATTCACCGGAGTCTTTGAGGCCATAACCCAAATCCGGGACGCCGAGGCCGATTGACGTAGGCTGAAAACTTCCATACATCCACGCTCCGTGGGCGCGCTTGTCGCCAAATGTAGTGAATGTGGCTTCGAGAACCCCCGAGGCTGGGTTTCCTGTGCCCGCTGCGGCTATTTGCTCGGGCCTGCGCACGGTAGGCGCACGGCCACCGGGACCGACGACACCGATACGACACGCAAAGCACCGTTCCCGTCGGAGGCGCCGAGCGCCGGACCCGTCGACGAGGATCACACGAAAGTGTTTCGCTCGCCGGAGTGGTCTACCGACGCACGCCCCTTGATTGGGCAAGAGACCGTGGTCGAGGCGCTGCGCCGCGGCATCGGCCTCGCGTTCGGACGCAAGCGCCCGTCACTGGTCGCCGTCGCCGGCGCGCGCGGCTCGGGCAAGACCCGCCTCTTGCAGCGCGCGAGCGAGCTCGCGGCCAAGAACTACGTGGACGTGCGCGTGATGTACGCCGCGTGTCGCGCCCGCGACGAAGGCCCGTACGCACCGTTCTCCCGTCTCCTGCTGGAGCGCTTCGGCATCACGCCCGCGTCGTCACCGATAACCGTCCGCGGGCAGATGGCGATGACCGTCGCCGAGGTGCTTGGTACGAACGACGCGCATGACGTCGCGGAGGCCACGCACCTGCTCGGCCACATCGCGGGGGTGCCCTTCCCTGACAGCCCGTTTCTCGCGAGCCTCGAGCATCATCCGCTGGAGCTGCATCAGCGCGCGAGTACCGCGCTGCGTAGGTTCCTCGAGGGTGAAGCCAAGAACCGTCCGCTGTTGGTTTTGCTCGACGACTTCGATCTGGGCGAGAGCGACGCGTTCGCCGTGCTCGACACGTTGCTCACGGCTCAGACGCCGATTGCCTTCGTGATCAGCGGCCAGGAGACTTTGAGCGAGCTGACCACGCGCTACGCGCCGCTGGCCGCGGTCGAGCTCGCGCATATCCATTCGCTCAGCGATGCCGAGGTGAGCGAGCTGGCGATCGCGCTCATTCCAGGCTTGCGCGAGACGCCGGAGCCGTTCGTGTCGGCGCTCAAGCATCGCTCGCGCGGCAACGCGGGCGCGCTCAAGGAGCTTATTCAGGCGCTCCAGGAACGTCAGCTGTTTCGCTCGACGTCCGCTGGCATCGAAGTGGATCTGGAGAAGCTCGAGCGAGGTGATCTGCCACTGACCATGGCCGACGCGATCCGAGCGCGCTTGTCCGCGCTCGAACCGTTCGAGCTGCTGGTGATGCAGCAGGCTTCGGTCGTCGGGGAGATGTTCTGGGACGGAGCGTTGCTCGCGATTCAGCGCTCCGAGCGCGAGCGGCCGGACTCGGACGCCGATCCCATTCGGCTCTGGACCGAAGATCGCGACGAGATCCGTCTCGCGGAGGCGCTCAGTCACCTGGAACAGAAGCGCTTCGTGGTGCGCATCGCCGAGTCCGAGGTGCCGGGACTGCACGAATACACGTTCCACTTCGCGGGTGCGCGCGCGGTCATCTACGCTGATCTGCCGGAGACGGTGCGCACAAGTCGTCATGGCATCGTGGCGCGTTGGATGACCATGGCCGCCGGCTTGCCGATCGAGGCGTTGGCCGCCGTGCTGGCTTCCCATCTGGAGCGCGCGGGGCACAAAAGCCGCGCCGGACGCGCGTATCTCGATGCCGCCGGCGACGAACGCAAGCGCATGCGCACGACCATGGCACTGCGTTACGTGGAGAAGGCGCTGCCGTTGATCTCGGCGGACCAGGAGGTCGGCGCCCGCATCGAAGCGTTGCACGAACATGGCTCGCTCTTGACCACGCTCGGGCGCTACGACGAAGCGCATCAATCGTTCAAAGACATCGTGGAGCTGGCGTGGCGGCTCGGCGCGCGCGGTACCGGCGGTGCGGCGCTCAATCGCATCGCGCGTATCCATCGCCAGCGCGGCGAGCATCTGCGCGCGCTCGATCATCTCAAGTGCGCGTTGCTCTTGTTCCGTGCAGCCGACGACCATCGCGGCGTCGCGAGCACGTACGATGACCTAGCCCAGGTGCACCGCATGCTGGGTAACCTGGAGCCGTCGCTGGTTGCGGCCAAAGAAGCGCTGGACATCCGCACGACCATCAAGGACAAGCGCGGCGAAGCGGTCTCACTCAACACGATCGGCTACATCGAGCTGGACCGCGGAAACTTCGAAGCGGCTCAGCAGCGCTTCGACGCGGCGCTCGCGATTCGCGAGACGATCGGGGACCTCGAAGGCGCGGTCCAGACGCGGATCGGCCTCGGCAAGCTCGCGTATCACCAGGGCCGGATCGAAGACGCCATCCGCAACTACAAGAGCGCTCTCGACGGCGCGCGCGAGCAGGACAACCAGCGCTTTCAGAGCTACCTGCAGAATCATCTCGGCGAGGCATACTTGGCCGACGGCAAACCCGAAGAAGCGCAAGCGATGCTGCTCGAAGCGCGTCGCTTGGCGCTCGGCATGCGCGATCAGCGTGCCCTCTCGGAGATTCAGCGGAATTTGGGCCTGGTTGCCATGCAGCGCGGCGATCCGCGCGCCAAGGAGCAGCTCGACGCGGCGCTCGCGCTCGCCCGCGAGTACGGCACGCGCGAGGCCATTGCGCTCGCGCACCGTGGGGTCGGGCGGCTCCACGCGCGCACGCTGTTCGATCAGGGTGGCGATGGCACTGGCAGCGCCGAGCACAGCTTCCGCGAGTCGATCCGCATCTTCCAAGAGTGCGGCAACCTGCACGAAGTTGCGCGCACGCAAGCCGAGCTCGGGTACCACCTGATCGAGCGCGGTGCCTCGCCGCGCGCACGCGAAGCACTCACCCAGGCATACCTGACCATGAAACGGCTCAACCTGCCGGAGCTTGCACGCGTGACGGACACTCTCGCGCAGCTCTGACAGCGGCCGGCAACCTTCGTGATCGCCGCTGTGACATCATGGCCCCGTGAGCGGTGGAAGAACAACGTGGCAGCTGCTGGCGGGAGGCGTTGCGGTCGTCGCCGTGTTGCTGGCGGTGCGCGAGGCGCGAGGTATCGCGCTGGATCTGGCTCGTCCGCGAACGTTCGCGCACCGAGGCTACGTCGGCTCCGCGGCGTGCACGCCCTGCCACGCGACTCATGCCGCGAGCTTTCGTCGCACGTACCACCGCACGATGACGCAGGAGGCGTCGACGAGCAGCGTGCTCGGCGCGTTCGACGGACGCAGTCTCTCGTACCTCGGCGTGACGGCACGCATGCAGCGGGGCGCTCACGGTGAGTACCTGATGACGTGGAGCAGCGCTGATGCCCGCTGGCAAGCGACGGTCGAGCGCACCGTCGGCTCGCACCGCTATCAACAATACTTGGCGCGTGATCGCGACGTGTACTTTCGCCTGCCGATCGCGTGGGATGTCGTGCGTCAGCGCTTCATCCACATGAACGGCGCGTTCCTCACGCCGGATCCGCCCGCGCCAGCAAAGGGAGCATCCTTCGCGCGCGCCGACTACGACCGGCACGTCACGCGTTGGAACGACAACTGCGTGTTCTGCCACAACGTCCATCCGAACCCGGGGCTCGATGCAGCGAGCGGGCGTTTTTCTACGCAGGTCGCGGAGCTGGGCGTCGCATGCGAAGCCTGTCACGGACCTGGCGCGGAGCACGTGGCTCGCAACGGCGATCCCCTGCGACGCTATGCGCTGTCCCTCTCGCAGGCGCCGGATCCGACCATCACGAATCCTGCGCGCCTCACGCCGAATCGCAGCGCGGAGATCTGCGGGCGCTGTCACGGGCAGCGCATCACGTCCGACATTGCGCGCTTCGAGGCGCACGGGGACCCGTTCGTGCCGGGCGAAGCGCTCAGCGCGTACTCGACGCCGCTGACGCGTGACACGACGCTCAACGGTCGGGCGGGTGCATTCGCCGCGCGCTTCTGGCGCGATGGCACGCCGCGCCTGACGGCGTACGAGTACCAGGGCTATCTTCTGTCGCGCTGTCGCGCGTCGAACCAGCTGACGTGCGAGAGCTGTCATACGATGCATGCGGGCGAGCCGAGCGGTCAGCTGCGCCCGAGTCGTCAGGGCAATGCGGCATGCACGCAGTGCCACAGTCAGCTGGCGCAAGCAGGGAAGCTCGCTACGCACACGCACCACGATGCAGCCGGCAGCGGCGCACGCTGCATCGCCTGTCACATGCCGAACATCGTGTACGGCCTCGTATCGGTGCGCTTGAGCCATCGCATCGAGGTTCCCGACCCGTACGCCGCAGCCGTTGCTGGACGCCCCGACGCGTGCACGCTCTGTCACGTGGACCGGACGCGACGCTGGGCGAGCGCAGCGCTCGCCCGCGACGCCAGCAACGTCCGGCCTGCACCGTTGAGCGAGCTTCCGGAAGTGGCAGAGCGCTTGCTCGCGGGCGATCCCGTGGGGCGTGCGGTCGCCGCGTCCGCGCTCGGCCGCGAGGATGCGCGCTACGCAGCAGGCTATCGCGCACAACTCCTGGGCGCGCTGCTCGACGCCATGGGCGATGATCCCTACCCGGCCGTGCGCGAGATTGCGGCGCGTTCGCTGGCGAGCGTGCTCACGCAGCATCCGGCGGAAGCCCTGCTGCGCGCCTACCAGGCGACCGACGCACGCGAAAGTCGACTGGCAGTTCTGCAAACGGTACGTGCGGCGCTGGGTTCAGACGCTGTGTCCGTGCCGCCAGCGGAGCTGCGCGCGCGCCTACGCGCGGCTGCCGCGCAGACGACAATCGAGATTGGCGAGTGACGCCTTCATACGGAATAGCTGTTCGGGCCCGAGCGAAAACCGAAGCGCGCGGCTCACGAGCGCAGGCACGAAGCGATTGGGAACCGTGGGCTCCATCGCAGGCGAGGTACTCAACTGGGTTCAGCGGCGCGTGGCGAGGATCCGAAACACCGGTAGGCCGTCTTCGATGGCACGCTTTTCACGGTTGCTGCGAGCGCCGAACGGGTTGTCTGCGAGATTGTCGACAGCGACGTGTAGCTCAGGATGCGCGCGCATGTCGGCAAGGAAGACTTCCGCGCGTTCCTCCACGTCGGTCTGCACGAACAACTCGCCACCGGGACGCAGCAGGCGCGTGAGGGTGTCGAAGAACTCAGGACCGCGCAGCCGACGCTTCTCGTGGCGTGCCTTCCACCAGGGGTCCGGGAAGTGCATGAACACGCGCGCAACGCTGCCACTCGGCGAAAGGCGCAGCAGGATGTCGCGTGCATCACCTCCGAACACGCGCACGTGCCGATGGCCCAGCTTCTTTGCGCGCTGCTCGACCAAGTACGCCCACTTGCGCTTGATCTCGATCCCGAGCAGCCGTGAACCAGGCGCGGCAACCGCGCGCTCGAACAGGAACATGCCGCGCCCAAAACCTATTTCGATCTCGATGTCATCGTGGCCCTGCGCGTTGGGGAGCTCGGGCCACAGCGCTGCCAGCTCGATCGCGCCGTCGGGCGCGCTCGGTGAAAGAGCGATGTAGCGGCGAGGATCAGGCTCCTCGTGCCGCGGCTGTGCGTCGTGCTCGGCCATCGAAGGCGCGGAATAGGCTAGCCCGTGCTTTGGCGCAATCCCTGGGCGAGCGTTTGTCGGGAACCATGTAGGTAACCGGATTCCTTGACCAAATACGCCAGCTCGTGCTTCCCTTTTCACTATTCTCTGTGCTGCGCGCAATGCGGATGCGCGAGGAGGCCGGGCGTGCCCGTTAACATTCTTGTCGTGGACGACAGCGTGACGATGCGTCGAATCTTGGAGCTCACGTTCCAAGGCGAAGACGCCCGAGTCACCGCGGTAGACAACGGAGACGCCGCAGTGCGCAAGGCCTCGGAGCTCACGCCCGATGTCGTGTTGGCCGATCTCTCTCAAGGCACGGATGGCTACGCGGTCGCGACCGCGATCAAGAGCACACCGGGGCTCGAGCGCACCGCCGTGATCGTGATGGCGAGCCAAAAGCACCCGTACGACGAGGAAAAAGGCAAGAACGCCGGCGTCGACGATCACATCCTGAAGCCGTTCGATACACAGCACGTGATCGACCGGGTGAAGCAGATCCTCGGCAAGCCGCGCGCGACCGTGGCCGCTGCAGCCGCGATCGCCGGTAGCACGGATCGCCAGAGCCGCGTCGGCAGCAAGACCATCGCGTTCGGCAAGCCGCCCGCAGCCGCGGCGGCCCCGGCCGCTCCCCTGCCCAAGCCTCAAATGCAGCCGCCGACGGTGGCACGTCCAGCTGCAGCGCCGGCGCCCTCGCCGGTTGCCGCGGCTACCGTCACAGGTTCGGTGATCGCCAGCGCTGCGCGCGGCTCCGCCGAGATGGAGCAGAAGCTCAGCGGCCTGGGTCTGACTGCGGACCAGGTGCAGGGCGTGCTCGCACTCTCCCGCGAAGTGATCGAGAAGATTGTCTGGGAGGTCGTGCCCGACCTGGCCGAGACGATCATAAAAGACGAGATTCGCCGCCTGACCGCAGGCTGAGCGCAGCGCGCTGCATCTGGTCCGCGTCCGCGCCGTCGCGCGGGCTTGCGTTCGTGCGTCCGCGATCCTACGAGAAGGATCATGTCCGAAACGAAGCTCGCGCCGAGCACGGCCGCCCCGAACACGGTTCGCTTCTATTTCAGCTTCCGCAGCCCCTACAGCTGGCTCGCGCTGCATCGCTTGGACTTGGCGTTTGCCTCGACACTCGCCGCCTCCGGGCTCGAGGTCGAGTACATCCCGGTGTGTCCACCGCCGAACTTCGCGAACGACCCGGCCAAGGTTCCCGCCAAGCTCGAGTACATACGCCACGACACGCAACGCCAAGCCAAAGCCTATGGCCTGTCGGCAAAGCCGCTGGCGGCCATGGACTGCGACTGGGTGCGCCCGCATGCGGCGTATTTCTACGCGCACGATCAAAGTCGGGGATCCGGCTTTGCGCGCGCCGTGTTCAGCGCACGCTTCAGCGAGAGCAAGGACGTGGGACAAGACAGCGTGATCGCCGAGTGCGCGCGCGCCGTGGGCCTGGACCCTGACGCGACCGTGGCTGCACAAGGCGACACCAAGCTCCAGGAGCGCGTGGTGTTGGGCATGATCCGAGGCGTCACTGAGGACGGCATCTTTGGTGTGCCGCTGTTCGTGTTCCGGGGCGAGCGTTTCTGGGGCAACGACCGCATCGAATGGCTGCTGCGTCACATCGACGAGACGCACGGCAAGCCTGTCGCCAATCTCGCTAGCTCGCTGTTATCGCCCGTGCATCGCGCGGGTTAGGGGGAAACACTCGCTCCGCTTGAGCAGGCAGGGAGAATGCGTCATACACCCCGGCCATGACTGACGATTCCAGCGCGACCGATTCCAGCGCGACGCTGCCTAAGGCCTACGATCCGCGTGAGACCGAGACGCGCTGGTATCGCTTCTGGGAACAGAGCGGGTTCTTCCGGGCGAGCGCTGAACCGAACGACGCACGGCCGACGTACACGATCGCGATTCCGCCGCCGAACGTGACCGGCTCGCTGCACATGGGCCATGCCTGTCGCACGACGTTCGAAGACGTGCTGATTCGCTACCACCGCATGCGCGGCTTCAACACGCTCTGGATCCCGGGCACCGATCACGCCGGCATCGCGACGCAGGTCGTGGTCGAGCGCAAGCTCGCACGCGAAGGCAAGACGCGTCACGACCTAGGCCGCGAGAAGTTCATCGAGCGCGTCTGGCAGTGGAAGGCCGAGTCCGGTGGTCGGATCCTGGAGCAGCTGCGTGTCTTGGGTGCGTCGTGTGATTGGTCGCGCGAGCGCTTCACCATGGACGAAGGCTTGTCGCGCGCGGTGCGCCACGCGTTCGTCACGATGCATCGCGAAGGCTTGATCTACCGCGACACACGCCTGGTGAACTGGGACGTGCAGTCGCAGACGGTGCTCTCGGATCTCGAGGTCGAGAGCGAAGAGAACGTGCAAGGCGAGCTATTCGACTTCGCGTATCCCGTCGAAGGCGGCGGCGAGATCGTGGTGTCGACGACGCGTCCGGAGACGATGTTCGGCGATACCGCCGTGGCGGTGCATCCCGACGACCCGCGCTACACGCACCTGCACGGAAAGTTCCTGGTGCACCCGTTCGTGCCGCGGCGCGTGCCGATCATCACCGACGCGCAGCTCGTGGATCCGAAGTTCGGCACCGGTGCGGTGAAGGTCACGCCGGCCCACGACTGGAACGACTTTGCGACCGGCAAGCGCCACAAGCTCGAGGAGATCAACATCCTCGAGAAGGACGGCAAGCTCAACGCCAATGCAGGCTCGTTCGTGGGGCTCGATCGCTTCGTGGCGCGCAAGCAGGTGAAGGCGAAGCTCGAGGAGCTGGGCCTCGCACGCGGCAGCAAGGCCCACCTGCTCACGCTGCCACGCTCGCAGCGCTCGGGCACGGTGGTGGAGCCGATCATCTCGACGCAGTGGTTCGTGCGCATGCAGCCGTTGGCGGCACCCGCGATTGCAGCGGTCGAAGACGGCCGCACGCAGATCATTCCCGAACATTGGAAGAAGACGTACTTCCACTGGATGCGCGAGATTCAGGACTGGTGCATCTCGCGTCAGCTCTGGTGGGGTCACCCGATCCCCGCGTGGTACTGCGTCGCGTGCCAGCACACCCACGTGGCGCTCGAAGCGCCCGCGCGCTGCGAGAAATGCAGCGGCAGCGTGACCCAGGACGAAGACGTGCTCGACACCTGGTTCAGCTCCGGCCTGTGGCCGTTCTCTACGCTAGGCTGGCCGGACAAGACGCTCGAGCTCGACCGCTTTTACCCGACCAGTGATCTCGAGACCGGCTACGACATTCTGTTCTTCTGGGTCGCCCGCATGATGATGATGGGCATGCACTTCATGGGCGATGTGCCGTTCAAGCGCATCTTGCTCTCGGGCCTCGTTACCGACGAGCGCGGCGAGAAGATGTCCAAGGTGAAGGGCAACGTGATCGATCCGTTGGATGTGATCAACGGCGCCACGCTGGAGCAGCTGCTCGAAAAGGCCACGCAGAACGGCGCGAAGGACAGCGGTCTCGACTACCTGCGCAAGACCTATCCCGAAGGTTTCGCGGCCTATGGCGCCGATGCGCTGCGCTTCACGCTGCTCAGCTACTCGCCGCAGACCACGAAGATTGCGCTGTCGATCAAGCGCATCGAAGGTCACCGTAACTTCGGCAACAAGCTCTGGAATGCGGCGCGCTATGCGCTCATGAACCTCGAAAGCGGCAGCGCGCGCGCTACCCAGACGCGACCTGCCGCGGCGCATTTTGCGAACCGCTGGATCCTGTCGCGCCTGCACGCCGCGATCGAGACTACGCATTCAGCGATCGAGGAGTACCGCCTCGACGAAGCCACCACCGCGCTCTACCACTTCGTGTGGCGCGAGCTGTGTGACTGGTACCTCGAGCTGAGCAAGCCGCTGTTCGCGAGCACGGACACGGCGCTGGTGGCGGAGACGCACGCAACGCTCGTGCATGTGCTCGAGACCGCGCTGCGCCTTTTGCATCCGATGATGCCCTTCATCACGGAAGAGATTTGGCAGCGTGTGCCGAAGGCGGACGGTCTCGGCAAGACGATCATGCTCGCGCCCTACCCGGATGCGACGCGCGATGCGCTGCGCGATGCCGCGATCGAGCGCGAGATGGGTGTGCTTCAAGCCGTCGTCGTCGCTGCGCGCGCGATTCGCTCGGAGCGGGACATCCATCCAAAGCTGACACTGCCAGTCATGCTCTGCACTGACGACCCCGGCCGCACACTGCTGTTCGAGCGCGAACGAACCGCAATCGAATCGCTCACGAATTCGCGCGTGTCGGTTGAACCCGCCAACACGCCCCAGCAGTTCTCTGAGCAGAGCGTCACTGCCGTCGCCGAGGGAACCACGCTCCTGGTGCCCCTCAAGGACCTAATCGATGACGGCAAGGAAAAAGACCGGATCTTGCGCCAGATCCAGAAGCTCGAGAAAGAGCTCGCGGCGATCGACAAGAAGCTGAGCAACTCAGGCTTCGTCGACCGCGCGCCCCCCGACGTGGTCGCCAAGGAGCGCGAACGAAAGACCGAGTTGGAGCAAGCCCTTGCCCAACTCCGCGACGCCCTCAAGAAGATCTCAAGCTGACGCGAGCGTCGCGATTTGGGATGCAGCCGCGAGCGCCCCCGCAGCGCGGCGAGGGAGCGTACTCATGTACGTGACCGAGCCAAGCGAGGAGGTAAGCCGCGGATGCGCCCAAAGCGCGGCGCGATC
>JADGRF010000070.1 GCA_017881055.1 Sandaracinaceae bacterium
GATCTCGCTCGAGACGCCGATCGGCGAAGAGGAAGATTCGCATCTCGGCGACTTCATCGAGGACAAGTCGGTCACGTCTCCGGTCGAGACCGTGATCAACAACAACCTCGAAGATCAGACCCGTCGCGTGCTCAAGACGCTGACGCCGCGCGAAGAAAAAGTGCTGCGCATGCGCTTCGGCATCGGTGAGAAGAGCGATCACACGCTCGAAGAAGTCGGCCAAGACTTCGAAGTCACCCGCGAGCGCATCCGCCAGATCGAAGCCAAAGCGCTACGCAAGCTGCGCCATCCGAGCCGCTCCAAACAGCTCCGCTCCTTCGTCGAGTGACGTAGGCGCGGGTTGCAGTGACCCGTTCCGTTGGGGTATCTCGTCGCTGACGGGGTACCCCGTCGTGTTTCTGGGGCCTATAGCTCAATGGTCAGAGTCCCCCGCTCATAACGGGGTTGTTCCTGGTTCGAGCCCAGGTGGGCCCACTCTTCGCGTGAAGGGGGCCGCGCGAAGCGGGTCCTAGCCGCGAGCCCGCCCGCAGCGCGGCAAGGGAGCGTACTTCCCGTACGTGACCGAGCCAAGCGAGGACGTAAGCCGCGGATAGGGCCCGATCCGCGCCGCCATCACTTGCGCCGCGGCGCAATAGGAGCTAGGCAAGCGGCGGTCTAACGGGAGATTTACGCGGTGATCGAACAGCTCGTAGCCTTGGCCAAGATCGCTGATATCGACGCGGAAGCACTTAGAACGGAGACCGAGCTTCGGGACATACCCGCGCGGATCGAGGCCCTGCAGGGCGATGTCAAGAAGCTTGGCGAATTGCTCGCCGCGGAGAAGGCGCAGTTGGCGGATGCCGACCGGCTGCTGAGCGCGCAGGATGAAGAGCTGAGCAACCAGAATCAGTCGCTCTCGAAGTCGAAGCAGAAGGGCGCTCGCGTACGCAACACGCGCGAAGCCGATGCCGTCGAGCGCGAGCTCGAGACGATTCGCCGCATGATGAAAGAGCGCGAGACCGAGCGTGAAGCGCTGAAAGACGCCATCGGTAAGCGTCGCCAGTCGGTCGAGAAGCACGAGAAGGAATTTTCGGAGCTCGAGAGCTACGCGGCCACTGAGAAGCAGAAGGCGGATCTGCGCCTCGCCGAGCTGCGAACGACGCTGCAGGCCGTGCTTGCGGGCCGCGCGGCGCTGATCCCCAAGATCCCCGGCGACGTCATGCGCCGTTACGACATGATCCGCAGCAAGCGCCAAGGCATCGGCGTGGCCGCGATCAAAGACGGCACCTGCGGCGGCTGCTTCGTGGTGCTCACGCCGCAGCAGGTCATCGGCATCTCGCGCGCCGAAGAGTTCGCGCAGTGCCCGCGCTGCCAGCGCATCTTGTACTCGAAAGAAGCGATCGCGAAGGCTTCCGCAAACGCGTAGTCACGGAGCGCGCCGCCCTTCCGCCGCGGCCTTCGCGGACTGCAACGCGATCAAACGAACGCCAGCCACTCGGGGTGGAGTAGCTCCGGTCCACGTACCAGCTGGAAGAAGCGGTCCTGCAGACGCTTGGTCAGTGGGCCGCGGCTGCCGGCGCCGATCTTGCGCTCGTCGATCTCGCGCACCGGCGTCACTTCAGCGGCGGTGCCTGTGAAGAAGACCTCGTCGGCGATGTAGAGCTCGTCACGCGAAATGCTGCGTTCGTGCCACGGGATCTTCAGCTCGGTCGCGAGCGTGAGCATGGTGTGGCGCGTGATGCCGTTGAGCACCGAGCCACCCACCGGCGGGGTGAACAGCGTGCCGTTCTTTACCATGAAGATGTTCTCGCCGGACGCCTCGGCCACGTAGCCCTGGCTGTCGAGCAGGATCGCCTCCTGATACCCGGCGGCGACCACCTCGCGCTTGGCGAGGATCGAGTTCACGTAGTTGCCGACGACTTTGGCTTTGGTCATCTGACTGTTGATGCCCGAGCGCGTGTACGAGCTGACCTTGGCGCGGATGCCGTTCTGCAGGCCCTCGTCACCGAGGTACGTGCCCCAACGCCAGGCCACGATCGTGAGATAGATGGGGTTGTCGCGGCCGTACAGGCCCATCGCGCCGTCGCCGATGAACGCGAGGGGGCGCAGGTAGCACTCGTCGACCTTGTTGGCGCGGACGGTGTCGAGGCACGCGGCGAACACTTCGTCGCGGCTCCACGTGATCGCCATATCGCTGATGTGAGCCGACTCGAACAAGCGGTCGACGTGCTCGCGCAGCCGGAAGACAGCGCTCTTGCCATCGGCTCTCTTGTAACAGCGCACGCCCTCGAAGACGCCCAAGCCGTAGTGGAGCGTGTGCGTGAGCACGTGGACCTTGGCTTCGTCCCAGGGTACGAGCGCGCCGTTCAGCCAGATCTTTTCGAGTTTATCGACCATGCGCGCCCTTCATAGCACAGGATTCCTAGCGAGTTGACGCCCCTATAGGCATGCAGTACAACCCGCGCGGCTTTGCTGGGGAAATCGTACGCTTGCGGGCGCTATTTTCCAGCGCTGTTTGCGTGAGCCCGCTACGAGGTTTTGAGTGCCAGTGTTGCTGACAGAATTCTTGATGCAGCCGGACCCGACCACTGGGACCGCGCAAACTGGTGCTGCCCGCGGCGGTGGAACCCCCGCACCGACGACCGGTTCGCAGCTGCAGATGTTCCTGCCGCTCGCGCTCATGTTCGTCGTGTTTTACTTCTTGCTGCTGCGTCCTCAGCAGAAGCGTCAGAAGGAAACGGAAGCGCTGGTCAAGGCGCTCAAGCGCGGCGACCTCGTGCGCACGAGCGGCGGCATTCGCGGCGAGATCACGGACCTCACGGACACCGACGTGACGCTGATGATCGCCGACAAAGTGAAGATCAACGTGCTGCGTTCGCACATCACGGGCAAAGCCGAAGTGGCGACCTCCAAGGAGAAGGCGTAGCGACCGCGCGAGCGCGTTGCACGTCAGCGAAGTCATGGACAAGGGCTGGTACTTTCGGTTGGTGCTGATCTTGACGGTCACGACCTGCGCATGGGTCGTGCTGTGGCCGAGCTTGGATAGGTGGGTGCCTGTGCCGGCGCCGATCAAGAAGTTCGTGAGCGGTCGGATAAGTCCTGGTCTCGACATCAAGGGCGGTCTGCGCCTCACGTACGACGTCGAAGTGAGCGCGGCGGTGCGTGATCGTCGCGAGCTGCGCTCGGACGAGCTGCAGCGCGAGCTCGGCACGCGTCTTGGTGTGATCCAGAAGGATCAGAACCCGACGCGCGAGCAGATGGCCAAGGTTCACGACAAGGTCACGCTCAAGAACGACGGCGAGCGTCGCATCCGGCTCACGTTCGCGAACGCTGCCGACGCTACCAAGCTCGATCACGACCTGGTCACTCGCTACAACGACCTGCGCGAAGTCACGCGCCAAGTTGGCAACGTGGGCGGCGACGTCGTGCTGGAAGTGAAGACCGAGTTCCTGGAGCAGATTCAGGATACGGCCGTGCAGCAGGCGCGCGAGACCATCCAGAACCGCATCGACGCGCTCGGGTTGAAAGAAGCGTCCGTGACGGCGCAGAGCACCGACATCATCGTCGAGGTGCCGGGTGCCGATCAGGAGACGTTCGACAAGATCCGCGCGATCATCAGCAAGACGGCGCGCCTCGAGTTTCAGATCGTCGACGACGAGGCCACGTTCGTCTCGGAGCTGACGGAGCTGCCGGAAGGCATCACCAAGCAGACCGAGATTGTGACCGCAGGTGTGAGCAAGCCGCAGACCTCGTCGGGCTACCTGCTCGCGCGCGGTAAAGACGCGCGTCAGAAGCTGACGGCGTACATCGAGAAGCTCAAGATCGATCACAAGCTTGCGGACGACCACAAGCTGCTGATCGGCGAAGCGGATCGCATCGCCGACGCGGACGCGCCGAAGAAGGTGGACGAGCCCACGGCGTACCGCACGTACTACCTGTTTGGTCGCGCGGAGGTCACCGGCCAGGCGATCGAGGATGCGTTCGTCGCCAACGATCCGCAGGCGGGCGGCAAGCCGTACGTCGCGATCAACTTCAACAGCAAGGGCGCCGACCAGTTCAAAGACCTGACCGGTCGCAACGTGAAGCGCCGCATGGCGATCGTGCTCGACGACCTCGTCGCGTCCGCGCCGGTGATTCAGACCGAGATCGGTGGCGGCCACTGCCAGATCACGCTCGGCGGCTTCCGCCCGTACAACGAGATTCTGAACGAGGCCAAAGAGCTCGTGATCGTGCTCAAGGCCGGTGCGCTGCCGGTCCCGATCCGCCCGTCCAACGAGCAGATGATCGGTCCCTCGCTCGGTGAGGACGGCGTGAACCAGGGCGTGCGCGGCGCCCTCGTGAGCATCCTGATCGTGCTCGCGTTCATGGCGGTCTACTACGAGGTCGGCGGCGTGATTGCCGACGTCATGGTGCTCTTGCACCTCTTGTTCTTGCTCTCGGCGCAGGCGTTCTTCGAAGCCACGCTGACTTTGCCGGGCCTCGTTGCCATCGCGCTCAACATGGGCATGGCGGTCGACGCCAACGTGCTCGTGAATGAGCGCATTCGCGAGGAGCTGCGCGCGGGCAAGTCGCCGCGCGTCGCGGTCGAGCAAGGCTTCGCGCGCGCGTTCTCGTCGGTGTTCGACTCGCAGATCACCACGCTGATCGCCGGTATCGTGCTCTTCCAGTACGGGTCGGGCCCGATCAAGGGCTTCGCAGTGACGCTGATCCTCGGCATCTGCACGTCACTGTTCACGGGTGTGTTTTGTTCGCGAGTAGCTTTCGATTGGCTCGTGCGCGGCCTGCGCGTGCAACGCCTCAAGGTCGGGTGAGGTCATGGAGTTCTTCAAGCCGGGTGTCACCCACGACTTCTTCAAGTATCGCTGGCCGTTCATCTTCACGTCGGTCGGCCTGTGCGTGCTGAGCTTAATCTCGCTGTTCATCCCGGGCCCGAAGTTCGGTATCGACTTCAAGGGCGGCACCGAGGTCGAGCTGGCGTTCAAGTCCGACATCACGTCGAGTCAGCTGCGTCAGATCGTGATCGAGCTCGGCTTCGATGCGCCGGAAGTGATTGCGATGCAGGGCCAGAAGAACCGCTACATTCTGCGCTTGCAGGAGATCTCATCGCTGCCGGCTAAGCAGATCGCGTCGGCACGCAAGAAGCTGGACGCGGCTGTCGGCGCTGGCAAGGTGCTCGAGCTGAGCGCGTCGCCGGGCGGTGACAAGCTCTCGATTCAGCTGACCGAGACGGTGGACCCGAAGGTCATCAGCGACGCGCTCGGCGCTGCCGGCCTCAAGGTCCGCGACGTCTCGCCGTTCGGCAAGGCGGAGGACGTGCGCTACGAAGCGCAGCTCGTGGGCGTCGGCGACAAGCTAGTGGCGGGCCTCAAAGAGAAGCTCGCCGATAAGGCGCCGGAGAAGCCGCTGCGTGTCGAGTGGGTCGGCCCGAAGGCCGGCGAGCAGCTGCGCGACGCCGCCGTGAAGTCGATCCTGTATGCCGTGGCGTTCATCATGGTCTACGTGGCCTTCCGCTTCGACCTGCGCTTTGCGCCGGGCGGCGTGGTCGCGTTGGCTCACGACGCGCTGATCACGCTCGGCGTGTACGTGGTGCTGCAGAAAGAGGTGACGCTCGGCACGATTGCCGCGGTGCTCACCGTCATAGGCTTCTCCATCAACGATACGATCGTGGTATACGATCGCATCCGTGAGAACATGGCCCGCATGCGCGACGCCTCGCTCGTGCAGATCATCAACACCAGCACCTCCCAGACGCTTGGTCGTACGATCATCACCTCCGGCGTGGCGATGATCTCGATCATGGGTTTCTTCTTCTGGGGTACCCCGCTGATCCGCGACATCGTGTTCGCGTTGATGATCGGTTTCCTGGTCGGCACGTATTCTTCGATCTACGTCGCCGCGCCGCTCACCGAGTGGATGGATAGACGGTTCTTCCGCCGCGCGTGAAGGCGTGGTAGCCGCGTAGGGCATGCACGGAATGCCTTCGTATCGCGTGCGTCCGGCCGACCCCATGGCTGCTCGAGAGCTCGGGCGTGCCGTCGGGATTGCGCCGGCGCTGGCGCAGGTGCTGCTGCACCGTGGTCTCGGCGATGCGGAAAAAGCCCGCGAGTTTCTGAGCTCGCAGCTCGCCGGGTTGACGCAGCCCGACACCATGCTCGATCGCGAGCTGGCGGCCGAGCGCTTGGCGTCCGCGATCAAGCGCCACGAGCGCATCGCCGTGTTCGGCGACTACGACGTGGACGGCACGACCAGCGCCGTGATCCTGTCGGGCATTCTCGAAGCGCTCGGCGGCGAGGTGGCTGTGTTCGTCGGCAATCGCTTCGAGGGCGGCTACGGTTTGTCCGACGTCGCGCTCGATCGTGTGCTCGCCGGCAAGCCCTCACTGCTCGTGACCTGCGACTGCGGCTCGAGCGACCACGAGCGGATTGCGCGTGCGCGGAGTCTCGGGATCGACGTGATCGTGGTCGATCACCATCTCGTGCCTGCGGAGCCGCTGCCGGCGTTCGCGTTCTTGAACCCGCATCGCCCCGAGTGCGGCTTCGCGTACAAGGGCCTGGCGAGCGCGGGGCTGGTGCTGTCGCTCGGCGCCGCGGTGCGCGCGCGACTCTCGGCGCCGCTCGACCTACGCACGTTTCTCGACCTCGTCGCGCTCGGCACGATTGCGGACGTGGCGCCGCTCGATGGTGACAATCGCCGGCTCGTGCGCGCAGGCCTCCAGCGCATCTCCGCCGAGAGCGCGCGACCCGGGATCGTGGCGCTGCGCGAGCTGTGTCGGCTCAAGGTGGGTGCGCAGCTGTCAGCGGTCGATGTGGCGTACCGGCTGACACCGCGACTGAATGCGGCAGGTCGCATGGGCGACCCGAGCCTCACGTTGGAGTTGCTCCGCGCACGCGACCTGCAAAAGGCGCGCATCCTCGCCGCGCAGATCGAGCAGAAGAACGACGAGCGCAAGGCGATCGAGCGGCGCGTGACCGAGCTGGTAATCGCACAGGTGATCGAGCGCTACGGCCCGGAGCCCAAGCATGGCGTGGTTGCCTGGGGCGACGAGTTTCATCGCGGAGTGGTCGGTATCAGCGCTGCACGCTTGGTCGACCGCTTCGGCGTGCCGGCGATCGTGATCGGCGTCGAAGGCGAGCACGGACACGGTAGCGCGCGCACACCGGATGGCTTCAAGTTGCACGGTGCGATCGCGGCGTGCGCGTCCGACTTGATGCGCTTCGGCGGCCACGACGCCGCCTGTGGGCTCACGCTGCAGCGCAGCAAGCTCGAGGCCTTCGCCGCCGCGTTCGCGGGCGCAACCGCCGGCTCGCACACGCTGGGGCACGTGGCGGGCGGCGAGCCGCTGGCCGACGTCGAGCTGCAAGCCAACACGTTCGAGTTGCCTGGGGCTGCCGACCTGGCCCTGCTCGAGCCGCTCGGGGAGGCCAACGCAGAGCCCGTGTTCGCGGTGCCGGAAGCCCGGGTACTAACCCGCCACGTGGTTGGGGGTGCCCATCTCAAGCTCAGCCTTCGGTTGGGAACCTCCGTGTTCACCGCTTTCGGCTTCGACCTGGCTGGAAGCGCCATAGAGGCCGGGCAGGACATTCGCGCGCTGGGTATGCTTCGGCCCGATCTTTGGGCCGGTGGGGGCAAGGTCGAGCTGCGTTTGATTGCCCTGGCGCTGGCGGGTTCGTAGATGGGGGTTACCTGCAGCTTGCTCCCGTGCGCCAATGCGGGTTAGCTTTCGTCTGCTTTCTGTCGAAAAGGGGTCGACACTCGATGAATCGTCCTGCCACCAAGCTTCCCGTCTTCGCTTTCCTGGCTGCCGCGCTCGTGCTGTCGGCGCTCGTCGCTCACCCCGCCACCGTCTCCGCGCAAGCGAGCACGACGGCGATCAAGCATCCGGTCCCTGCCGATGTGAAGGGCACGCTCGGCGTCGGCTTGATCGGTGCCGAGCTCGGCTTCGTGCTTCCAGCTGTCGCCGGTCTCAATCAGACCTGGGCGTTCATCGTGTTCCCCATCGTGGGTGCGGCGGGCGGTGCGGCTGCCGGCTATTTTGGCCTCGAAAAGGGCAATCACACGCAGCTTGCAGTGGCGTCACTCACGCTCGGCATGGCGTTGTTGATTCCCGCGCTCGTCGTCACGATCTCGGAAACGGCCTACGATCCGGAAGACGACAAGAGCGATACTGGCGCGGCACGCGCAAGGCGTTTGCAGCTGGCAGCGCGCGCCCGCGACCCGCGCAGCGCGGGTACCGGCATGGTGCGTCTATCCCCCGAGGGCATCGCGCTCGCGACGCCCGCGGTTGATGTCTTGGGCGTGCTCCCCGGCACCTCCGGCCGTGGCGCGCAGCTGCGCGTGTCCGGTGTGTCGGGTGTGGAGCTGTCGCTGCTCTCCGGCCGCTTCTGAGGCCATGAGCCTGTTCGCCCGCGTGCGGCAGACGATCGCCACGCGCGGTCTGCTGACGCGCGGCATGCGCGTGCTCGCGGCCTGCTCCGGCGGTCCGGACTCGGCTGCCATGCTCGGGGCCTTGTCCCAGCTCGCTCCGGAGCTGGGCTTTGCTCTCGAGGCGGCGTCGGTCGACCACGGGCTGCGCGCCGAGGCCAAGCTCGACCTCGAGATCGCGAGGCAGCAGGCGGCCAGTATGGAGGTGCCATTTCATGCGCTGGCCGTGCAGGTCGGCGAGGGCGCTTCGGTTCAGGCGCACGCCCGCCTTGCACGCTACGCGGCGCTCTCCGAGCTCGCGCGCGAGCTCGGAACAGTACGGATCGCCGTTGGCCACACGCGCGACGACCAAGCCGAAACAGTCCTGCAACGACTGCTGCGTGGCGCGAGCGTGCGCGGCCTGTCCGCCATCGAGCCGCTGCGTGCGGACGGTGTGATTCGTCCGCTGATCGATGCTCCGCGACGCGACGTTCATGCGTTCGCGCGTGCGCACTTCCCGCAGATCGCCTGGGATCCGACTAACCTCGACCCGCAATTCACCCGTGTGCGCGTGCGCGAGTCGCTGATTCCGATGTTGGAGCGCGAGGACCCGGCCCTGTCGGAGCACCTCTCGGACTTGGCCGATGACGCCCGCGAACACTCCGAATTCGTCGAAAAACAGGGCCTATCTTTGCTGGGCAGAGCTCGGGTCGACTCGGAAACGCTAGCGATTTCCGCGCTGCTCGAAGCACCTGGCGTGCTGCGGCGCGCAGCCTTGCGTGCATTCTTGACCGAGCACGAGCTGCCCGCCGGCCGCGCGCACCTCAGCGATCTCGACGCCGCCTGTGGTCACGGGCGCGGAGAGGTTTGGCTGAACGCGGCCTTCTGCATGAGGGTGGAAAACGGCGGCATTCTGCGCCTTCGCGCACGCCCCTGACGCAGCCTTTGCGTTCCAGCGCTTGACGTCGGGCCACTGGGTGCGAAGGTATGTGAAAAGACGGAGTTTTCAATGCGGCTGCAGAGCCGCTATGCTCACCTGTTCCAATGCTACCCGGCAGCAGATTCCCAGTGCACTTCTCTCAACCGAGACCTCAACCGAGACCGAGGACAACGTGAAGCAAAGCCACAAGACCCTAGTGCTGTGGGTCATGCTGATCTTGATGTTCGTCGCCATCTACAACCTGGTGACGGAATCCGAAGCGCCTCGGACCGTAGCGTTCAGCGAGTTCATGACGGACGTACGCAGTAACCAAGTCGAGCACGTCGTGATCAAGACGCGCGAGCACACGGCGGAATACCGTTATCTGCACACCAAGGCGCCGCGTGAAGAGCGCGTTTCGGTCGGCATTCTCGGCGAGCAGGTCAACAAGGACTTGATCGATCATGGGGTGCGCGTCACGTACGCGGCGGACGATCAGAACGGTCTCTGGGGCAGCATCCTGGTTACCTGGATCCCGATGATCTTCCTGCTCGTGGTGTTCTTCTTCTTCATGCGTCAGCTGCAAGCCTCGGGCGGCAAGGCCATGAGCTTCGGCAAGGCGCGCGCGCGACTACTCAGCGACTCGTCCAACAAGGTGACGTTCGACGACGTGGCCGGCATCGACGAAGCCAAGGACGACTGCGAAGAGATCATCGCGTTCCTGAAAGATCCCAAGAAGTTCCAGCGGCTCGGCGGTCGCATTCCCAAGGGCGTCTTGCTCATGGGTTCGCCGGGTACCGGCAAGACGCTGCTCGCGCGCGCCATCGCGGGCGAAGCGGGCGTGCCGTTCTTCAGCATCTCGGGCTCCGACTTCGTCGAGATGTTCGTGGGCGTGGGCGCCTCGCGCGTTCGTGACTTGTTCGAGCAGGGCAAGAAGAACGCGCCGTGCATCATCTTCATCGACGAGATCGACGCGGTCGGTCGTCATCGCGGCGCCGGCATGGGTGGCGGTCACGACGAGCGCGAGCAGACTCTGAACCAGCTGCTCGTCGAGATGGACGGCTTCGAGTCGAACGAGGGCGTGATCATCATTGCGGCTACCAACCGGCCGGACGTGCTCGACCCCGCGATCTTGCGTCCCGGCCGCTTCGATCGGCGCATCAACGTGCCGCGCCCGGACATGAACGGGCGCCTCGGCATTCTCGCGGTGCACACCAAGAAGGTCCCGCTCTCGGCCGACGTCGACCTCGAAGTGATCTCGCGCGGCTCGCCTGGCTTCTCGGGCGCCGACCTCGAGAACTTGGTCAACGAAGCAGCGCTGCTCGCAGCTCGCCTCGACAAGGACGAAGTCTCGATGACCGACTTCGAGATGGCGAAGGACAAGGTGCTGATGGGCACCGAGCGTCGCTCGATGGTGATCAGCGAGACCGAGAAGAAGCGCACCGCGTGGCACGAAGCGGGGCACACGGTGGTCGGACACCTCTTGCCGAACCACGACCCGGTGCACAAGGTCTCGATCATTCCGCGCGGTCCTGCGCTCGGCGTGACCATGTCGCTGCCCAAGGAAGACCGCCTGGGTTTCTCCAAGGAGTGGGCGCTCGACCGCATCGGCATGGCGCTGGCCGGCCGCGTGGCGGAGGAGATCGCGTTAGGCGAAGTCACCACGGGCGCCGCCGACGACTTCCGTCAGGCCACGCATCTGGCGCGCTCGATGGTCACCGAGTGGGGCATGAGCGACAAGCTCGGTCCGCTCGCGTACCTGGAGCGCGAAGAGTCGTTCTTGCCGTTCATGCCGGGGCCGCGTCGCGGCGAGTACTCGGAGAGCACGGCGCGCGCGATCGACGAGGAGGTCTATCGTATCGTGGTCGAGCAGTACGAGCGCGTGAAGACACTCGTGCGCGCGAACATGGACAAGCTCGAGGCGATGTCGAAGGCGTTGCTCGAGCGTGAGACGCTCGATGCGATCGAGATCCTGGCCGTGATGGAAGGCCAGCCGTTGCCCGAGCGGCACCGCATCGAGATTCCTCGCTACGCGGAGAAGAGCCGCAAGAGCAAGGACAAGCGCAAGGCTTCGTTGTTCACGCCGCGGCCGCGCGAAGTGCCTTCGGGCAGCTGAGAGGTGCCGGCCGCAACGGGATCAAGCCGCAAGATCCCGGGGTCGGCCGAGTGACGCGGGAGTACGAGGGGGAGCGGCCGGAGATGCCTGCGACGGATTCGAAGGGGAGAAGCTGTCAGGTGTGGGGGGTTCTGAACGTCACGCCGGACTCGTTCAGTGACGGTGGGGAGGCCTGCACGCCCGAAGCTGCGTTCGCGAAGGCTTCACAGCTGCTCGCGGACGGCGCCGACGTCATCGACGTCGGTGGGGCGTCGTCGCGTCCAGCGGGCGCGACCTACGGCCGAGGTGCGTCTGCGGTTTCCACGCAAGAAGAGCTGCGTCGTGTACTGCCGGTGATCGGCCGGCTCGCGAGTGAAAAGCGCGCGCGCGTCTCGATCGACACCGTGAGCGGCGAGGTCGCAGAAGCGGCGTTGCGCGCGGGCGCGCGCATCGTGAACGACGTCTCGGGCGGCGCGAGCGTGGCGCTTTTGCGAGCCGCTGCGGCGCACGAGGCCGAGCTGGTGCTCATGCATAACCGCGGCGATGGTCGGCTCGCCGGGAACAACCTGGCGTATGGCGACGTTGTCGAAGACGTGATGCGGGAGCTCGAACAGGCAGTGGCACGCGCGCGCGAGCAGGGCGTTCTCGCCGAGCGCATCTGGCTCGATCCCGGGATCGGCTTTGCGAAGACGGCTGCGCACTCGGTGTCGTTGCTCTCGGCGCTGCCGCGCCTCCGGTCCTTGGGCCACCGCGTGCTGGTCGGGCCTTCTCGAAAGTCGTTCATCGCCGAGGTCGAGAAGGCCGCGGGTCGCGCGGCTTCGGATCCGTCGCAGCGCCTCGGCGGAAGCATAGCCGCCGTCACGGTGGCCGTGCTTCATGGCGCGCATGCCGTGCGCGTCCATGACGTGCGCGAGACGTGTCAGGCCGTGCTGGTCAGCGAGGCGGTGCGCTCGTGATCAGCGAAATCTCTTCGCGCCTGATTCACTTTTTCGCTCGCGACACGTCGCGCGTGCTCTGGGACTTCGCGGACATCGTCCTGGTCGCGGTGATCCTCTACTTCGCGCTCTTGCTGCTCAAGGGCACGCGCGCCATGCAGATGGGCGTGGGCCTGGTGCTGGTGTTCATCGTATACGAGGCCGCCAAGCGGCTCGGGCTCGTCACGCTGTACACGATGCTCGACACGCTGCTCACCTCGCTCGTGCTGATCCTGGTGGTGATCTTCCAACAGGACATTCGCCGCGCGCTCGTGCGCTTCGGCCGCCGCCCGTTCTTTGCTTCGGCCGGCGTGGCCATGGAGCACCAGGTCATCGACGACGCCGTGCGTGCTGCGTCGTCGCTGGCTCAAAAGCAGATCGGCGCGCTGATCGTGTTCGAGCGCGAAGGCTTGCTCGACGAGTTCATCGAAGCGGGCACGCCGCTCGACGCGGCGGTCTCGAAGGAGCTGCTCTACAGCATCTTCATTCCGAGCCATGAGAACCCGATCCACGACGGCGCCGTGATCATCCGGGAAGGACGCATCTGGCAGGCGGGCGCGTTTCTGCCGCTCACTGCCAGCACCAAGCTCGATCGCAACTTGGGCACGCGCCATCGCGCGGCCATCGGCTTGTCCGAAGAAACCGATGCCGTCGTGATCGTGGTTTCCGAGGAGCGAGGCGAGGTGAGCCTGTGCTTCAACGGCAACATCGTGCGCAATCTCGACGCTGCTCTGCTACGTAAGGTGCTGATGGGCCTGTTTCAGAAACGCCAGAAGCGTAAGACCGGTCGTCACGACGGGCGCGAGAGCAAAGACCGCGTCTCGCGCACAGGCTCCGCGCCTTCGGGCGTCAGTGAGTCCCAGTCGCCGCCTCCGAACCCGAAGGAACACACGGAGACTTCGTGAAGACGACGCCCGAAGTCCCGGAACGCGGCCCATTCACACGGCTTTTTCTCGATAACCTTCCGTTGAAGGTGCTCGCGTTCGTGCTTGCTGTCGCGCTGTTTTCGCTCGTGCACAGCGATCAAGACGCGCAGCGCGCGATGCTGATCGATGTGGTGACGCTGCTTCCGCCTGCGCGCGCCGAGAAGATGCTGATCAGCGATCTGCCGGCCCAGGTGAAGCTCACGCTGCGCGGCTCGCGCTCGCGCATCTCCGCGCTGCAGCGTGACGACTTTCCGCCGATCCAGATGGATCTGCGCGACCCCACCCGCCAGCACTACTACTTCGATGCCGCCGCCATCGAGCTACCCGCCGCAGTGCAGCTGGTCGCGGTCGAGCCCGCGGCGCTCGATCTGACGTGGGCAAGCAGCGCGGAGCGCAAAGTGCCCGTGCGAGCGCGTCTGCGCGGGGTGCCCGACGAGGGCTTCATGATCAAGAAGCCGATCGTGGTCGTGCCCGCGACGGTCACGATCCGCGGCCCGGTCGACGAGGTCGCTGCCATTCACGAGGTGTTCAGCGAAGACGTCTCGATCGACAGCGTCGCGCCCGGCGCCTACGACCGTCGCGTGCAGCTGGAACCTCTGGCCGGTCACGTCGCGTATCTGGATCCCGCGTCCGCGCAGATTCACTTCGAGGTGGTGGCCGAGCTGGGCGACCGCGTGCTGCGCAAGCTCGAGGTTGCTGTCGTAGGACCGGGCGAAGCATGGCTGCGTCCGACCACGGTGTCGGTCGCGCTGCGAGGCCCCGTGCGCGCGCTGGGCGAGCTCGATCCCGAAGAGATCGTTCCCTATGTGGACTTGAGCGCACCGATGGCCGACCCGGGTCTGACGCCCGTCGAGGTGAAAGTGCGCGGCATGCCGGAAGGCTTCGAGGTCGTGCGCGTGCTGCCGCCGAGCGTGCTCGTGAAGCGTCGCAAGTGACGCGGCTCCGGGCTGCAGGTAAAGAATGTTCCCTGCGGTCAACGCAAGGGGCGCCGGGTATGGCGTCAGACTACGCGGCGGGTCTTCTCTGCGTCGTCGTTGCGTAGCGCGGCCAGGCTCGAACGACGTAGCTCGCGCTGTTGCGTGCGTATGTCGACTTCGCCGTAGCGGTCGGACGTGTAGTAGAAGTAGCGGTTGAGCCCGGCACGATTCATCGTGTACAGGAACAAGTCCGCGAGCTTCTCGAAGCCAGCGGCTTCCAGCACCGAGCCGTCGACGCCGTCGGTCGTGTTGAGGAACACGTCCCCGGTCGGAGTTTGCGACGGCTTCTTCAGGATGTGCACTAGCGCGGTGCGCAGCGCGTCGCCCGTCGCGTCCTGCTCGGTGTGCACTGGCAAGATCCACGTCGCGTTCAACATCCAGGTGAAGTTGAGGCCAGGGGACGTGATCTCTTCGATCATCGCGTAGATCGGTTGACCGGCGCGGGAGACCGTCTCGCAGACGCGCTTGCGCTTGAGGCCGACGCGCGCGAATCCACTGGCGGTCTCGGGGATGTGGAACTCGCCGGGCAAGAACGAGAGGGCGGCCGCGCCCTGGACACCGATGCAGCGCTCGGCGGCGTGCGAGACGGTGGGCTCGTGGGTCGCGCGCAGCGCACGCACTACGAGCTTGCTGGTGGGTGAAACCTCGATCGGACGCGACACCTCACCAGGCTTGCACCAGAGCTGTACGTTGCGGCGCTCGATGGCTTCCGGCGTTCCGGTCGTGCCGAAGAAGCGTTCGTAGAACGCGTTCATCTGCTTGTTGTCCGACTTGACGAAGAACACCAGGTAGTGGCCTTCGGGCCGCGATTGCACGTGGTCGACGTATGCGCGTTGCAGGCGGCCCGCCGCGGTCGCGCTGTGCGCGTTGACGCTCACGAAGTGCTGCGCGACGAAGGCACGCTCCCACGGCCGAATCGCGGTCACAGCGCCGTCCGGCTCGTCGCCTGCGCCATGCACGAAGGTTTGTACGAGGTCGGGGCCCGCGTGGTGCAGGCGATGCCAGACGCGCTTGGCAGCTGGCATGATCGGATCGAGGTTGCGGCGCATGTGCGGAGCGAACAGGCCGCCCTGCTTGTAGATCGCAAGCATTGCATTGAAGTTCTGGCCATCGTGGACGGTGATGTCCGGGTGGCCGAGCGACGACACGAGGCTGACGAAGTCGGCTTTCTGCGCGATGTTCGGCTTCGTGATCGCCGCGCGCGCGTGGCCTCGACCCCCTTCCGAGCTGACGCTCTCGATGCGTGTGTCGCCAAGCGCGATGCGTGAGCTCCCCGAACACACGCAGGCGTCCTCGAGCGGTAGCCCTTCCCACAAGAGATCGCGCGACGACGAGGCGTCGAACGTGATGCTCTGGAACGAAATCTCCGACACGTCTCGAGTCTCGCGCTCGCCGGTCACCGGGTTGCGGAACACGAGCGAGATCCCGCGCCCCGGCTCGCGCGCGACGTGGCGGTCGCGGTGGAACGTGCGTGCGCGACGCAAGTGCAGCGGCATGGCAGTGCGCACCCAGCCGGCGGTGCGTTCGAGCACGCGCACGGTTACCTCGTAGTCGACCGCGAAGAGCTCGAAGTTGAGCTTTATATAGCGTGGATCGACGCGGGCCTGGGGCGGTGGAAAGAAGGCGATCAGCAGCGCGTCACGCTCGGCGTCGCCGAAGCGGACGGTGCCCTGACCCCACACGGGCGCTTCGAACGAGCCGCGCGCGCCCGAAAGCGCGGCAAACTCCATTACGCGTCGAACGCGTACCGGATCCGAGATGACGTCGCTCGCGTCGTCGCCGGCGGATGCTGTCTCGGTACGCAAGCGCAACGTGCAGCGGAAGCGTCGGCTGCCGTCGGCCGTGCACCACGGCGTGACCTCGACCACGGTGGCGGCGGCACGGCGCAGCACCGCGCGGTCGCCGACGACCTCGACACCACCGAGCTCCTGACCGGGCGGTATCGGCACGGTGGCATCGATGACGCAGCTGTCGGACGAGATCTCCGAGATTGGAAAGACGTGGCCATCTGTGTCTTGCACGCCGGTTGGGATCACCAACGCGAGCGGCCTGCGGCTCGGAACTTCGTAGCGCGCGAGGTGCTCGTTCGACTCGACGAGGCACGCCGCGCCGAGATCGACGATGGCTTCGGTGTCGGAGAGTCGTTCGATGCTGCGGCAGACCAAACGGAACGCACCCGAGCCGTTCTCGCAGTGGATGCTGACCGGGCCCGTGGCGTGGAGCGGCAATGCTGCGCCTGCGATCGGCGAGAGCAGGAGCTGCTTCTGATCGCGGGTGCTGCGCAGCTCGGAAAGATACGTGCACAGACGCGCGCGCTCTGGTCCGAGATCGACCACAGCGCGGTCGAGGGTGCGTACTGCGTCTCGGACTCGTCGCATCACGCTGGCTTGGTTGATCACGAGTCCCCCACGAGTAGGGCTCGCGATGTGTCGCTCGATCCCGCTGTGCTCCAGAAAGTCTGCGTCACGAATGGATTCACGCTCCCTCTCTTCTGCTACACGAAACCACGAGTGCTCTCAAGTCGATCAGTCCGCGCTTTCCAAGGTGTACATGTGTGTAAACGAAGCTTCGACCTTAAGCGCGTTGCAGCCGTGAGCGGCAGTGATCTCTTCATGCTCGTGCGAGTGTCCGCGTCTTTCCGAATCGCCAGATTCATCACGCGTTAGCGAGACGCGAACAGGCTCGAATCACACGCACGTCGTGCGTGCGTGTCGTTCATCCACGTCTGCTTGGGCGCGGCTTACGAGTGTATGCAGTGCCGTGCTGAGCCACTCGGCTAGCCCACGGTGGCTAGTACGTGTGACCGCCGGCGTTCCACCGAGCGCCGACTCGCGCAGCTCACTCACGCGAATGCGGGGTCTTTCGTGGCGCGGCGGATCGGCAGCCGGACAATGAACTCGGCGCCGCCGAGCTTGGAGCGGCCCACGCTGATGCGACCGCCGTGCTCTTCGACGATTTCCTTCGCGATTGCGAGCCCAAGCCCCGTCCCGTCGCCCGCTGCGCGCGTGGTCCAGAAGGGCTCGAAGATGCGATCGACGACCGCGGAATCGATGCCCGAGCCGGAATCTTCGACCCGCACGAGGTACGCACCGTTCTCCACAGCGCCACTGACTTCGATCTTGCCACTGTCGCCGACCGCACGCAGCGCGTTGTCGAGCAAGTTCAAGAACACGTGGTTGAGGTCCCCCGCACGGCCGGTGAGCACGGTCAGTTCGTCGACGTGGGTTTGTATGTCGACCAGGCCCGCGATGCGCGACGACAGGATGCGTGCGCTCGCCAAGAGGCCAATGCCCGGGTGGAAGTCGCCCTGCTGCTCGCGGTCGACGCGTGAGAGATCGAGCAGGTCGAGCGTCATGCGCTCGATCCGTTCGGCGCAGTCGATCATGATGGTCATCAGGTTGCCCGTTGAAGGGTCGATCTTGTCGCCGAGCCGGCCGCGCATGGCAGGCAGGCCGGAGATCAGCGCGCTGAGCGGATTGCGCACCTGGTGTGCAACAGACGCTGCCAAGGTGCCTATCGCGGCAAGCCGCTCGTGGCGGGCTACTTGGCCGACCAGGCGACGAACGCGCACGTGGACGTCGACGCGGGCCAAAAGCTCAGTCGCGTGGAACGGCTTGACCACGTAGTCGCTAGCGCCCGCCTCGAAGCCTTGTACCACGTGCGAAATGTTGGAACGCGCGGTGACCAAGAGGCACGGTATGCGTTTGGTGAGCTCGTCGGCGCGCAACGCGCGGCACAGCGCGAAGCCGTCCATCTTCGGCATGGCGACATCGCTGACGACGACGTCGGGTTGCAGCTTACGTGCGAGCGCGATACCTTCTTCGCCGTCGCGCGCGGTGCGCACACGATAGCGAGCACCGAGCACGTCGGCGATGTGGCGGCGCAGGTCGGCGTTGTCTTCGACGACGAGCGCGAGGGCGGCGTCGGCCGAGGGCCCGGGCCGGAAGGAGCTCTGCAGATCGCTCGAGCTGGGCGCTGCGGGAAGCTCGTCCGCGCGCATGTTCGTGAGCGCGGACGGGGTCGTGACTTCAGCGCCGGTCTGGCGCTCCGGCTTGATCTCGGGCTCGTGCACCGTGGCGTCGTAGACGCGCGGCAGCGTCATCGTGAAGCAGGCGCCTTCGCCGGGTGCCGTGCGCAGCGCGACGTCACCGCCGTGCAGGCGCACGGCCTCGCGCACGATCGCGAGCCCGAGTCCTGTGCCCTTCCTGCCGGCGTGCGTGTCACCACCCTGCGCAAAGCGCTCGAAGATGCGCGCGGCGTCCTCGGGTTTCATGCCGGGGCCATCGTCTTGGATCTCGATCGCGATGGCTGTTCCGCTGTCCTGCACGCGCAAGTTGATGTGGCCTCCCTCGGGAACGAAGCGCAGCGCGTTGGCAATCACGTTCGTGATCGCGGATTCGATCCACGAGACGTCGAGCGCGAGCGGCGAGAGGCGTGGATCGATCTCGGTCTGGAGCGTGACGCCACGCTGCTTGGCCGCCGTTTCGAATGAACTCGCGATGCCCTGCACGACCAGGCGCAGATCGACGAGCGAGCGCTGAAGTCGCATCTCACCGGCGTCGATCTTGGCGAGATCGAGCAGCTGATTGATCAGGCGCAGCAAGCGCTGTGCGTTGCGCTGCATCACCTCGAACGCGGGCCTGGCGCCGCCAGCCGGCTCGTTGCCAGACAGCAGCGCTTCGAGCGGTGCGAGAATCAGTGTCAGCGGCGTGCGCAGCTCGTGCGAGACGTTGTTGAAGAAGTCGGTCTTGGCGCGGTCGACGGCTTGAATCTCGTGCAGCGCGTCTTCCAGCCGGTGCGAGGTCTTGCGCAACTCCGCCGTGCGTCGCTCGACTTGTTGATCCACTTCACGCTTCGCTTCGAGCAGCTCTCCGTAGCGCGACTCCGCGGCTTGCTCGCTGCGTGTCAGCGCGGAGCGGTGCTCTTCGACGTCTTGTACGCGCTCGGCGAGCTCGTTCCGTAGCTCGCGCGCGCGCGAGATACCCCAGGCAGCGGTCGACACCAAGACGCCCGAGACGAGCGCGCCCGGGAACGGTAGCGAGAAGCCGGCCCAGAGCGCGAGCGTCGTGGCAGGGCCCGCGGCGAGCGCGATCTTCGAGCCCAAACGCCGTGCGGGCTCTCGCCAGCGCACGTTGTAGACGCAGGCTGGGCTGCCGTCGAGCATGCACTGGGTGTGCTCCACCGATGCGGGTGGCAGATCGAAGAGCATCGTGGCGCCTTCGATCTGGCTCATACGGAACTGGCACATGTAGCGCGTGCGTTCGGGGGCCGCGCCGGGCATGGGATGGCACGTCAGCTGCATATCTCCCGGCAGCGCGCGCTCGATCGTCCAGTAGACGGTCTTGTTCGTGCGCCTGACGATCGGAACGATCTGCTTGTACGTGAACATCGGCGTGCCGAACGCGCGGTAGAGCGGATACATCGCGCCGAGATACTTGCGGGTGAGCATCGCGCACGCAGCGCGGCGCACCAGGTCCGGATCTCCGGTGCGGGTCACGAGGTCGTGCATCAGGGCTTCGGCGAGGCTCAGCGAGAACCATGCGGTTGGATCACGCAGCTCCTTGGTGGTGAGGCCGAGGTTGCCCACCAAGCTCTCGAGCTCGGCGCTGCCGAGCGCCTGCTCGCCGAGATCGAGGAGCGCGCGGAAGCCCGCTGCGTGCAGCTCGGGGTTGCGAAATTCAGCGATGCGAGCGGTGTCGGTCGAGCTCACGCGGGTTACTCCAGCTGCGTCGGGCGCGTGTTATGGTGACGACATCTTCGAAGGGGAACGTGGCGATGCAAGATCTCACACAGATGATTACGTCCGCGGAGCTGACTCGCTTGCGAGAAGCGTTCGATCCGGAGGTCTTGCTGCGAGCGAACAGCGGGGCGTTTGCCACGGTGTATCCGCGCTTGGCGAGTTGGGGCGAGAACGTGGGCGAGCTGTTCTTCGCGCCGGGCCCGCTTGCGCCACGCGAGCGTGAGCTGTGCTTGGTCACGTTGCTCACCCAGCGCTCGCCGGGCCTCTCGCTCGGCAATCACGTGTACTGGGCGCTCATGGAAGGTGTGACCGTGGAACAGATCTGTCAGGCGGTGGGCCTTGCGGGCTGCTACGGCGGCTTGCCGACGTACACCCAAGGCGTGTTTACCGTGCACCGCACGTTGACGGTGCTCAAGAAGCTCGCACCCGCATCCGAGCGCGGTCCGGAGACGGTGCTGCGAGCGCTGGTCGAAGCGTTCGCCGGTCTTTCGCTCTGAGCGCGTCATGTCTTCAACAGAGTAACGAGCGAGTGTTTCCGTTGCTCGATGTGCCAGCCGATGCTGTGCGTCTCACGGTAGCGCGCGCCGAGCGCCGGTCGCAGTAAGCGTCGAGCCGCACGCAGGCGATACCACGGCAGATTCGGAAACAGGTGGTGCTCGATGTGCAAGTTGAAGTTGAGCGCGAGCAACTCGGACACGATCGGTGGGTAGTCGCACGTGCGCGTCGATTGGTACTGCAGCCAGAGTGGCAGTCGGTCCGTGACCGAGGTGAGGCCGCTGTGGTGCGGAATGTTCACGAGCTCGACCACGAACAGATAGAGCACGAACGCCGGCCAAAGCACACGAACGGCGACGATTGTCGGGAAGAAGTGGGCCAGGAGCGCGTACGCAAGCGCGAGCCAGCTGACGGAAAACACGCAGCGCAGGAGCTTGTCTCGCGACAGGGCGCCACGTCGCAGCGCGGTGATCGGATACGACCAATACACGATGTGTTGCGCGAAGCCGCCCAGCGGAACCCACGTCCGCCACGCGGCACGGATCAACCACGGCAAGGTGCCGGTGGCGCGCGCACGCCGGACCAGCGCCAAGCCGGGGTCCTTGTCGGCGTTGCCGGCCCAGACGTGATGCTCGGTGTGGATGTACTTCCACGGAAAGAACGGCAGAAAGCACAGGACGCTCGCGTAGTGGCCGATCCAAATGTTGGCGGTTCGATTGGTCGTGAAGCTGCCGTGGCCGCAGTCGTGCAAGATCGAGAACGCTTGGAACCACACCAGCGGCAGTAGCAGCTGTGCCGCGACGTAGCCGAGCGGGGCGTGGCCGGAGATCAGATGAACCGCGAGCGCGAGCAACACCGCGTTGAGCGTGAGCGTGAGCAGCGCGGCCAAAATACTGGGGCGGAACGTGAGCTGAGCACGGATCGCCTCGTACTCGTCCTTGGTGAAGGCTGCGTTGCTCACGTTCTCGTTCATGCGCGCGTTCATGCTCGGGTCACGTCCGCCGCGTCTGCGCAGGCGCCTTGACGATGTCGCCAAACGCGATGAAGCGCGTGAGCAGCTGTCCGTAGCCGCGCAGCGCTTGGTTCCAGTGCGTCAGCTGTTTTCGTGGCGACGGGAAGCTCCAGGTGTTGAGGTTGATGTTCACGTCGCCGAGCGACGTGACTTGGTGCCACCAATACGCCGGCAGGTAGAGGATCTCACCCTCTTCGAGCACCACTTCGCGACCCTTGCCCGGGTCGAAGCGTGGGAAGCGCGTTCGATCGAGCGTGGGCCCGTCGCGGAACACGCGTGAGATGTGCGCGGTCTGCGAGAACATGGGCATCGGGTAGAAGCCGGAGATCTCGGGCGGATACAGCGTGAAGCTCTTGCGTCCGCGGATCTGGATGTTGAGATTCTCTGCGGCGTCGAAGTGCAGGCCGACCGTGATCGTGCCGCGCGAGATCCACAGGTTGCGCATGACCGCGTCTTCGAAGAAGCGGGCGAGGCCAGTGATGCCTGTACTGTCGTCGAGACCCGCTGGCAGAACCTTGGTGGGGTTCTTGAAGTAGTACTTCGTTGGCCCCACCGGATCACGGAACGCACGCTGCACGAAGTCGTGAAACTTCATGCGCTCGGAGTCGCGCTCGTAGCTGAGGAAGCCCGAGTCGGTGCTGAGCACAGGGAACTCGAGCTCGCCCAGGGCCGCTTCGAGGTAGTCGGGTGAGTACTGGAAGATCTTGAGCGCATGCTGCGCGGGCACGCCGCTGATCACGGCGGGTTGGTTTCTGCCGAACGCCTCGCGCTCGAACTCCGCGAGGTCGGGGTAATGCACGCGCAAGACTTCAGGACGGGGCATTGGTTTCCTCGGGTGGTCGGTTTGCGGGCGTGCAGCACTCACGCAGCACGCGGAAGTACCCGTGCGTCACGTGCACGGAGTCTCGATAGCGAGGTAGCTCCATCAGGCGTCGATGCAGCTCGGGTAAGCGATAGAACGGCACGCTTGGATAGAGGTGGTGCTCTACGTGGTAGCTCACGTGGTTGGGCACCAGGAACATGCGATCGAAGAGCGAGGCAACGACCGTGCGTGTCTGGGCGTAGCCACCGTGGCGCCCCTGTATGCCAAAGTGCTCGGCGATGCTGCGCACGTGAAAGCACAGCTGCATCCACGTGAGGTAAGGGACTACCCAGTAGGCAAAGAAGGCCCACCAGCCGTGCAGCACCGTGAGCAGCACGGCGAGCGTCACCAGAAAGGCACGACGCGCGATGCCAAACGCGCGCTCGCGCTCGGCGCCGCTGGCTGAGCGCGGCTCTTTGGGCAGGCGCGAGGCGACCAGCGCGAATTTAATGAAGCCTAGGCCTATGGCGTCGGATGCGAGCAGCGCCGCCAGTTCCAGTGGACGCTTCGGGAAGCGCCACTCCGCGGTCTGCTTACGTATCCAGTCTGGGTCCTGGCCCGTGTTCACGAAGCGATGGTGCGGGAAGTGGTTTCGTCGATAGGCCTGCATGGTTACGAGCACGAAGGGCCAGGCGAGAAACACTTCCGAGACCCAGTCGTTGAGCGTGCGGTTACGCAAGATTCGGTAGTGGGCGCCGTCGTGTGCGAGCACCAAAAGGCCGTGCTGGCGCGCGCCGATGAACGCCACGGTCACGACATAGAGCCATGGGCTGAACCACCGCGAGCAGAGCGCAGCCGCGGTGCCGATGGCCAGCCACTCCGCCGCGATGCGCAGCATGCTGATCGCTGGCGACAGTTGCGAGAGCTCCCGGACGACGGCTGGGTCGAGTCGATCCGGCAGCGAGCCAGCGTACTGGTCCTGGTTCGCGTCAGCCGTCTCGGTGGTTTCAGCAACGTTCGCGGCGTCGATCATCGATTCCTTTTGCGCCAGTCCCGTGGGCCGGGAACCCAGTGCAAAGCCTGAAAACATCTGCTGGTGATCGCCGAATTGCCCTATACTTCCGGTCACCGGGTCGCTTTTATGTCTCTCGACTATCGCGCGTATCCCATTCTGTACGTCGACGACGAGCAGCAGAACCTCGTGTCGTTCCAGTATGCAATGGAAGGGTACTTCACAGTGCTCACGGCGCGCACTGGCCCAGATGCGCTAAAGATCCTAGCCGAACGGGACATCGCGGTGCTGATCAGCGATCAGCGCATGCCCGGCATGACCGGCGTCGAAGTGTGTCAGCGCGCGCGGGAGATTCGTCCGCAGACCATTCGCATGATCATGACCGCGTACGCGGATCTGCATGCGGCGATCGATGCGATCAATCACGGACACGTCAGTCGCTATCTCGTGAAGCCCTGGCGCAACGAAGACGTGATCGAGACGCTGCGCACCGCAATCGATCTCGTGCACATCCAACGCACCGTCCAGAACATGGAGATGCGTCTTCTGCGCAGCGGTCAATCGACCGCCGTGACGATGGTGTACGAGGAGCTGTTGCACGAAGTCTCTAATCCCTTGGGCGCGCTCGACATCAACGCGTCGTTGATCACCGAGCTGCTTGGCAGCGCACGGCAGGCGGCGAACGATCCGACGCGCGTGTTGCAGCTGCTCGAGACGGCTGCGGAGGCGCACGCCGATTCCGTGGCGGCGATCACGCAGCTCAAGTCGCTCGTCACGCGCTCACGTCAAGGCCGCAAGTCGGCGGCGCAACCGAAGGGCGTGTCGTGCGACTCGGGACGCGTCGTCGATGCCACGGTGCGCATCGTGCGTCACGAAGTCGAGCGTGTCGGACGTATCGAGCTGGTGTTGGAGTCGTCGCCTATGGTGGCGATCGAGTCGTCGGTGCTCGGTCAGGTCGTGCTGAACTTGGTGCTCAATGCGGCGCAGGCGCTGCGCGCCGAGGCCAAGCAGGACAACCGCATCACGGTGAAGGTGCGCGAGGCCGACGACATGGCGCAGATCATCGTCTCGGACAACGGCGCGGGCATCGCCGCAGAACACCTCGATCGCATCTTCGATCCGTTCTTCACGACCAAGGATGCGGGCACCGGTGTGGGGTTAGCGATTTCGCGTGAGCTGATAACGCAGGCCAAGGGCACGATTCGCGCAACGAGCGAACCTGGCGGTGGCGCGACGTTCACGATCACGCTGCCGCCGGCGAAGGCGTAGCGCAGCCGCTGGCGGGAAGTATGAACCAGGCCAAGAGCGACCGCCCACAAGCACGGCGCGCCAAGCGGCAGGAGAGCGGAACGGTTCCGAAGGCAAATCCAGGCGCTTCCGCGTCACCGACTTTGCCTGCTGCGCGTCCCGAGATCTGCTCGCGTCGCATCGGTCGCTTTCAGCGCGCGCTGATCGTCGACGACGACGACGGCCTGCGACGCGCTCTCGCGCGCCTGGTGCGTAGCTGGGGCGCGACTGTCATCGAAGCTACGACCGTGGCCGACGGCAAGCGCAAGTTACTCTCGGAGCGTCCCGACCTGCTGATCGCCGACGTGCGCTTGCCCGACGGTAGCGGTCGCGAAGTAGTTGCAGCTGCTAGCAAGCTGGCAGCGCCGCCCTTGCTTGCTGCGATGAGCGGACTTGCTTCGGCAAGTGAGGCGTTTGCGCTCGCGCACTGCGGCGTGCGCATCTATTTGACCAAGCCGTTCGCGCAGCAGGAGCTGATCGAAGCGATCGAAGTGTTTCTCGCCTCGGACGAGCGGCGCGAGCCGTCGGGTGTCAGCGGGCTCTCCATGGCCGAAAGCTTGGCGCGCTTCGAGACGCGCTATCACGTGACCGAGCGCGAGATGGCGCTGGTGGGCCTGGTGATGGCTGGCGTGCCGCGCAGCCGTTGTCCCACGTTGCTCAACGTGTCCGAGAACACGTGCAAGACCATGACGAGGCGCTTGCTCTCGCGCTGTGGCGCGCGCAACGTGGCCGACATCCCGCGGCTCGTTCTGCTCGGCGAGCCCGGGTGCTAGGCAGACAGCTCTTGTTCCGCCGTGTGTGCGATGGTCTTCGCCATGGTGGCGATGGCTTTCTTGTCGGGGCCTTCCACGAGAATGCGCAGCTTGGGCTCGGTGCCGCTCCAGCGTACCAGCACGCGGCCCTCGGCCTTGAGCTTGGCCTCGGCGTCGCGCACGGCGCGCGTGGTCTTCGGCATTTCGGAGAGCGGGCGTCGAGCAGGCAGCACCACGCCCAGCAGCACCTGCGGCACGGGCTGCATGACCTCGTCGACCAGCTCGGACAAGGGACGACGCTCGCGCAGCATGATGGCGAGCAGCTGCAACGCGCCGAGCGTTCCGTCGCCTGTGGTCGCGTGATCGAGGAACACGAGGTGTCCCGACTGCTCGCCGCCGAGGTTGTAGCCGTGTTGGCGCATCGCCTCGACCACGTAGCGATCGCCGACGTCGACGCGCACGATCTTGCCGCCTTCTTCGCGCACCGCATGCTCGAGGCCGATGCTCGACATCACGGTGGTCACGAGCGTGCGCTTCTTGAGCGTGCCGGCGCGCAGCATACGCGTGGCGAACAGCGCCATGATCGCGTCACCGTTCACTTCGCGACCTTGCTCGTCGATCACGATCACGCGGTCGGCGTCGCCGTCGAGCGCGAAGCCCACGTCGGCCTTGCAGCGCTTCACTTCCTTGGCGCAGTGGCTCGGATACACAGCACCGCGCTCGTGGTTGATGTTCTTGCCGTTCGGCGCGATGCCGATCGCGTGCACGTTGGCGCCCAGCTCGGAGAACACGTGCGGCGCCGTGACGTAGGCCGCACCGTGCGCCGCGTCCACGACGACCTTGAGCCCGTCGAGCGTGAGATCCGAAGGGAAGGTGCCCTTCACGAACTGCACGTAGCGGCCCCAGGCGGTTTCGATGCGCTCGGCGCGACCGATGTGCATGCCGACCGGGCGCTTGGCATCGAGCACCCCGCCGTCCATGAGCTGTTCGAGGCGTTCTTCTTGCTCGTCGGGCAGCTTGAAGCCATCGGGGCCGAACACCTTAAGGCCGTTGTCTTCGTAGGGATTGTGCGAGGCGCTGATCACGACGCCGGCGTCCGCACGCATGCTGGTGGTCAGGTGCGCGACCCCGGGCGTTGGCAGAGGGCCCGTAAGCAACACGTGGCCGCCCATGGCGCAGGCGCCTGCCGAGAGCGCGTACTCGAACAGGTAGCCGGAGATGCGCGTGTCCTTGCCGACCACGATGCGCGGCTGATGCTTGGTGCGTTGCTTCGCGGTGTACGTGACAGCTGCACCCAAACGGAACGCGACTTCCGGGGTCATGTTGCCGAGGTTGGCTTTGCCGCGGATGCCGTCGGTGCCGAAGTACTTACGTGCCATGTCGGTTCAAGGCTCCCAGGTTACGTCCAACCCCCACGATCGTTCGGGCGAGAACTTACCAGAGCCGACGATATTGTGTGGAAAGTAGAGCTCGATCAAGAAGTCGAGCGCGGAGGTGACGTCGTTGTAGGCGGGCTGCAGGGCATTTTGATCGCTCGTGGAGACGGCGCCCTGCAGGTACACGCGCTGCACGAACGAGCGCATGAACTTCGGCACGGCTTCGAAGCCTGCCTTGAGGCGCGTCTGCACACCTTGACCCGTGCTCTCGACTGAGATGCGCGGAATGAGGCCCCCGAGCTCGCGCTTGGCGCCGAGCGTCAGAATGCCGCCGACGATGCCGGCGGCGAAGGCGTCCTGCGCGTCCTGCGCGCTGCCGCCCGAGTTGGGGTCGTCGGTTGGGCAGCGACCGGACACCAGCATCACGACGGCGCCGTCGCCGGGACAGCTGTCGGAGTAGAAGTCGACCTTCGGATTGGCGAGCGTGCCGGTCACCATCACGACCACCGGCGCGCCGCCCGCGACTTCGGGTTCGTGCGTGGCCACCATGTTCACTTCGGGGTTCAGCTCACCGGTGCCATCGAAGTGCATCGTGCCGCGGTTCAGCGCGAACTGCTTGCCGAACACCTCGAACGAGCCGCGCTGGAACTCGACGTAACCGCCTACGCGAAAGTCGGGATCCTGGTAGCTCATCGCGAGCTGCGTGGTCACGGTCGCGTCGAAGTCGTTGCGCTTGACGGTGATGTTCTTGCGGCCGTCGACGAAGAACTCGAGCACGTAAGGGATCTCGGGATGCTCACGCTCTTCCGTGGTGAGCGTGACGTCGGGATGCGGCTCGAGCGATTGCAGGGAGCGGCTGTTGGCATCGGGCAGGCGGGCCGCCAGCGAGTGGATCACGATGGCCGTGCGCGCGCGCTCCTCGCCGATCTCGGTGGAGATCGCGGCACCGCCCGTCAGCCAGGCCAGATCGACGCCTTCGCGCTGCACTGGGAACTTCTTCAGTACCAGAGCGAGCTGCAGCCGGCGCGGCGCCCAGCGCTCGAAGCCGATGCCGCCCTCCGCGGCCAGCGTTCCGTCGCCGGCCTTCGCGCTCAGCGAGTCGATCTTCATCCAGTTGCCGTTACCGACGATGGTGGCCGTGATCTCGCGCAGCTGTTGACCGGTCGCGATCGGATACAGCTGACCGTTCGAGAGCGCGACGCTGCCGGTGTAGGAAACCCCCGTTGCGGAGCCGACGATCACGAGCCGTCCGCGCGCGAGCGCCGAGAAGCTGAGAACGCCCGGGATGCGATCGAGGATCGGGCGCAGCTCGGCATCTGCGAAGTCGAGCTGGAAGCGCGTCTCGCGCTGCTCGTCCATGGTAGGCATGGGCGTCGCTGCGTTCCAGATGACAGGTACGAAGGCATCGAGCGTGGTCGGTCCACCCCTGCAGCCGCGCGTGCTGCCTTCGGCGCGGAGGCCCTTGGCATCGACCGTGGCGCTGAGCTCGACCGCGATCGGAGCGTTGTCGCACGAGTCGATCGAGAGCAGTCTGCGGCCGGCCCGCACGCGCGTATTCGGGAAGTACGAGCCCACGAGCTTCGCGCTTGCCGTCGGGGCGTCGGTGAGCAGGTCCTTCGCGGACCACTCGGCGTGCAGGTTGCCTTTTCCTTGGTCGCATAGGAACGGCACGCGCGCCATGTCGGCTACGTCCAGCACGCCTTGCACGTTCATGCGGCCCGGCGCGCCGACGGGCTCACCATGCAGCCACGGATCGATCGCGAGATCCACGTTGCCGCTGCCCGACGCGATGCGCTCGCCGTCGAGATGGCCGGTGAACGAGAACTCTGTCGTCCCGTTCTGCACGTGCACCATACCGCGCAGCTCGGGGGTGACTGACAGCTGGCACGCCTCGTAGTCGAATTTCTCGAACGGCTTGAGCGTGAAACGGATGAAGCCCTCGGCAGGGCCACCCGTGCGCCGCAGATCGAAGTTGGTGCCGAGGACCAAGGGCAGCATGAGCTTCTGTGGCAACGTGAACGGCTCGTGATCGAGCCGGCGCGGGTTGGTTTGGCCGGACACGTCCCAGGTCCCGGAGAGCAGAGCGTCTGCGAGCACGTGCGGGTCGTGACGCAGCTTGGCCCACTCGACTTGCAGCGAGCCATGCGCCTGGCCCACGGGGCCCGCCGTGTCGCTGAGCGCGACTTCGCCGGACAGGCGCTGACCGTGATACTCGAGCGTGGCTGTGACACCGAGCGTGGCCGTGTCAGGCAGGCGCAGATCGCTCCACACCAGCTTGGCGTCGAACGACGGTGCGTCGAGCGTACCCGAAGCGTGCAGCGAGCCCGTGCTCCGGCCGGACAACACGATATTGTGCAGCTGCGGAATCACCGTGAGGTCGAAGCGATCGCTGTCGAGCTGGAAGTCGTAGCGTCCGCGCTCGAGCGCCTGCAGCAGGGTCATCTGCGTGACGTCGAAGTCGGCTTGGCCTTTGACGTTGAGCGTGCCGCGGTCGCCTACGTCGAGCTCGGTGTCGGCGTCCAAGTGACCGCGCGTGTAGTTGATCGAGAAGAGGGCACCGACGCCCGCGATCTCGTAGACCTTGCCGCCGCGCATCGCGCCTTGCAGCACGAGCGTGGGGTTGGTCACGTCGCCATGCACTTCGACGGTGGCATCGGCGCGGCCTTCGGACAACGGGAAGCGCGCGCCGAGCAGCGCGTGGACCGCTGCAAGATCGAAGTCCTGGAGCTGTGCCGTGATGTAGTCTTCACCGTGTGCGCGGATCTCGGCGTGCGCCTCCAAGCGCTGGGAGCGGCTCGCCAAGCGCAAGAGGCCCAGCTCTACGCGATCGCCGTTTACGACGCGCAGATCACGCGCGACACCGCGCCACGTGTTCTCGCCAACGGCAAACTCGATCGGATCGGCCTGCACGACGAAGCCGCGGCTGTCCGCCAGCACCTTGGCGTTGAAATAGAACGTCTTCTGGCCTTCCGCCTGGAACTCGCCTTCCGCTTCGTAGCCGCTCGGTCCGCCACGCAAGCCGAAGCGTGCGGTGCCGAGCGCGTAGGCGAGCACGCTGGTGTTCTCGCCGAGCACCGTGAGACGCAGCGTGGGCAGCTTCGGATTGCCGCGCACGCTGCCCGAGAGCGTGATGCGATCGGCGGTCACGTCGCCGTACACGAAGTGTTCGAGCACGACCTTGCCGTTGATGTCGAGAAAGCCCCGCGAGTCGTTGGGCGTGACCACGTGTAGCTGGGCGCGCAGCGAGCCGTGCACGTTGCCGATCATGTGTGAGAGGTTTGGGTCGCGTTCGATGCGGGGAAAGTAGGCGTCTACGTCCAGGTCGGTGCTCCCGTTCCAGGCGACCGTGCCGTGGGCAGAGAAGCGCGCGCCCTTTTCGCTCGTGTGCGCGTCGTCGATGCGCACGTGGTCGCTCTCGATTACGCCGTGCGCTTCGATGGCTGGGATGGCGATGCCTTGGTAGCGCAGCGGGCCGAGCGAGACGCGAACGGTCGGCAGCGCGCCCGGGGTCACGATCGCGAGATCAAGAGTGCCTTGTACCGAGGCGTCAGGTGCGCCCTGCAGCATCTTCGCGAGCGCGATCGAGTCCGTGGTGAGGTGGATCTGTACACCGGCCGTGCGCGAGATCGTGCCGCGGGTCTGCACCGCGCCCGCCGGGGTCGTCGTAGCGGCTTCGATCAGCAGATCGTGCACGGGGCCGTGCAGCTGCATGGTTCCAACGAACGGCCCTGACAGCGGTTCGGCCCAGGAAAAGCCCATGCGGGCCAACGTGTCGGATGACACCTGCTCGTAGCCGAGGCGCAGGTCCAGCTCTTGTTCGGCGCTGGGCCGCGGGCTCTGGTAGGCCACGTGCGCGTGCACGCGCTCGCTTGCGCGATGCGCGTTCACGTCCAGCGACACGCCGTGGCTGGTTTCCGTGGAGATGGTGCCGTTCACCGCGTCGACGTAGCCCACGAAGCCAAACGGCTCGACGAACTGGCCGTGCGCCCCATGCACCTTCACGTCGACCTCGTTGCCGACCGCGAGCTTGCCATCGGCGGTCAAGTGCTCGGTACGCATGTGCGCAAGCCCGAGCACGTCGCCGTAGACCGTGGCGTCCACGAGATCCACGTGCTCGATCAGCACGCGCAGGCTCGTTTTGCTGGGTGTCTTCTTGGTGGTCGGCGTGCGCGAATCGAAGCAAGAAAAAAGCGTGGGCATGCCATCGCCCTGATCGATCAAGCGCACGACGCCACCGGTCAGGCGCGCGCTGCGCACGCGGATGGTGTTGGGGTCACGCAAGAGGCTCAGCAAAAGGCCCGGCTCGGGCACGACCACCAGGCGATTTGCCACGACCACCCGCTGGCCCGACGCATCGAACAGCGCGACGTGGCGAGCGACGATGCGGTCGGATGACAGCTCGTCGATGCGATCGATCACCAACACGCCGCGCATCTGCGTGGAGGCCAGCTGGTTCACGACATCCCGTGCGACGCGGCGCGTGAGAGGCGAGCCTGCATGCGCCAAAGCGCTCAGCACGAGCGCAACCAGCCCGACTACGAGCCAGAGCAACGTCTTGCCGAGCATGCGAAGCGCGCGCATCAGAACGCCTCACCGATCGTGAAGTGGATGGCTCCGCCGGCGCCGAACAGGCGCGACTCGGGGAAGTCGCTGGCGGCGTGCGTGCTGGGATCGATGCGCTCGCGCACACGGGTATCTGCGCCGATGGTCTGGAGCGAGTGCGGCGCGAAGCCCGCATCCAAGCGCAGAGGGCCGACGATGGTCTTGTAGCGCAGACCGATGCCGAACGTGGTCTGTGGCGCGCGTAGACGAAACGCCTTCTGTTGCGTGACGTCGCCTAGGTCCATGAATAGCACCGAGCCGAAGCTCGCCGTGATCGGGATGCGCAGCTCGGCCGAGGTTTCCCACTGACGCAACCCGCCGCTGTCCAGGCGCTTGCCGACCTCGACGATGTCGCCGAGCGTGTTGGGCGCATAGCCGCGCACGCTGTTGTGACCGCCACCGCGCAGACGCTCGCGCAGCGGGCCGAGCGTGCGCAGGCGCTCCAGGTAGCCGTCGGGATCTTTCCCACTGGGCACGACGATGTCGCTGTGTGTGATGTCCATCATGCCCACACGCACGCGCGTCGCGAACACGATGCCGAATGGCAAGGGGACGTAGCCGCGCGCCTCGGGCGTGAAGCGCAGGTAGTTCCAGTCGCTTGGCACGAAGTAACCCGCATGCTGGAACGTGGCGGCAAAGTAGGCGCCGCGACGTGGTGAGTGCGGGTCGTTGCGCAGGTCGAGGATGGCGCTGTGCTGGAAGAACGTGACTTTGTAGTCGGGGTAGGGCTTCGTCTGGTCCGGCACGAACAAGTTCACGTTCACGTTGCTGGACAACGTGAGCTTGCCGCGCAGGTACTTTCGCTCGGGGCCGACACTGCCGATCACATCGGAGCGCTGGAACAACCCGCCGAACGGATCCGGACCGCGATCCCAGCGGATGTTCACGACCAAGCTGGTGCGCGGCTCGACGAACGCGGGCTGCCTGAAGTCGATGATCAGCAGGTTGCCGAGCTTCGGTGTCGGGGTGGCCGGGAAGGGCTGTTGAAAGATCAGGCGCGGCCGATCCTCGACGCTGATCCTGCGCATGCCGCCCAAGAAATTGCGGTTCTCGATCTTCGCGAGCAGATGCAGGTCCCACAGGCTGAACGGGTCGGTGGTCCCGTCGCCGCCGTTCAGACCAGGATCGGTGCCGACCTGCGTGCCGGCGCCGACCGCGAAGCGCACGACACGTCCGGGTACGACCTTGATCAAGACATCGATCACCGGCTCGTTCGCGCGCGGCTGCTCCACGAGCTCGACCGAAGCGAACGGTCCGAGCGCGTAGATTGCGCGCTTGGCGTCGTCGATCACCGTTTCGCTGAACGCTTGGCCTTCGGGAATGTCGGCAGCAGCCCAAATCGTGCGGGCGGGCAGCTTGCCCTGGCCGCTGACCGTGAGCTTGCCGAAATGGCATGCAGGCCCGAGGGTGATCTCGAACGCGACAATCGCGGTGTGGGCCTTGGCATCGATCGAGGTGTGGCCTTCGACTTTGGCCTTGGCGTACGAGGCATCACGCGCTGCATCGAGCAGCGCCCGCTTGCTCGCGTCGTAGAACGCTTCGTCGAACGGCTCGCCGACCTCGAGCTTCAGTTGCTTTTCGATGCGCGTGCGCTGCTTGTCGTCGAGTGCTTCGAGGCCGTGCACGTCGAGCTTCGTGATCAGCACAGGCTGACCTTCGTGCACGGTGATCGCGAGTTGGATCTTGCGATCTTCGTCGTCGGTCTTCGGCACCACCTTCGTCACGCGCGCGTCGTAGTAGCCGCGCGCTTGGTACCAGCGCTCGATCCGGCTCTGGTCGCGCGCGAAGATGTTCCTGTCGTAGAGCGGCCAGTCGGTCCAGGGCCACGCCCAGAACGAGATCGGCAAGCGCCAGCCGTCGAACGGAGGCTCGCCGCAGTGCGGATCGTCGGATGGGCCGAGCGTCAGCTGCATACGAGGCCGCGCTTCGGTCGCGAGACACGCCTTGATCGCGGCCTCGTCCATCGCGTGCACGCCGGAGAACTCGAGCTTTTGAACACCGTACTGATTCGCTGGGACGGCCGAAGCGCAGCCCGAAAGGCAGAATCCCACGAGCAGCGCGAAGCACAGCGCGAGTCGGGCGCGTGCATCGTCGTGGGAGAAGGGCGCCAGTTCCACGGGTGCAGGCTCCGAGATCACGGGTCGAGCGGAGCCTGTGCCGGGTCCTCGAGCAGGAGCTCGCCAGGTGGTACCGAGCGCAGCACTACGTGTGCATTGCTGTCTGCATGACCTACGAACGCAGCGCCATCTGGCAAGCGCAGCGCGACGAGTTGGTTGCGGAGCGGTGTGACCCCGTCGGACGCATACACGTAGAGCTCGCTGCTGCTGCGCGCGGCCGGTGCGGTTTCTTTGCGCTGCGCGGGCGTCTGCAGCGCGCGCGTGCAGGCGTCGCTCACGCTCGTGTCGATATCCAGCGCGCAGCCGCGCAGGGCCTTCGCGACCGCGTCTGCAGGAAGAGCGCCGGCAAGCGCTGCAGCCTGGGCCCAGACGGCGGCAGCGCTGCGCACGGCCGGGGCGTGGCGCGCGTCGAGCCAGCGCAGCGGGTTCACCTCGTCGTCGCAGGCGCCGGCCGAGAGCGCAGCCAGCGCCGCCGCCACATTGGCGCGCACATACGGCTCGTGCGAGCGACCGAAAGCACATAGCGTGCTCTGCACCGCGTGCTTCTTCAGCTCACCGCGCTGCGCGAGGCGCGCCAGTGCGAACGTGGCTGCGGCCGGCACCGGCCAGCGCTTGCGTTGCGCGAGGTGGATCAGCGCGTTTGCATCGCGCTTGTCGCCGACTTCACCGAGCGCATCCGCGATTGCTATCGCCAGCTCGGGCGAGGCGTTTTGCAGCATGAAGCGGAGCAGCTTGCGCGTCTCTTCGCCATCGAACGCCGACAGCGCGAACGCGCCGGCAGCGCGCTTGTGCGACGAGGGCATGCGCCACATGCGCGCGATCGTGGCTGCGCCTTCCGGCGGCGCGAAGCTGCGCAGCGTATCGAGCGCGCGATCCGAGAGCGCGTCGTCGTCGGATACGATCAGCGAGAGCAGTGTGTCCCGCGCCAGCGCGCGCGTCTCGGCCGACAGTGCGCCACTCTGCGCAAGGCGCGGCAGAGCGCCGCCGAGCGCGATCAGAAAGGCTTGGCGATCGGTCGGGCCCGGCGCGCGCACGGCCTCGAGCATGGTGTGGACGTCGTCGAGCGCTGCCGCTGCACCGAGCGCGTGCCCGGCCCTGTCACGCACTTCGGGATCGCGGTCGGTCATGGCAGCGAACAGCGGAGCGCTCGCGGCAGGCCCGCCGATCGCACCGAGCGCTTCGAGCGCGGCGAGGCGCAGCGCGCGATCCTCGCTTGCAGCCAACGGCAGCAGCACGGGCAGCACGCGCGCGGCATGCGTGAGCCCGAGCGCGTGCACCAGCGCAGTGCGCGCGGCACCTTTGCTGCGCGGCAGGCGCGCGACGAGCGGATCGGCCGCGCGGCCATCGACGTCGCCACGTGGCGATGCCGAGACCAACGCCGTGAGCACGCCCGGGAGGTCTGTGTCGTCGAGCTTGTCGAGTGCCTCGAGCGCGGGCACGAACGCCGCTTCGCTCTGCGTTGCGAGCAGCGCGCTCGTCAGGCTCGCAGGACTGCCGGCCGCGTCGCGCAGCGCGTTGATCAACACCTCCGTGGCCGCTGCCGTCGGAACCCAGCGCGCGAGCTCGGTCAGCGTATCGGCAATGGCTGTCACGGTCTCGGCCGCAGGCTTCGCCGTGAGCGCGCTCGCGAGCTCGGTCACGCTGGCCGCTGCTCCGGCGCCGAGCCTGCGCGCGCGCTCCACGATCACCGTGCGCGCCAGGCCTGCCAGCTCCGGCCGTGCCAGTGCGACGACCAGCTCATGCACCGCGCGCGCGTCGTCGATGCGACCGAGCGCTGCGAGCGCGGCTTTCGCCAGGCGTGTGTGACCGGTCGTGGCTTTACGCAGCGCGGTGAGCGCGCCTGCGTCGCCCAGCTCGCCGAGCGCGCTCGCAGCGGCGATGCGCACATCTTCCTGGCCGTCCTGCAACGCCGGGGCGATCAGCGAGAGCCCACGCGCGTCGTGCAGGCTGCCGAGCAGCGCGATTGCGGCCGAGCGCACTTCGGGGGCGTCGTCGCGCAAGCGGGCGGCCAGTGGCGAGACCGCGCGCGCATCGACGAGCTCGCGCAGCGCATCGATCGCGGCGAAGCGTACCGAGGCATCGCTGTCAGCGAGCGCGCCGAGCAGCGCGCCGGTCGCGTCGTTGCCACCGAGCTCGTGCAGCGCTGCACACGCCGCGCTTCGCACTTCGGGCACGCTGTCCGCGAGCGCACGCACGAGCACCGGCTGGGCACGCGCATCGCCGATCTGGCCGAGAGCACGCACCACGATCACCCGCGTCGGCACGGCCTTGTCGTCCGCCCAGCTGATCAGCGTCGGCGCCGCCTGCCGCTCGCGTACCTCACCGAGCGCCGCGGCAGCCGCGAGGCGCACGTCCGCGTCGTCGTCTTCCAGCGCGCCGAGCAACACCTCGCGCACGTCGGCCGCCGCGTAGCCACTCAGCTCACGCACGATCTCTTTGCGCCGCGCGCCGTCCGCGTGAGCCAGCTCGTAGGTGAGCCGTGGCAGTCGTCCAGGCCACTCGAAGCCGAAGCACAGGGGCAGCAAAAAGAGCAGGGCCAGGGTTCGGCGCACGCCGAGGTTGTACCAGGTTCGGGGGGCGCCGGGATCGGGCCTTTCCGCCCAGAAACGCGCGATTTGCGGGCGTCCCGTCCTTCCACCATACTCCCGGCCTCGCCCCGGCCGTTTCGCGATGCGTCGCTTCTACATTCAGACCTTCGGTTGCCAGATGAACGTCCACGATTCGCGCCGAATCGAGGAAGTGCTGCACGCCCGTGGCTACGAAGCCTGCGAGCAGCCGGACACCGCCGACCTGATCGTCTTCAACACCTGCAGCATCCGCGACAAGGCCGATCACAAGCTGCTGAGCGCTGTCGGTCGGTTACGCGATCTGAAGGAACAGAACAGCGAGCTGGTGATCGCCGTCGCTGGCTGCCTCGCGCAACAGCAGGGCAAGGCGCTGCTCGATCGCTTGGACCTGGTCGACGTCGTGATCGGTCCCGACAACATCGCCGAGCTACCCGACCTCGTGCAGCAGATCGAAGACGGCGGCCCACCGCTCGCACGCACCGAGTTCGATCTCGAGGCGCCCAGCTTCCTCACGGCGCAGGTGCACGCCGGTAAGCCCGAGGTCACCGCCTACGTCACGATCATGAAGGGCTGCGACGAGCGCTGCACCTATTGCATCGTGCCGTACACGCGCGGCTCGGAGCGCTACCGCGCCGCCGACGACATCATCGCCGAGATCAAAACGCTCCGCTCCGGCGGCGTCAGCGAGATCACGCTGCTCGGCCAAACCGTAAATTCCTGGCACGAAGGTAGTGACCTGGCCGCGCAGCCGCCTTCGGCTCTTCGCGGCCCCGCCGGGACGGCGCCCGCGCGTTTGCCGGAATCGCAGTTTCCCGAGCTGCTGCGTCGCATCGCCTCGGAGGTGCCCGGCCTGCCACGCATCCGCTACACCTCGCCGCATCCGCGCCACGTGACTGCAGCGCTGATCGCCGCGCACACCGAGCTCGACGCACTGCCTGCGCACGTGCACCTGCCCGTGCAATCCGGCTCCGATCGCATACTGCGCATGATGCTGCGGCGCTACCGCAGCGCCGACTACATCGAGCGCGCGCACGCGCTGATGCGTGCACGTCCCGGCTTCACGCTCTCCACGGACATCATCGTGGGTTTCCCCGGCGAGACCGAAGAAGACTTCCAAGACACGCTGCGCCTGGTGCGCGAGGTCAACTTCGTCAGCGTGTTCGGCTTCAAGTACTCGCCGCGCCCGCACACGCCCGCGTTGCGCTTGGGCGACGACATCTCGGAAGAACTCAAGAGCGAGCGGCTCGAGCGTCTGTTCGCCGTGGCCGACGAGCTGCAGCAGAAACACCTGGCGACGCTGCTCGGATGCGAAGCGCAGGTGCTGATCGAGGGCCCCAGCAAGCTCGCCTCCCACAACCGCTGGAGCGGTCGCAGCGAGCGCCACGAGATCGTGCACGTCGAAGCGCCCGCTGGCGTCGATCTCACCGGTCAGCTGCTCTCGGTCCGGATCATCGAGGCCAACAAGCGCTCACTGATCGGCGAGCCGCTCACACCGCTGTCCACTGCAACGCTCGTCCCCAACAAGAAATCGCGCAGCCACGTACGCCTGCCGATGATGGTGTCGTGAGCGTGTCCGGCAACACCCGCAACCCTGTGCTGATCGCGTGGCTACCCGCGATCGCCTACATGATGCTGATCTGGGTGATGTCTTCGCTCTCGCACGTCCCCTCGCTCGAGGCGGTCCCGTTCCACGACAAGGGCGTGCACTTTCTCGAGTACGGCACGCTGGCAGCGCTGCTCGCGCACGCCTTCCGCGGCACGCGTCCGCTCGACCGCCCGTTCGTCACGTTTCTGATCGCCGTCGCCAGCGCAACCTTCTTCGGCATGACCGACGAGATGCACCAAGCCTTCGTTCCCGGCCGCAACTCCGACGTCCACGACCTGATGGCCGACGCCCTCGGCGCCACACTCGCCGCCGCCCTCTACTGCTTCGTGCTGCTGCGCTTTCTGCGCAAAGCCCGCTAGCGCTCAGTCGTCCACCTTCAAGATCGCGTGAAACGCTTCCTGCGGAATCTCCACGCTGCCCACGTTCTTCATGCGCTTTTTGCCCTCTTTTTGCTTCTCGAGGAGCTTGCGCTTGCGTGAGATGTCGCCGCCGTAGCACTTGGACGTGACGTCTTTGCGCATGGCGCGGATCGTCTCGCGCGACACGATCTTCGCACCGATGGCGGCTTGAATCGCGACTTCGTACTGCTGACGCGGCACGATCTCTTTCAGCTTCGCCGCAAGCTGCTTGCCCAGCGAGTGCGCGCGGTCGCGATGCACGATGCAGCTGAGCGCATCGACCGGGTCACCGTTGATCAGCATGTCCAGGCGCACCAGCGCGTTGGTGCGATAGCCGATCAGCTCGTAGTCCATCGAGGCGTAGCCGCGCGTCGCGGACTTCAGCTTGTCGTAGAAGTCGAACAGCACTTCGGCGAGCGGCATCTCGTACGTGATGATCACGCGGTTCTTCGAGGCGTACTGAATGCCCTTCTGAATGCCGCGCCGATCCGTGCACAGCTTGATCACGCCCCCCACGTACTCGTCGGGCACGTGCACCGTCACCTTGAAGTACGGCTCTTCGATGTGATCGATGCGGCCTGGGTCCGGCATGTTCGACGGGTTCTCGACGCGCAGCATCTTGCCGTCGTTCGTGTACACCTCGTAGACCACGCTCGGTGCGGTGGTCACGAGATCCAACTGGTACTCACGCTCGAGGCGCTCCTGCACCACTTCCATGTGCAGAAGGCCGAGAAAGCCGCAGCGAAAGCCGAGGCCCAGAGCGGCCGAGCTGTCGGGCTCGAAGTGAAACGCCGCGTCGTTCAGGTGCAGCTTCTCCAGCGCGTCGCGCAGATCGCCGTAGCGGTCGGAATCGGTGGGAAAGATGCCCGCGAAGACCATCGGCTTCACGTCCTCGAAGCCCGGCAGGCGCTCGGTGGTCGGGCGCTTCGCATCCGTGATCGTGTCGCCGACTTTGGTGTCGTGCACCGATTTGATCGCTGCCGAGAAGAAGCCCACTTCGCCGGCGCACAGCTCTTTGAGCTGCGTCTCGAACGGCGAAAACACGCCGATCTCGGTGACTTCGTAGTCGGCCATGGTGGCCATCAAGCGAATCTTCTGGCCGAGCTTCAGCTTGCCGTCGACCACGCGCACGAGCACGACCGCGCCGCGGTAGCTGTCGTACCAGCTGTCGATCATCAATGCGCGCAAGGTCGCGTCTTCCGTGCCGCGCGGGCCGGGCATGTACTTCACGATGGCTTCGAGGATCTCGTGGATGCCGATGCCGGCCTTCGCACTGGCCGCCACTGCGTGCTCGCACGACAGGCCCACGACGTCTTCCACTTCGCGCTGCGCACGCTCGATGTCGGCGCTCGGCAGATCGATCTTATTGAAGACCGGCACGATCTCGAGGTTGTTGTTCACCGCGAGGTACACGTTCGCGAGCGTCTGCGCTTCCACGCCCTGCGTCGCGTCCACCACCAAGAGCGCGCCTTCGCACGCGGCCAGCGAGCGCGACACTTCGTACGTGAAGTCCACGTGACCTGGCGTGTCGATCAAGTTCAGCTGGTAGGTGATGCCGTCGTCGGCTTTGTACGAGAGCCGAACCGCCTGCGCCTTGATCGTGATGCCGCGTTCCTTCTCCAGATCCATCTTATCGAGGAACTGGGCGGTCATCTGGCGCTCGGTGATCGCGCCGGTCTCCTCCATGATCCGATCGGCAAGCGTGCTCTTGCCGTGATCAATATGAGCGATGATCGAAAAGTTACGGATGCGGCTAGGATCGACAGTCATAGGGCGAGCGCGATGTAGCGCGGACCGCGCTCACTTGCACGCTTACACGCGCAAAGGGATCAGCCCTTCTTGTCGCCGGCCGCCACCAACGTCAATTGACCCGGCAATTCGGACTGGTGCTCGCGCAATACGAGGTCGATGCCTTCTCGGATGTAGACCGCGATCGGGACCTTCGTGCGGTCGTGCAGCAGCTTGAGGCTCTCGTTCTGCTCGGGAGTGATGTAGATCGTGGTGGAGATTTTCTTGCGCGCCATGACGGATACTCGAAGACGTCCGTGAACGTACATGGCGTTATACATATAGTCAAACGATTTGGCGGGCTTGCGGGGGGCTAAGAGCTGCCGGTATGCTCCGCCCGCACCACGCTGCCCAAAAAGGGTTCTCCATGGGTCTTTCCAGATCTGGGTCCGTCTTCAATTTCTTAGCAGTTCCCACGGTTTGTGTTTTCGCCGCCGCGTGCGCCGGGGACAAGCCGAAGGTCGAAAACGCGGCTAGCGCGCAGGTCGAGATCCGCAAGTCGGTGGTGCTCAAGCGCCTGGTCTGCGACGGGGGTCGCGAAGACCTCGTCGACGCCAACGGCGACGGCCTCGCCGACATCCGTCGCGTGTTCGACGGCACAGTCGAGAAGTGCGACGAGATCGACATCAACTTCGACGGTCGCATCGACGTCGTGCGCATGTTCGACAAGGGCCAGATCGCCAACGAGCAACACGACTTCGACTTCGACGGCCGGCTCGATGAACAGTCGTACTTCACCAACGGCCAGCTCGTGCGCAAAGAGCTCGACACCAACTTCGACGGTCGCGTCGACACCTGGGTGATCTGCCAGGGTCGGTACGTCGGCAAGCTCGAGCGTGATCGCCATCACCACGGCCAGAGCGACACCTGGGAAACGTACGCGGCCGGCATGCTCACGGCGTCCGCCTACGACGACAACCACGACGGTGTGGTCGAGCGCTGGGAGAAGTACGCCGACGGTCACTTGACCGAAGTCGACTACGACACCAACTCCGACGGCAAGGTCGACAAGGTCGAGAAGCAAGATCCGGGCGGCCCGGCCCTCGCCACCGGAGCCGTCAGCTGCGACGGCTCCGCGCTGCCCGATGCTCCCAAGGCGGCTCCGCACCCGTCAGCTGCAACAGCGCCAGCTACCGATGCGCCAGCGCCCGCGCCAGCACCTGCCGCGACCGCCACGTTGCCCACCGCAACCCCAGCGCCCGCTGCGGCACCCGCGGCCGTGAAGCCGGCGACCATCTCGACGCCCGTGGCAGCACCTGCTGCTGCTGCGACCAAGAAGCCCGCAACCGGAGCGCAGAAATGACCGACCGCAAGGCTCGAAACGCCTGCAGCACAGGCCTTCTCTTCGCGTCGGCGATCGCGCTCGCGGCCTGCTCGGGCAGCGCTGTGTCACTCAAGGTGAACACCGCCGGCGTCGCCAAAGAGAGCGTGAAAGCTCGAGCGCTCGGCGCTCCCACGCAAGGCTCGGGTGATGCGCGCTGCAACGCCAACATCCCGGGTCGCGAAGTCAGCGAGTACGACACCTCGGGCGACGACATCCCCGACGTGCGCAAGGTCTTCCTGCAGCTGGGCGATCCGCCGAACCAGCGCTTGGTCCTGATCTGCCGCGAGAGCGACGTCAACAGCGATGGCCGCAAAGACGTCGTGCGCTACTACGACGACGACGGCCGCTCGCTGCGCGAAGAGGCCGACCGCAACTTCGACGGCAAGATGGACTCCATCACCGTCTACCAGAACGGCGAGATCGTCCGCACCGAGCTCGACGAGAACTACGACGGGAAGATCGACACCAAGATCTTCTTCAGTCAGGGCAAGCCCCAGCGCGCCGAGCGTGATCTCAAGGGCCGCAGCACCGACACGCAGTGGCGTCCGGATCGCTGGGAGTACTACGAAGGCGGCCGCATGGTGCGCATGGGCACGGACGTCGACGGCGACGCGCGTGTCGATCACTGGGATCGCGATGCCGCGTGGAAGAAGGCGCAAGACGCCGACGCTGCGTCTGGTGCTGCGTCCGGCGCCGACCCTGCGGCATCCTCGCCGTCCGCCGGCTGAGTAACAGAGTAACGGAAGTCCGAACATGAGCGCCGAAAGACTGCAGAAGATCCTCGCCAAAGCGGGGGTCGCGTCCCGGCGCGCCGCCGAAAAGTTAATCCTCGACGGCCACGTGCGCGTCAACGGCCGCATCATTCGCGAGCTCGGCAGTAAAGCGAACCCGTCGCGCGATCGCGTCGAAGTCGACGGCAAGCGCTTGGTCGCCGAGAAGCTCGTGTACTTCCTGATGCACAAGCCGCGCGGCGTCGTCACCACGCTCGACGATCCCGAAGGCCGCAAGAGCATCAAAGACCTCGTCGCCCACATCCCGGAGCGCGTGTTCCCGGTCGGCCGCTTGGACTTCCAGACCAGCGGTGCGCTCCTGCTCACCAACGACGGCGACCTCGCGCAAGCGTTGCTGCACCCGCGTCGCAAGGTCCCGAAGATCTACACCGCCAAGATCCAAGGCCAGATCGATGACCGCGGTCTCGAAGCGCTGCGCGACGGCGTCGTGCTCGACGACGGCGAGCGCACCGCGCCCGCGCAGGTCGTCGTCGATCGCAAAGACGAGAAGCACACCTTCCTCGACATCACGATCAGCGAAGGCAAGAACCGCCAGATCCACCGCATGGCTGAAGCGATCGGTCGCAGCGTGTTGCGGCTGACGCGCCTGTCGTTCGCCGGCCTGCCGATCGAAGGCCTACGCCCCGGTGGCCTACGCCCGCTCATGCCGAGCGAGCTCAGCGAGCTTCAGCAGAAGTACCAAGGCCTGACGGAGCACCCTGATCGCCCGACCAAGGGTGCGAATCCGGCATCGCCGCGAGGCATGACCAAGCCGCGCGCGGCCAAACGCCGCGTGAAGGGCCCGAACCCCGGCTCGCCCAACCGCGCCACCGCCAAGCCGAGGCCCACAAAGCCCCGGCCCGCGAAGACATTCCCGACCAAGCGCCGCGTGGAGCGCTAGCCGGTAACCTTTCGTTTTTGTGTCGGGTTTTAGACAAAACGTTTGACTCTAGACCGCGGAGACGTACACTCCGCCCTCACTTGTCGCGGGGTGGAGCAGCCTGGTAGCTCGTCGGGCTCATAACCCGAAGGTCGTTGGTTCAAATCCAGCCCCCGCAACCAA
>JADGRF010000071.1 GCA_017881055.1 Sandaracinaceae bacterium
GAACTACGCTGGGCTGTCGGGTTTTCATCCCAGATCCTCCTCAGACAAACTCTCTCGCGGACTTCATACGCGGCCCACGAACCGTGCAAATCACGTTCAGTGCGCTGACCGTCTCCGTGCCGAATACATCGCCGCATCCCAGTGGCGCATACCAGTGCGCATACCTTAGTGGTTTCTGGGCTCGAAGATCAATTGCCGTAAAAGCTAAACGGTTTTCATCGGTTTTCGCTGTCTTGGTTCTCGCGGTCCGAAGGCTCCCAGAAGCCCGGGTCTCACCCGCAGATGGAACCCTACCTGAACCATTGCAAGCCTCGATCCACGGCTGTTGGCCTGGAATCATTGCCTATTCTCGCTTGTCGGGCCAATCAAGTTGTCCGGCGTGACAACTCAGTTGCCACACCGGAAGACGCCCCCAAGCTCACCTTGCAAGAAGTATCGCCCTACATAATACTGATTGCAGGGTGCGTTTGGAGCCCCGCAAAAAGTTCATGCCCCCGCTGCTCAGCAAGATCCTGGTCGTCGACGACGAAGAGAACATCCGCTTGGTCCTGCGGACTCTGCTCACGAAGAAGGGCTATCAGGTCGAGACCGCGGAGACCGCGGAGCTCGCGCTCGAGCGCATCGAGAAGCACAAGCCCGACTTCGTGTTGGCCGACGTGAAGATGCCCGGCATGAGCGGCATCGAGCTGTGCCGCGAGCTGCGCGAGCGTGCGCCGCAGATCACGGTGATCATGATGAGCGCGTACGGCTCGGTGGAGCTCGCGCTCGAAGCGGTGCGCGCCGGCGCGTACGACTACGTGGCGAAGCCCTTCAAGCAGGACGAGATCCTGTTCGCGCTGGCGAAGGCCGAAGAGCACGAGACGCTCGTGCGCGAAAATCGCCGGCTGCGCGAAGCCGCGGAGCAAGGCAGCGGGCTGCCGCAGCTGCTCGGCACGAGCCAGGCGATTGGGCAGGTGATCCGCTTGATTGGCAAGGTGGCGGAGTACCGCACGACCGTGCTCATTCAGGGCGAGAGCGGCACCGGCAAGGAGCTGGTTGCGCGCGCCGTGCACATGCGTGGGCCGCGCGCCGAGAAGCCGTTCGTGGCGGTGAACTGCGGCGCGATTCCGGCGACGCTGATGGAGAGCGAGCTGTTCGGGCACAAGCGCGGCGCCTTCACCGACGCGCACGCCGACAAGCAAGGCATCTTCCAGGAAGCCAGCGGCGGTACGCTTTTTCTCGATGAAATCGCCGAGCTCACACTGCCACTGCAAGTGAAGCTACTGCGCGTGTTGCAGGAAGGTGTCGTGCGGCCCGTCGGCGGCACGAAAGACTTGCAGGTCGACGTCCGCATGATCACCGCGAGCGTGCGTGATCTCGCGAAGGAAGTGGCCGAAGGGCGCTTTCGCGAAGATCTGTATTACCGGTTGAACGTGCTGCAGATCGTGGTGCCGCCGCTGCGCGATCGCGCCGAGGACATCTCGCTGTTCATCGATCATTTCATCGCGAAGAACAACGCGCGCTTGGGCACGCAGATCCGTGGCATCGAGCCGCGCGCCAAGAAGCTCTTGTTGGCGTATCCGTGGCCAGGCAACGTGCGCGAGCTGGAGAATTTGATCGAGCGTGCCGTGGTGCTCGCAGATGGCGAGCTCTTGACCGCGGAGGACCTGCCCGAGCGCGTGCACAAGCCGGAGGACGCCGTGGCGCAGGTGTTGGCCTCGGGCGAGCTGTCGATCAAGAAGGCCAGCCGTGTGATCGAAGAGGCGCTGATTCGGCGCGCGCTCGAAAAGACGCGTGGCAACCGCACGGCCGCCTCGCGCTTGCTCGAAATTTCTCACCGCGCATTGCTCTACAAGATCAAAGATTACGGGCTATCGTAGGCCCACCATGACGACCGAGACCGAGCCGCGGAAAGCGCCAGCGCAGGGCCCGATTGCAGCTAACCCAGCTTCCACGCCGAGCGCAGCTTCCCCGCCGAGCGCAGCGCCCGGGCCGAGCGCAGCGCCCGCGCCGAGCGCGTTTTCGCGCCTCTGGCGGCGCGTCAGCACGCGGCCGGACCCGCTGACCGGGGTCGCGCTGACGCTGCCCGTGTTCCTCGCGTACCACCTCGGCATTCTGGTCATCCCCGATCGCAGCGACGCCGACGCGGTCTCGCGGTTGGCATTCAAGATGCTCGATGCGAGCGTTCCAGCATACATCACGGCCACGTTTGCGATTGCGCTGGTGGTCGCGGTGATCGTCTGGGTGCAGCAGAAGCGCGGTGCGACTCCCGTCTGGTCGATCGGCCGCGTGGTCCTGGAGAGCGGCGCCTACGCGTTGCTGCTCTTGGTCACGCTCGGCTGGGCCACCTACCGCCTGGCGCCCGGCATCGCAGCCGCGTCGCCGACCTCGCCGCCGGTGCTCACCAAGCTCGTTCTGGCCTGCGGCGCCGGCTTTCACGAGGAGCTGGTGTTTCATGCGCTGCTGGTGACTGGCGCTTCGGCTGCGCTGCAGAGCTTGCTGAAGCTCCCGCGCCCGACGGCGCTGGGCACGACCGTGCTGGTCTCGTCGCTCTTGTTCGCGCTCGCGCAGTACCTGGGCTCGTACAGCGACGTCACATTCGACACGTTCTTCTACCGCGCGCTGCTCGGCCTCTTGTTCGCGCTGCTCTACTTGGTGCGCGGCTTTGCCGTGGCGGTCTACAGCCACGTCTTCTACGTGGCGCTGGTGTATTTCGTCTACGCGTGAGGCCGTCGTGTCCGTTCCGATGTCCAGGTGGATGCGGAGCCGTACAGGGCGTATCGGGACACACCTGGTGCGCGCTCTGTTGCTGGGTGCCTTCGTGCTGTGCGGGTCAGGCTCGTCGACCTCGGTTGCGCACGCCGACGACTGGCTCGCGTTCTTCGCGCCGTGCAGCCGCGGCGAGAGCTCGCGCCCCGAGCTGACGCTGCTCTATCCGCGGCCCGGGTTGCCGGCCGTCGTGGCCGCGGGCGAGCTCTTGATCGCGCGCGTGCGAGTGCCCGCAGCGCTCACGCCACCGCCGGGCGTGCAGCAGGAAAAAGTGCTGCGCGCTTGGGGCGCAGATCTATTCGGCGCTGGCCTCTTGCTCGGCACGGTCAGCGCGTCGTTCGAGCACCGCTATGCGTTGCCCGCCGTGAATCTGCGATCGGACACCGGCGCATCGCTCGTGTATCGCATCTCGCTTGCCGTTCCAGCATACGCGGCTCCGGGTAGCTACGACTTGGTGCTGCGCACACCGTTCGGGGCGCTGCGCGTGAATGCCTCGGTGCGGGTGCTGGCGCGCGGCGCTGTGCCGCGGATTGCCTTTGCGAACGCGGGCGAGCTGCTCTCTGCCGCGCGCGTCGCGACGCTGCCGGTGGACGTGTGGGTCGTGCCGTCCGGACCCTCGGCCGCCGCACCGCCGCCGTCCGCGGCAAGCGACGCCGCCGCGCTGCGGCTGGCGGAAACGCAGGGCGTGCAGCCTTTTCTGACCGCCGACAACGCAGGTGTCGCACTGCGCGTCGGCAACCACTTGGTTTCGACCCGCGATTGTCCAGAAGGGCCGAGCCATGCCAGCGAGCTGGCCGCGTTGCTGGTCGCCGAGCAGCGCACGCTCCTGCCGCTGATGGCGGCAGACCAACTCGCCGCTGCGCCGCCGGCCGGAGCCGAGCCGAGCGCGCTCTGGCTGGCGCGTGAGGCTGGTGCGCTTGCGATCGACAACCGCACGGCGCAAGCCGCCGAGCTTTCGCTGTACGTGCCGCGCGGCTTTGGCGTCGTGGGCCAAGGCGGCGCCTTCGAGCTATTTCCCGCGACTGACGTGCGCTTGCGTCGCGGCTCCGGCTTGGTCGCGCGCGTACACGTCTCGGCTGGCGCGCGTGCACACGTCAGCCTGATCACGCCGCCGCCGCACGCCGACTACGTGATTGTGCCTCGCTCCGCGATTGCCGGGCGCGCCACGCTCTTGCAGGTGGAGCGGGCCGAAGCGGGCGTGCGCGCCGCGTTCGACCTCGACCCTACGCAGACCGCCTTCACCGGGTCCACGCTGTCCCAGATCTTCTACGCACCCGGAGCCCATCACGTGAGCGCGCTCGTGATCGCGCGCGACGGGAGCGCTCACGCCGCGCGCGGGGAGCTGTGGGTGGCACCCGAGCAGCCTGCGACCCACTGCTCGGTCCGATCGGCTGGCGCCCGGCCCGGGTCGCTCGTGTTCGCTCTCCTCTTGTTCGCGGCTGCATGCCTGCTAAAAAGGCGCGCACGCGTGCGGTTCGGGAATAAGCTTCGGCCGTAGCCGCGTTGTTTGAGCCACGCACGTTTCCAACCATCTTCTATGCTGCGCATGCCCCGACACTTCCTGCCTTCGCTCTTGCTGCCGCTCTCCGTTTTAGCTGCCGGTTGCCAGCCGGACATGATCCCGAATACGCGGGTCGAGGACACCGCGCAGAACCGTGAAGTGCTCGAATTCGTTGAGAAATATCGTCAGGCAGTGGAAGAGCGCAACAGCGCTGCGCTGCTCTCGATGGCCTCGCCGAATTACTTCGACGACATGGGCACGCCGGCCGGCGACGACGACATCGATTACGACGGCCTGAAGGCCGGCCTCGCCCGCATCCACGAGAACGTGCTCGGCGCGCGCTACCAGATCAGCTATCGCGCGGTCACCTACGCGCCCGATCAGAAGGTGCTCGTGGATATCCTTTACACCGGGTGGTTCCGGGTCAACACCGCGAAGGGGCCGCAGTGGAAGCGCCACCTCGAGCCGCACCGCATCGTGCTGGCGCAAGAAGACAAGCGCTACAAGATC
>JADGRF010000072.1 GCA_017881055.1 Sandaracinaceae bacterium
ACGCTCTCGGTCAGCGATCCACGACTCCGGCAGATACAACCGGAAGTCAGTTGCAACGTGGGCGTGCTCGGTGGCCAAGACCAAGCTGACTCCGATCTGGCAGTTGGTCGTCTTGCCAGCACTGCCCGTGTACTGCCGCTGCACCCCCGGCGAGTGCGCGCCCTGCTTGAGAAACCCCGTGTCGTCGATGACCCACGTGCGAATCGGACCTTGTGTCTGCATCGCGTCCACGGCGTGGTTGGCCGCATACTGGCGCACCGGCTCGTCCTTCCACGGCGAAGCCGCCAGAAAATGAATCAGCTGCTCGTGCACCGCGTGCGTGCGCGCTGGATCGCCGCAGGCGCGCGCCGCGATCGGCTCCAGGCTCTTGCGCTCCCCGTCCGACAAGAGGCCCAGCGCGTACAACGCGAACGACGCTCGCTGTCGCTTGTCTCGCAGCTTGCTGCCAAGACCCTCGAGGTACGCGTGCCACTGCTCAACGGCTTTCGCTTCAAGTCTCGCGTGCATGCCGCTTTAGATCACGAGACGATCCGCGTGCGAAGCTGTGTTGGCATGAATTGGGAGCAGTAGTATTAGGTGGCCACGTGGCCGCGCAACGCCAGAGCCCAGTCGGCTTGAGCGTCGGCTCCTTCACGATCGCGCCCAACCAACGCTGGCTGACGGCATGGACTCAGCAAGGTCCGAGCAGCTATCTGGTCAGTGCGCTCGGCATCGATCTATCGGTCGCCCCGGACCGCGTACGCGGCTCGACGCTGGCGCGCGGCAGCACGGTGTTGGGCATTCAAGATGCGTTCGCGACCCTGTTGGTCGGTGAGCACACGCGCATCCTGCTGGCGGATGGCACGATCCGCGATCCGTGGGGCGACCAGCCGAGCTACGTCGCCGCGACGTCCAAGCAACATCTCGTCGTGCGCTTGAACACCGACCCGCAGGCCACGGAGCTGAACGCGGTGTTAGTCGACGTCAGCGACACGACGCATGAAAAACCACTGCCCATGATGGCCCGCGCGTGGATCAGCCCCGACGACCAGTGGCTCGTGTACAAGACGAGCGAGACGAGCTCCCGCATGCGCGCGATGGATGTCGCGAGCGGCGCAGTCACTGAGCTGCAAACCGCGGACGGTAAACCGCTGCCCGGCGATGGCGACGATCCGGTGTTTGCGAGCGATGGCAAGCTCGCGGTCGTGCCGACACCGCGGACCGTAGTCGACAACAACCTCGTGTGCGGGGCGCTGTACGTGGTCACGCGCGGCGACGCGCACGCTCAGAAAGTGGGCGGTGGCAAGACCGACCACGTCTGTGGGTTCTTCGTCGCACCGGATGGCAAGCACATCGCGTTGGGGCGTTGCACGCGAAGCCGCCTCGAAACGTCTGAATTCGCGGCCTTCTGGCCAGCCGACGAACACTTGCGCTTTTCATGTGTTTGTGGGGTGCAGCGGGGCATTTGACACGTGCTTGGCGCGGCATTAACCCTTCGTCCTCCTTCTTTCTCCACGTGCTCACGAGGTCTCTCGAACATGGCCAAAGCCCGCGCAGTCACCGCAGTCGCAAAAGAACCGGAACCGATCGTCGAGGAGATGCATTTTCGCTCCGACAACGCGTTCTTGTGCTTGCTCCTGAACCGTCGCACCAAGGCGATCCGCGTGATCGACTTTCGCGCGGGTGCATTGCCGGCGAAGCGTTTGTTCATCCAGTCGGTCGCGCAGCGCGAAGGCGTCGAGAAGGTGCTGCTCTTGGTCGAGAAGGACGAAGTGTCCTCGTGGACGCGCGTCGGCTTCGTGCGCGAAGGCACGGTGCCCGGCTTCTACAAGCGCAGCGACGGTCATCTCGTCGGTTGCGTGATTGGTGAGCGCACCGCGTCGGTCGAAGTCAGCGAAGACGCGCTCAAGACGGCGGAGCGCACGATCGCCGCGGCGCGCAAGATCGCTGACGGCATCGACGAGCCGGTCAAAGGCATGACGGTCAAAGAGACCGACAAAGAGACTGCGGAAGAAGCACGCGACGAAGTCTGGCTGAAGAAAGAAAACCAATACGGCGCGTTCGACGCGTTCGGTCGCGACGCGGCACGCATGTACGTGGAAGTCACGGGCAAGCGCATCAAGACGAACTACATCTCGGCCGAGTTCCAAGACTGCTTCGGGCACTCGCTGATCGAGATCCTGCGCGCACCCAAGAATGAACAGGACGTGCTCGGTGTGGTTGCGGCGCTGCGCTGGCTCAACGAGTACTTGAAGGCGAAAGAGATCGTGTCGGCGTTCGCGTTCGCGCCAGTCGACAACCTGGAGCTCGCCACTGCGTTCCTCGCAGCAGGTTTCCGCAAGACCGGCTTGCTCGCCAAGGGCGTGCTGCTCGCCGACAAGCGCAGCGACGCCATTCTCTGGACGCGCAAGCTGGCCGATCCCAGCGGCGGTAGCGAGACGCCGGCCGACGAAGAAGAGAAGGGCGCCGACGACGAGGACGAGAAGGAAGACGAGTAGTCGTCCATCGCGCGCCAGCTCACCAAGGCGTCTGAATGTCGCCCTTGCGCAGCTGGCTCGCGATCACCATCTGCTGCACTTCGCTCGAGCCGTCGTAGACCCGCGCTACGCGTAGATCGCGCCACAAGCGCTCGATCATGTACTCGCCGCTGATGTAGCCGTTGCCGCCGAAGATCTGCATGCATTCATCGACGGTCTGAAAGCCCCACTCGCCGCCCAGCAGCTTGGCGGTGGAGGACTCGCGGACGGCAGGTTTGCCTTGGTCGAGCAACCACGCCGCACGGTAGCAACACAGGCGCGTCGCTTCGGTGCGTGCGCTCATCTGCGCGAAGCGAAACGCGAGTGCTTGATGCTCGACGAGCGGTTTGCCGAACGTCTTGCGCGCGGCGCCGTATTCGAGAGCGAGCTCCATCGCTTTCTGGGCGGTGCCGACGCAGCGACTCGCGAGCGTGGTGCGGCCCTCCGACAAGCAACGCTTGGCGTACTCGAAGCCTTTGCCTTCTTCACCGACCAGCGCGTCCCGCGGCACACGGCAATCTTCCATCACGACTTCAGCGGGCGTCGAGCCGATGTGGCCAATCGTGTTGAAGACCTGGCCGATGCGCACGCCGGGCGCTTCGCGATCCACGAGAAACGCGCAGATGCCTTCTTCGCTGCGCGCGAACACCATGAAGTGATGTGCCTTCGGTGCGTTCGTGATGAACGTCTTGACGCCGTTCAAGATCCACTCGTCGCCTTTGCGCACTGCGGTCGACTGCATCGCGCCCGCGTCGGAGCCTGCGTTCGGCTCGGTCAATGCGAACGAGCCGATCCATTCGCCGCTCGCCATCTTGGGCAGGTACTTTTGTTTTTGTGCGTCGCTGCCGAAGCGAACGATCCCGACGCAGCCGATGCCGGTGTGCACGCTGATGTACGTGGAGAGGCCCCACGGACCACGACCCAGTATCTCGTGCACGAGCGCCTTCTGCACGACCGACAGGCCCATGCCGCCGTATTGCTCCGGAATGCTCAGCCCGAGCAGACCGAGATCGCGCGCGTCCGCGATCATGTCGTCCGGAATGAGCTTGTGTTCCTCGATCTCGCGCCAGCGGCTGTTGACTTGTTCCTCGACGAAATCGCGTACCGATTGCTGCAGCAGACGATCTTCCTCGTTGATGGTGAAATCCATGCGTCCCCTGCGGAAGGTGTGGACGCGTGGTCTACCACGAGAAACGCGCAGGCCGGCGCCCCCGAATCTCTTCGGCGGCGCCGGCCTGCGCGGCTCTCCTCACGTGTCAATTCAGACGCGACGTGCGCTGCGACGACGGCGCGAAACCGCGATGAGGCCGAGCAAGCCAAGCGTGAGCGCTGCTAGATCGGAGCGGCTTGCACCGACATGCGTGACGCTGCAGAAGCTGCCGCTTCCACTGTCTTTGGCTGCCGAGCC